>JAEPQQ010000009.1 GCA_017640445.1 Bacteroidia bacterium | reverse complement strand
CTCTTCTTAAGATTTGGAAAGACGATGACAACGCTACCTATTTCCCTCATGGCGAGTTGGTTTACGTACCTAAGGACCTAAACTTTGACCTGGAGCTAGACCTGTGCTATCAATTTGAAATCAACTCAGATGAGCCACTGCTTCGCAAAAATGTATTTGTTCATGCTGCTACCGGAGCTATTTGGGCAGTTGAAGATCTTCTACATCAAACCGACGTTAAAGGCACAGCCAATACGAAGTATCGGGGAGTCCGAACCATAACCACGGACAGTGTTAGCCCGGGCACTTATCGCTTGCGGGAAGTCGGGCGTGGTAAAGGTATTGAGACATACAATATGCGAAAGGGCACCAACTACAGCACAGCGGTTGACTTTACGGATGGTGACAATTACTGGAACAATTACAATTCAAACTTTGATGAAATAGCAGGCGACGCACACTTTGGAGCCGAAATGACATACGACTATTTCCAGGAGCGATTTAACCGAAATAGTTTTGATAACAACGGTGCCAAAATCCGAAGCTATGTCCACTATGCCAATCGCTATGTCAATGCTTTCTGGAATGGAAGTGTCATGACGTATGGTGATGGGAATGGAACTTCTTACACTCCTCTCACAAGCATAGATATATGCGGGCACGAAGTATCACATGCAGTCACGACGAACAGTGCCAACCTGGTATATTCTTATGAAAGTGGGGCTCTAAATGAATCGTTCAGCGACATCTTTGGCAATGCCATTGAGTACTACACCGATTCAACTCAGTTTTCGTGGCGAATGGGCGAAGACATTATGGCGAGTGCCAATGGAATTCGGAATATGTCTAATCCAAAAACACATCGCGACCCAACTACCTATAAGGGGCAATATTGGCACACGCGGTCGAGTGACAATGGAGGTGTTCATACCAACAGTGGCGTTCAAAACTTTTGGTTTTACCTGTTGTGCGAAGGTCGGTCTGGCACGAACGACAATAATGATACTTATACCGTTGATAGTATTGGCATCCGAAAAGCAGAACAAATTGCCTATCGAAATCTCACGGTTTATCTCACCCGTACATCGAAATATGACGATGCCCGGTATTATGGTATTCAGTCTGCCGTAGACCTCTATGGATTTTGTAGTAAGGAAGTAGAAGCTACTACAAATGCGTGGTATGCGGTTGGTGTTGGAGATGAATACGACAGCAGCCTGGTTGTGGCCGATTTTATGTCTGATACGGCTTTTTGTCGCAATGGTGATGTGGTTCAGTTCACCAACCTCTCAACAAACGCCTCAAAGTTTGAATGGAGTTTCGGAGATGGTTCGTCTTCTACTGCTCAGAATCCGGCTCATGCATATAACTCGCAACAGTATTTCACCGTTCAGCTGATTGCCGAAGGCTGTTACAAAGGGGTGAAAGACACTATGGTAAAGACCAACTACCTTCTGTTTGATTCAACCCGACACATTTGTAACAGCTACCTTTTACCACAACGATCTCATAGCCGGGTTAACTTGTGTGATGGTTACATTTATGATCACGCAGGTGAAGGTCGATATGAAGGCCTTTCGAGAGACACCTTAGTCATCGACTTTTCGATAAGTGATAGTGCACACCTTACTTTTCTTGAATTTGATTATGAGAACGGCTACGATTCCGTTTATGTTTATTCAGGATATAATACACAAGGAATTCTGTTGGGTGGTTTTACAGGCCAAACCCTGCCAAACGGCGGCAAACCCCTTGTCAGTTATACAGGTGGGTTTACCGTTACCCACTTTTCCGACCCCTACGTGGTAGGAACCGGATTCAAGGCCAGATTTGAAGCTTTCAGGCCGGCTCTCAAACTCACCCGTACTCCCGACACAACGGTTTGTTATAAACAGCCCATTACCATAGAAGCTTTTGGTTCTGGAGGAAGTGCTCCGGATCGGGTATATTACTGGAACGGAATTCCCGGTAGCCAACGCCAGTCGTTTGTTGCCACGAAAGACACGGTGATTTACCTGCGCTACAGAGAAGTTTGCATGAAGCAGGAACTCTTTGACACAATTCGAATTATAGTTCGGGATTCCATCGAATACAGCCAAACCTCTGACACCATTGTCTGTCAGGGTGCCGACTTCAACTTTTCGATTAAACCAAAAGGAGGGCTCGGAACATATTGGTTCACATCTGACAACGGCAGCACCGTTGGCCCACTCACAGAACTTGTTTCGGCCAGGCAGAATCTTACACCTGGAGCACATGACTTTTGGGTTCGGATCACGGATGGCTGTACTGAAACCTTTGACACAGCTTTTTTTCAAGGGGCCGTGCGAGATTCTCTAAGGCTAACGCTTAGCAACGACACCACGATTTGCGACGGCACTGTTGCCAATCATAGAGCCCTTGCCTCCGGTGGCATCCCTGCAAATCACTTGTTTGATTGGGGAGATGGACCTGTTTCGAATTCTGACTTAAACATCCAACCCAAATCCGACACAACAGTTCGTGTTCGTTTGCTGGATGGGTGTAGCTCATATGAACCTGTCCTTTCTGTTCAAACCCGGGTTCTAGACCCCATAAGTGCACAAATTATTGGTTCCGACACAGCTTGTTACGGTGAAACCATAACCTTGTCGTACACATCGACTGGTGGTAAAGACGAAAACCATGTACCTGATTGGAACATGGGCAATTCGAGTTCAAGTAGTTTCAACGTAACGGTGTACAAAGACACGTCTATTTCATTAGTGGTGGCAGATGGATGTACCCCAAAATCCGGTGTCGATCAACATTCCATTGTAGTTCGATCTCCGTTGACGCTCCAACTTCCTGCCGACACATCAATATGCTTTGGACAGTCGGTTACCATAGAGGCCCTAGCCTCTGGTGGGCTATCGGGAAATCATACAATTGAATGGAATCAAAACCAGGGATTAGGTGGCCAAAAAACACTAACTCCGCCATCAACAACTACGTACACGATTGGGTTAACCGACAACTGTAGTGAAGCCTATAGAGCGAACTACACGGTTACAGTCAATCCTCTTCCAAGGTCAAATTTCGAGCTTGCGGAGAACCCTACGTGCACCGGAGTGGATGTTTTCTTTACCAACAGAACAGTAGAGACTTCAAAGGACGACTACACATGGTATTTGGGTGACGGCACAATCTCCGGTGATAGAAACGCCGTACACGCGTACTCAAATACCGGTGTTTATACCATTAAGCTTATCTCACGGAACGAATTTGGTTGTATCGACTCCATGATTAAAGAACGAGAATTGGAAGTTTTTCCTCATCCGGTCTCCGACTTTTTTTTCACGCCCACTCACCCCGACTTCCTTAATAAGACTGTGGAGTTCTCCAATCATTCCGAACACGCAACTTCGTTTAACTGGACGTTTGGTGATGGCAGTCAGACCTCTCTTGACGACCCAAGTCATACCTATCCGGATAGCGGTCGCTATACCATTACTTTGGTTGCATCAAACGGCATTGGCTGTAGTCATCAACGTTCAAAAGAACTGGTAATCAGCGATGCCTTTGTTCTGTATATACCCAATGCAGTGAGCCCAAACCACGATGAGATAAACGACCAGTTTGGGTTTGTTGTAAGAGGTATGCAATCGTATACCATTCGTATCTTTAATGAATGGGGAGAGATCGTTCACGAAACATCAATGCCCAACAACCAATGGGATGGCTTCGCCAATAAAAAGAAGGCCTTGCTTGGCACTTATCACTATTGGTTTGAAGGTATAGATATGAACGGAAACGAAGTACTTCGATCGGGACCAATCTATCTGGTTCGGTAGATTTACAGCCCACAACCCACTGGCTGTTAACAGAATAAGAAAATTATTTTGTATCTTGCCTATTCCATGGCATTAAACCGTGCTATAGGCTTTTTTATTTCGTAAAATCATTAACAACTGAGAACCCCTACGGCAATGATGGATTGCAGCGTAGGTACACTTGCCATGACCAAGCGACTCTGCTTATTTATTGCCTGTTTGGGCCTATGCCTAATTTCACTCGCATCGAACGCGGGCGACCGACGCATGCTATCGGGCAGCGAGATCGAATACTTCATTGACGAAAGTAACAGCTCCACTCCCACGTCGCTACAATCTAGAAACTGGGCCACAAGCGATGCAAGCATTCCGAACCTCGGCATGCAAACATCACCTGTCTGGGTGCGATTTAACGTTGTCAACACAACAAACGACTCCAGCCTGAGCATCCATTATCCGGTGGCCAATGTGAGTCATCTCACTTTTTACGACAGCGTTGATTTTTCCAATGACCATTCAAAAAGAACGACGGGCATTACCTATATCAATGAGAAAACGGTTCGGGATCTCGGGTATCACTTTGAGATGAACATACTTCCGGGAGAGTCTCGAACGGCTTGGTTTAGAATGGAATCGGATCAACAAATTCTTCTTGCTTTTGAATTTGGCCAGCGCGAAAAAGTGGTGGGCAAACGGCACGCCCGAAATGTGTTGATCTACGGCATGTTCGTGGGCATTATGCTGGTTATGATGTTGTACAACCTGGTCATCTTTTTTGTGACCCGTATCAACTTATACCTGCACTATGTGGTCTATGTATTCTTTTCGCTGTTTGGACAAAGTGCAATCATTGGTTTATACCAAAACTACTTTCCCATTCTTGGCATCCAATACAACCGTGAATCACTGCCTATGCTGGTTGTTTTCCTGGCCCTTAGTGGGGCTAGTTTCGTTTATCGGTTCATTGATGTACGCTCTTATATTCCTCGAATGCGGTGGGCCTTCTACCTCGTATATTCTAGCTATGTTGCCGTCTTGATCATGACGTTTAGCGGTTACCTTCAATCGGCCGTTTTTGTGCTTCAGATAAACGCATTCTATTGCGCTGTTTTGATCCTAGGTTGCTCCGCATACATTGGTTTTGTAAAGAAGAACAAATCGGCAAAAACAGTATTCATTGCCTGGTTGGTTTTTATGCTGGGCAACATCATATACGTATTCAAAGACTTTGGTTTTCTGCCTTTTAACTGGTTCACCAATAACATTATTGCCATTGGCACTGCATTGGAAACCGTGTTGCTTTCACTTGCACTGGCCGATCTAATTAATCGACTTAAGGAAGAGCGGCAATTATCGTTAAACCGAGTTCTTCTGGAAGAACAAAAAAATGCCATGCTAAACCTTCGAATCAAACGGAGCGAACTTGCCTCTCTCCAAAGCCAACTTAACCCAAACTTTGTGTTCAACTCTTTAGGTTCTATACAATCTGACATTGTTAAGGAAGATTTGGCCAATGCTTATTCGAGCATAGGCAAATTCGCACAGCTAATGCGAACCGGTCTGGAACACTCCAGAGCCAACAAAACGAGTATATCGTCTGAGGTTCTCTTTCTAAGCAATTATCTGGAACTAGAGCGAAAAAGGCTCCTGGAATCTTTTGAATTTAAAATCCACGTTGATCCAATGATTCAAAAGGCTCGTGTTTTTATTCCAACCTTTCTGATTCAACCCATTTGTGAAGATGCTTTGCGGAGAGGTCTCGCCGACATAAAGGACGGAACACTAATAATTCATTTTGAACCTAAACCAGGCAAATACATACAGTGCACCATTTCCGACAACAACCCTCACCAAACGATTACATCGTTCTCTGATGCCGGCGAACAGTTGGCCATTACACGTGAACGGATTTTGTTGTTTGTTGAACAGGGACTGGATGCCAGCATCGACCTTCTTTCCTCTCCTGACCTGCCGGGAAGTAAAATCCAACTCATCTTACCAACCGAATAACATGAAAAGGAATTCATACTCCCAAATCCTCGCTCCTTTGTTGCTTCTGGCAGCCGTGCTTATTCTTTCGAACCATGCCGCATGGGCCTCTCCTATTTCGGTGGACGACAAAGACGTTCGCTATCGCTCTCACGGTCGTGATTTGGAATATATTATTGATAAGGATGATGCACTAACTCCGCAAGAGGTATTGCGAACAACAGGCAAGTCGAAAAACTCACATGAAACTCCGAATCTGGGGCTTACTAAGTTGCCAATTTGGGTAAAGTTCAGAGTAACCAACCACACTTCATCCGACCGGTTAATGATCTACTACCCGGTTTCGTATGTCACCACCATTTCGTATTACGACAGTACCGAGTTTGGTCATTTTGAACCGAGTTTGATCAATGGCGTCAATCTTTCGCACGCCAAAGTGCTTCAAGACCCTGGATATCATTTCAACCTCTTCATTCAACCTGGCGAAACCCGAACCGTGCTTTTCAGATTAAAGGCTGACCAGCAGATATTGCTCGGCTATGAAGTCGGTACGGAAACGACTATGCGCGGCAAACACTGGTCGAACAGTGTTATTCTTTATGGTATGTTCATTGGGATACTGCTTGTGATGATCCTGTACAACCTGGTGATCTACTTTGTGACCCGCATAAACCTGTACCTGTACTACGTGGTCTATGTCACCTTTTCGCTGTTGGCACAAAGCAGTTTACTTGGTATTTACCAAACCTTCTTCCCGCTTCTGGGAGAGAAATACAATTACATGGCCATGTACTTATTTGTTGTATGTGTGGCACTCAGTGGGAATTTCTTTGTTATTCGGTTCATCAACATTAAAGAGAATATGCCTAGATTCAAATGGGCGTATTACGGTGTTAACATCAGTTATGTAGTTACGGGTATCTTCATTCTCGCGGGTAAGTATCTGGTTGCCACCGTACTTTTACAGGCCAATGCCTTTTACTGCGCCGTTTTGATTCTATGGTGCTCATTTTACATTGGTTTTTGGAAAAAAGATCGCTCGGCACAAATTCTTTTCGTGGCATGGCTGGTATTTATGGGTGGTCTGATTCTTTATGTTTTGAAAGACTTCGGGCTCGTACCGTTAAACTGGTTTACAACCAACATTGTTGCGGTAGGTACTGCACTGGAAACGGTTTTGCTTTCCCTGGCTCTTGCCGACTTAATCAATCGGATGAGAGAAGAGAGTCAATTATCGCTTAACCGTGTTTTCCTTGAAGAACAGAAGAATGCAAACCTAAAGCTTCGTCTTAAGCGAAGTGAACTTGCGTCTTTGCAGGGGCAAATGAACCCTCATTTCGTTTTTAATGCGTTGAGTTCGATCCAAAACGACATTCTGAAAGAAGATCTACCATCGGCCTACTCCAGTATCGGTCAGTTTGCACAGCTGATGCGAAAAGGACTTGAACACTCGCGCGCCAGTATGACTTCCCTACAATCGGAAATGTCATTCCTTAAAAACTACATGGAACTTGAGCAAAAAAGATTCGCCTCAAGATTCTCCTTCGAGGTGGAAGCCGAACCACAACTGCTAAAGGATGATGTAAATCTGCCGCCTTTAATGATTCAGCCCATCTGCGAAAATGCAATCAAGCATGGTTTCAACAACGACTCCAATGGTTTATTGAGTGTGCGTTTTTCATATCACGGAAACGATGCGGTTCTATGCGTGGTAGAAGACAATGGTGTGGGTATCAAAAAGTCTTCCAAAAACAAGGTTAAAAAGTCGGACAAAAAGAGCTATGGACTTGCTATTGTTGAAGACCGAATACGTTTGTTTACGGAACAAGACCTGACTGCGCGTATGACGGTTACTGACCTCTCCGAAATAAGTGATGCTACCGGAACCCGGGTAGAACTGGTCTTACCAATCGGTTAGTTGTTCGCCAGCGTAAGAATATCTGCCGGGCGAACAACCTGCTTTTCGTAACCCGAACGGGTTGCATTAATCATCGCCAGTCCAATTTCCGTTGTATTAACCACTGAGTTGGGAGCCAATCGTTTACCTAGTTTTACCAACCACATGAAGTAATCATATATAAACTGGTACAACCGAGTTCGCGACTTAATTCCTCGCAGTGGAATAATGGCCCCCGGGCGGAACATAAATGACTGCTTAAAACCTAGTTTCATCAAATCGTTTTCGGTCTTACCTTTTACCCGGGCCCACATGCTTCTTCCTTTTTCAGAAGAATCTGTCCCCTCTCCTGACACGTATGTAAGTGTCATGTTGGTATCAATGGAAGCCAACAGTTTTGCCAGCTCCATGGTATATGTATAGGTTAGTTTCGTGTATTGTTCTTCACTCATACCCGCAGCACTTACACCCATGCAGCAGTAGCATGCGTCGTAGCCAATCAGCTGCTCCCGTATTGGGGTAAAATCAGAGAAATCTGAATGTATAACCTCGTTCAATTTGTCGTGCTCCATTCCGACAGAGTTTCTCCCGATAACCAGCACCTGGCTGACTTCAGGATGGTCAAGGCATTCGAGAAGAACTCCTTTGCCAACCATTCCCGTTGCCCCTGTAATAATGACTTTCATTCTTTTGTCTTTTGGTTCAAGATAGGCTATTGCCTTCATTCATTCAACTGACTTACATCGTCATCGTTGGACGGTTGGGCTTCATTCCTATAGTGGGTAGAGCAGCGCTGCCTCCAGCGAGCCTTAAACTCTTCGCGTTCCTCTGGCGACATATGCATCATCTTCTCTTTCATGTATCCATGTTTTTTATACCCCTTGTGTTTACCAAAGCTCCCACTCCCTGGGAACAAGAGCTTTGAAAGAGCTATTAACCCCATTGATTGCCAAAAGCTAATCTCTTTTAGATTAAACAGTTCCGGCATTAGTTCATTCCACAACAACATTACCACTGTGGTCATCGCAAGAATTGCTAAAATAAAAATGGGTATCATCATTAGCATCTTGGCTTTTCCTCTATATTTTCCTGAATTCATAATTTCTTTTCTTTAATCTGTTAACTCCTGATACAAATAGTTCATTCTGGATCGAAGATGTTTCACGGCGTACCCTTTTCGGCTGATCACTGTTTTTAGGTTGGTATTGGTTCTGGCAGCAATATCTTTTAACGATACGCCTTCAAACTCGTGTAACGTGAATACATTGCGTTGCTCAACTGGCAGTTCTTCCAAAGCATCCATAAGCTCTTCCATCACCACACGTCTATACGACAACGATTCGGGTCCTTCTGCCTCATCAAGTAGGAGCATTGTACTTATGTCGATCGACTCTCCCCCTTTTACTTCGGCCATAGACTCCAAAGATTCGGTTTTCTTCTTCCGATAAAGATCGGTTACCTTGTTAGAAGCCACCCTGTACAGCCAGGCTCCTACATTTTCAACGTCCGCCAAATTGTTCAGGTTACTCAATTGGTACCACACTTCCTGCAGGATATCTTCTGCATCTTCGTTCGAGCTTACCTTTTTCCGAACAAAACCAAAGAGGCTACCGCTAAACTGCTGTACCGCTTGTGCTATGCGTCCTGTTCGCTTTTGGGCCATTGAAACATCAATTGTACGTTCCATTGTCTTTTCAGACGAACGGATACGGGTTTTACTCTGAACGGGTCTGGTTTCAGGTTAAACCATCGACAAAAATCGACAAAACAAGTGACCTTTTATACTTCATAAACTCGAAGCCTGTTGATACCGGAGGGTATTGCTATGGTTGCCTACATTCGGTTTACGGAGCCTGTAACTTTTTGTTTGAGAATGCCGTTATTAGTTAATTCTCTCAAGGTTATGCCCTAAACGTCCACAATCTGAATAAATTCAGCATGTTTAGCATGTAAATATTAAGAAGTCTTCTTAATTTCGATCTATGGGAAAATTTGAGATATATAAGGACAAATCTGGTGAGTTCAGATTTCGTCTAAAAGCGAGCAACGGACAGAACATTTTAGCCAGTGAAGGTTATAAAGCAAAAGCTAGCTGTGAAAATGGAATTGCTTCCGTACAAAAGAATTGCGGCGATGATGCACGCTATGAGAAAAAAGAGTCTGCCAGCGGCAAATTCCACTTCAATCTTAAGTCTACCAATGGCCAGGTCATTGGCTCAAGCCAAATGTACTCTTCCGCCTCAGGACGTGACAACGGAATTGAGTCTGTTAAAACTAATGGCGTATCAACAGACATCGACGACCAAAGCTAAAATAGTCTTGGATTGACACCCGATTTCGGGTTAAAGAATCAGGCCTGTGATGTACATCATGGGCTTTTTTGGTTTTATGCCCTTTGTTTAATTGAGTTGTACCGCTCGTCAATTTCTGATTTGACCCCACTCCTACGCCCCGTACCTTAGATGTATGATCCACCTAGGTCTTTTTTTCGTACACCTGTTGTTCCCGCTCGACATTCCACCTAAGCCCGTTGAGGTACATATAACCATGGTACAGGTTAAAGACAAAAACTACACTTGGTCGAGTACCAAAACAGGAGGCTTGATTGAGATAAAGTCCGAAGGTGCTTTTTTAAGATTACAACAAAATAGCACGTCATGTTTCATTGACTCCGGTTTCTTCGAGTTTACAGCCCCTGAACTACGATGTAGTGCCAGTTACATCCATCGGCCAGAATCTATCTTCTCGTCGCTGGCCAAATACCCGCTGGTTATGAAACCTGCGCTCTCTGAGCTTCTTTATGTTGGTCGTTACGGTACATTCGTTCCGAGTGGCGACCTGGTTGTTTATAACTCGCAAGATGATACGTTGGCCCACTACCAATATGAATCAGGTGAAAAACATGGATGGTGTATCGACCAAACGCCAACTCTGCGAAAAGAATTCTTCGACCATGGAAATCTTCACGGCACCAGTGTATACTATGACAGTTCAGGTTCAAAAACGGAGATCACCTACAACCAGGGGGTTCAGCTTGAGTCACGCCACTATTTCACGAATGGAGCGTTACACTCAATCCACATTCCAGATCGGAGTAAAATGGCGTGGCGAAAAGATGGGAGCTTAAATTACCAGGTGGTGCTTGACAAACAAAGCTATATATGCACACAGTACTATGCAAATGGGAAGATGAGGGCCCGGGGCAGGCTAGCCGCCTTAGACGATGGAGACTCAATTGGTTGGTGGATTTATTACGATAAACGGGGCGGGTATATGCGCTCGCAAAACCATGATCTGGGACTCATCTCTGATGAGTCAGATGAACTCCTGGAAATAGAGGAATTTTTTGAATACTATCTGGTAAATGAATACTGGGAATATCCTGGTGGGCCATCGAAACTACGGGAATTCCTTGAACGCGAGGTTCGTTTCAGTCATGATGACGACGGTAGTTTGATTATCAGGGCCAATATGACCAGGACCGGGAGGTTAGATAGTGTATGGGTGCATAAGGCTTATGGGTATCTGACCTATCAAACCAGGCAAGATGCTTTGAATGCGGTTAAAAAGACCAGCGGGAGGTATGAACCAATGAGGCTTCAAGATAAACGGGTAATGTGCACGCTTCAGTTTGTGTTCAGACAATAGAACTTTATCAACCCGTTTCTGGGAAATGCAACAAACCGGCATTGTGCCAAAACCGTCCTTTTCGTTGGCCCCTATACGTAAGCGCATACCGAATTTTGTGCGTTTGACCATCTACATAAAGTACTGCTTCCCAATAGATGTTATTCCCCCGGATAAAACCATAGGTATTCGAAATGATCTTTATCCTGCTGATCTGATCAGGCGAAAGGCCCTCAAACCTTGGATGATCAAACAAACGATGCAGCAACGTATCCAACTGATAATCAACGGCGACATAGTCTTTCATTTCGATTCTCGATCCTGTAATCGTGTCATTCTCAAAGTAGTTAACCAGTTTAATGTGGTAAACATCAAAAGCAGTATGTTCAAAAACCGACGTATCCAGTTTTATTTCTACCGAAGCAACGGCAGTTGTGTCTGTGTCGTTTAATGATTCCGATTGGTGTTCAACCGGAGTTTCTGCCTTTGGCAAGAGTACGTAAACCAGAAGTCCTGCAACGGGTATCAGACCGAGGAATTGACGAATCTTCATATGAGTTGAACGGTTAGGGCAATGCGTTTAGTGTTTAGCCTGCATTGGGTTGGCTAACTGTGGGAAATCAACACCGGTAAACCGAACACTTACGCTCATACAATCTTTGTCAATTGTTAAAAGCCTAACAATCTATATTCGTATTTATGTTCTACCGATTCTACGAAGATCTTGAAACGAAAGGAAACAAGGCCGAGCTTGACTATGCGCTCTATAATATGGTTGACAATGCAGAAGACCTGTCCCGGTTTGAAATCGGGGATTACGAACCTCTGTTCAACCCTGTTCAACTCAAAAGGGGATCGAGTGAGGTAGACATTATTGGTGACAGTGGATCTACAGGAGGTGCCGGATTTATAGTCTCAAAAAGACTGAAGCTTATTCTCGAAGACATGAATCTTCCCAAGCACCGATTCTACCACCTGACATACAAACGGAAAGATGGTGCATTGATTGATGGTCACTATTATTTCTTTCAGTATGTTCTTGAGCACAACTTCGAGTGGATCGACTTTGACAATTCTACATTCTACATTCGACAAGAAATTGGTGATCAACGTATGGACGTTACAGTTCAAAATGCGAAGGAACTGGTTGAACTTATTGACGTTTCGCACGATCATTTCAAACGGGTTTTGTTTGATTCGCTTACCTTTAATTCTTCATATTCTGAAGCCGACTTTTTCGAACTTTACCAGTTAAACTGGTTACCTATTATCTCGGAACGTTTAAAGAATCGATTGGAGGAAGAAAACATCACCGGGTTGGAGGATTTTAGGCAGTTGAACATCCAACTTCCTCAAGCCACTAGCTAAACTCAGTCACCACAGTATCGTAAGTCAGTGACACTGACTTAAACTTCTCCTCATCCGTATCGTACACATCACACCTCTTGATTGGTGCCATATACAAATGTAAACTCATGGCATGCTCCGACGATACATTTTTGAGACTGTGCAAGAAGGTTTTGTCGTTGGCGTCAGTCACCTCGAATTGGTTTAACCTTCTTGTTCCTGTGGGTTCAAACGAATCACCTGTACGCTCGTAGGTGTGTTCTTCAAACTCACCATTCAGAATTTTGACCCAGCACTCTTTCTCATCATGGCCATGGATATCGGTTCCAAGATGCGGCGGCCAGCACAAGAGAACCAGCTCAAACTCATCGTTATGAGCAATGCAATTTCGGGTATATCTCGTTTCTTCCCAGGAGGCATACGGACTGAATGCAGAACAGGGTATTGAAATAGTAGCAAGTTGAGAGGTTATATCGTCGAATTGGCCTTGCTTTAGCAACTCGACTAGCTTCCTCAGTGTGTCAATGTTTTCGATAAGTGATACGTCGAATTTTGTTCGATTTTGAATCAAAACTATCGAAAATTAGCCAAATTGAGCTAAAAAAGAGCCAAAATCGATGTTTTTTGTTCAAAAATCATGTTTTTGATCATTATCGATTTCCATTGTTTAAGACTGTGTGGAAGCCAGGATAGATGTTATTACGCCCTTGTTTTTATGCTTCCGGTATTGAATCTTTCACGAAATGATTGAGGCACGTTGATTCTAACCATGTTTATTTCAAAATTTCTCGTACCCTTGTTGAACATCACTCCTGGCGAGTGTAAAAACACAGAGAATGAAAAAGTTTTTTAAAAGGTTCTTTATCGGTCTGGGCTCCATTGTGTTATTGATCGTACTTATTGGCATAGCGTTCTTAAACATTAGTCCGCAGTTTGGAGGTAGTGTAACCGACGACCAGAAAGTGGCTTATGCGCAGTCGGGGCATTACGCAGACGATGTATTCTTAAATGACGAAGAAATCGTTATGGAACTGAACTGCCACAGCATTACGGCGATGCTCAAAGAAACCATGAACCCAGACCCCAACGTTGCCCCCAAGGTCAACTTGGAGGTTAAAGACATAAACCCCAAAAGCCTTTCCGCACTAGCGGATTCAACGACAAGGATAACCTGGCTTGGGCATTCCTCTTTCCTTATTGAAATTGATGGCAAAAAGGTACTCATGGATCCGGTGTTTAGTCAATATGCCGCACCTCACCCATGGTTGGGTCGAAAACGTTTCAACAGTAAAATGCCGATATCCATTTCAGACCTTTCGGCCATTGATGCGGTTATTATATCACACGACCACTATGACCATTTGGATTATGAATCCATAAAAGAATTAAAAGACAAGGTAGATCACTTTTTTGTCCCACTTGGAGTAAGCAACCACCTTAAGCGGTGGGAAATTGATGAAAGTCGCATCTCAGAGATGGATTGGTGGCAGGAAGAATCCTACAAGAATCTAACGATCGTATTAACACCTTCGCGGCACATGTCGGGCAGGGGACTGACGGACCAATCCGCTACCTTATGGGGATCCTGGATCATAAAAGGCTCAAGCAAGAACCTCTATTTTAGTGGGGATGGTGGATATGGAAAACACTTCAAAGAGATTGGAAACAAGTATGGCCCGTTTGACGTAGGGCTAATGGAATGCGGACAATACAACGAGCTTTGGAGGGACGTTCACATGATGCCAGAGGAATCGGTGCAGGCAGCCATTGATCTTCGCGTCGCCTTAATTGTGCCAATTCACTGGGGTGCTTTCGCCCTGGCTACTCATAGTTGGACCGACCCAATTGAGCGAATTTCGGCCGAAGCAAAGAAAAAGGATGTGCCATTGGCCACACCGCAAATGGGAGAGTCGATTTTACTGAACAACGTCTCTGAATTTCCAACAGCCAAATGGTGGTTAACCATGGGTCAATAAAGAACTGAGTGTTTCCTTTTCTCAGGGTGCCTTAAAACGCCAAATCCATTCTTCGGATAAAACCGCCAAGATGCGCGGTATAGATGAGAACCAGGGTATTAACAATGAGCAAGGTGATCAGAATAACTGAAATTCTTCGGTCAGGCACTTCTTCCTGAGCAATACTTGCCCATCCCATGATACCGAGTAGTCCTGCAATACCCTGAATAACCATACCTACTCTTCCCCATAGGGCGTGGTCCTCCACATGGTCCTGCGGAAAATTGGCTAAAACCTGCTTGGTCCACTCCGCCGCTTCGGGTCCTGTAAAGTACGATGCAACCGTAAGCACTGCTAAAACGATGGAAGCCATAAACGTGGTTTTCCACGGAGCAGAATCCATTGGTGCCTTTCGATGGCGCAACACTTTAAACAGCAACCAAGGCGTTCCAAGAACCGCCACATGGACGAGCATGACATGAACCCAATTCGCTATCATATGCAGGTGTATTTAAAGTGGATCGTCTTAGGTCTACTCTTCAGCCCCGGTTCGGATTGCTTCCTTTGGATCAATACCCTTGTCTACCTGTTCGTAATCAAGTGTAGACCCTCCCATGCTATGTGGAATTAGATAGACCACAGTCATAACTATCGCCGCTGTTAGCACCGCAGCGCGACTGATGTTTTCCTTCTTTTTGGGCTTGAAGCCAATAATGGCCAGGGCGATTGCCCATGCCAGCCACATGATGAGCATTTTGTTATCGGTAAAATCTCCTCCATACGGGAAGCCGGTCCAATATTCTCCAAACGCGCTTTTCTGCACTAATGGTCCTAAAATCATTCCCCCCAGCGTCATGGCTGAGAAGGCAACCACCGTCCATTTACGCATGGTATTTGGGTCGAAGAGAACGCTCAATCCAGCTCGAATACCAAAGATGATTACAATGATCATCATACAAACGTGTGGTATCAGTATAAAATCAGATACAGGGTCCTTGTATCGAAGTACGATCTTATCTTTCCCTTCTTCGGGAATGCTGAATGCCTTACCACCAATACTACCGGTTACATAGTATTCCATTTTACCTGCTGCAGGTTGTACGGGTAATTGAGCAACAAACTGGTTGTCGCTGTTTAGTTCAAAGTTTAGTGTGGTAATGGAATCACTCGTTTGATAACGCTTGTAATTCAACGTTGCGTTCATATCTGCATCCTTGATGTAGGGCATCTCAATGGAAGCTCCGCCAGTCGTTTCGTGTGTACGTAAAAGTTCATACTTATGCTTCTCGCCATTGTGCTCAACGTAGCCTTTGTATTCATATGTCGGCCCGGTGCTTCTCTGATAAATCATTGCTGCCAGTGCCAAAACGATGGATAGAACCCAAACAAGTGCCTTTTTCATTGCTCTTTACATTACCTTTTAATCGTACGAGCAAATATATCGGTTCTGTTACTCTTACGATTGAAAAAGGGAAATTTCCTTGCGTGGTGGGATTAAGGAGATGATTGTCCCCAACCTCGAAATAAGGTATTGATTACTTACCAATACAAAACCGTCCAAAAATGCTATCCAGCACTTCGTCGTTGGTGACTTCTCCGGTGATCAGGCCCAGGTGATGTAATGCATTTCGAATGTCCAATGCTACCAGGTCACTGGTTATGCCCGAATCCAGCCCCGACAACACTGTTTGCAATGCCTCCGAGCTCTTTGCCAATGCGTCGGCATGACGTGCATTATTGATGATGGTTTCGTTCCCAAACTCGTAGTGTGCTACCACATCTTTTAAAGCGGCTATTAATGAATCAATCGATCTGTCCTTTGCTGAAATAAACACCGTATTATCCGGCCATTTTTCTGACTGAACCTCGGCCCCATCGACCTTGTTGGCCACTAGAATAGTTCGATCCAATTGTGGTAAACCTGCTATTTCTTCCTTAAGCTCTTCCGCGGAAGTTCGCGTTATATCAAATAGGTAAATCAATAACTCAGCCTTCTGAATCGACTCCTTGGTTCGTCCTACACCAATCTGCTCAATGCTGTCCGTGCTTTCCCGTAAACCGGCAGTATCGATCAGACGAAACTGCACACCATCGAGTACAAAAATCTCTTCAATCGTGTCGCGTGTGGTACCTTCAATATCAGAAACGATGGCGCGTTCCTCCCGAAGTAAGGCATTCAACAACGTACTTTTACCCGCATTCGGTTTACCGGCAATAACGGTATTGATGCCGTTCTTTAGTACGTTCCCTGCAGCAAACGACGATCGCAGCTTCTCAATTTGGGTAAGTAACTTCTCAACCAGCGCTTTCAACTTAGGTCGGTTGGCGAATTCCACGTCCTCCTCACCAAAATCGTTTTCCAACTCGATCAAGGCTGCAAAGTCGATTAACTCCTGTCGCAGATACCGTATATCATCGCTAAAACCACCTCGGATCTGGCTAATGGCCATTTGCAGACTTGCTTCACTGTTACTATGAATCATGTCGGCCACGGCCTCCGCCTGAGCAAGATCAAGTTTTTGATTGAGAAAGGCGCGCAGGGTAAATTCTCCTGGCTCGGCCATACGACCACCATGTTTCACCAGGGTCTCTAACACCCGCTTCACAATATAAGGCGAACCATGGCACGAAATCTCCACGGAGTCTTCACCTGTATACGAACTCGGGGCTCGGAACAAGCTAATCAACACCTCGTCGATGTGGGTCTCCCCATCTCGAATGTAGCCATAGTGAATAGTGTAGCCCGGCTGGTCAGAAACATTCTTGGTAAAACAAGAATCCACCAATGCAATGGCTTCTTTCCCGGAAACACGTACAACCGAAATTGCAGATATGCCCGCAGGTGTTGCAGGTGCAACAATCGTATCTAAAAATTTATCCAATGGGTTGAATCATAACTTCAACAGACCGAAACGGCCTGCCGAAAACCATTGAGCAAAGGTAAATTAGAAATTCAAACTCATGCTGTACTTGCTGTAGAACTCGAAGATTTCGTTTACCGCCTCTTCTGCTGTGTCTACCACTTTAAACAAGTACATATCTTCAGGGCTTACGTTGGCTTCCTTCTCCAACATCACTTCCTGAATCCAGTCGATCAAACCCGACCAGAATGAGCTCCCCACCAAAATGATTGGAAACTTTGCTGTCTTCTGAGTCTGCACCAGAGTAAGTGCTTCAAACAACTCATCCAATGTTCCAAAGCCACCTGGCAGGACAATAAAACCCTGAGCGTACTTCATGAACATTACCTTACGAACAAAGAAGAAGTTGAAATTAATAAGTTTATCCTGGTCAATGTATGGATTGGCAGATTGCTCAAACGGCAATTCGATGTTCAATCCTACGGACGCTCCTTTTTCCTGGCTTGCTCCAAGGTTACCAGCCTCCATAATTCCAGGACCACCACCGGTAATAACTCCTAAACCTGCAGCTGCTAACTTTTGGCCAATTTCGGTAGCCATTTCGTAGTACGGGTTGCCTGGTTGGGTTCGTGCTGAACCAAAGACCGACACACAAGGTCCAATCTTTGCCAATGTATCGTAGCCTTCAACAAATTCGGCCATTACCTTAAATATGTTCCAACTGTCGGAGCTCTTAATCTCGGGCCAGTTCTTAATTTCAAATGCTTTCTTAATTCGCTTTTCGTTCGTCATATATCGTTATCAAATTGTTTGCGTGTGCTTGGTTTCTCGAGCCAGATACAACATGCCGAAGGTAAGCAATCCATTGATGAGGATTAACTCAAACCCAGGTTTATATCCGTCGATCCAGGTTGGAGAATAGGCGTAGTACAACCACGTAAGTCCAATAGAGATTATTGTGATGGGTACGATCCATATGTCTTTAATCTGAATCTTGGTTAGAATCCCAAAGAAAAACAATCCTAATAAAGGACCATAGGTAAAACCAGCGGCAGTGAATAATTGTTTGATCACCGCATCATTATTTAAACCATTGAATATGATGATGGTCAAAAACAGCACCAAAGCAAAGGAGAAATGAACTATTCTTCGGGTTCGTTTATTTGTTGGTTTCGTCCGTTCAAAACCTAAAAAGTCGACACAAAAACTTGTGGTTAAAGCCGTTAAGGCACTATCTGCACTCGAGTATGCTGCGGCCACCAGACCAAGAATAAAAAATAGGCCTACCAGAGGACCGCCATACTTCAAGGCAATAATCGGAAACAATTTATCGGTTTGCTCAACTCCATCGATACCCATATGTGCTTTGTACTGATAGAGTAGTGCGCCTAGACATAGGAAGACCAGGTTCACTACGATGAACATAACCATTTGAGCGTAAATGTTCTTTTGCGCTGAACCAATGTTTTTGATACTCAGGTTCTTCTGCATCATATCCTGATCAAGGCCAGTCATTACCAATGCAATAAACGCGCCGCCAATAAATTGCTTCCAAAAGAAGTTTCCGCTTTTCCAGTCCATATGGAAAATCTGCGTATTGGGGTCGGACTTCAAACGTTCAACCATGCCTGAAAAATCCAGACCCAGCGCGTTCGCAATGAAGGCAATGGTAAGCAACACAGCCAGAATCATAAACGAGGTTTGAAACACATCGGTATAAACCACCGTTTTAATACCGCTTTTTGTGGTATAGGTAAAGATGAGCAGGATGGTAATTGCCACCGTCATCCAATAGGCAAGTCCGAAATGATCAAAAATTGCCATGTGCAACACCTCTGCAACCAGAAACAATCGGAACGAAGCACCAACCACTCTCGAAATAATGAAGTAAGCTGCGCCCGTTTTATATCCATAGTCACCATATCGTTGCTCCAAATACGTATAAATAGAAGTTAGTCTTAACCGATAGTATAACGGGAGCAAAACCCAGGCAATGACCATATAACCGATCATATAGCCAAAAACGGTTTGCATATACCCGAAATGACTGGCTTCCACCCAACCAGGTATGGAGATGAACGTAACGCCGGATAACGACGCTCCAATCATGCCAAAGGCCACTAAAAACCAGGGAGATTTCTTATTTCCGTGATAAAACGACTTTTCATCTGCATCCCTTCCTGCGAACCAGGAGATCAGCATCAGCACCAGGAAGTAACCGATTAGAATGGCAAGATTCGCTTCGGCACTCATTCAGACACCTTCAGTTTCTGCCCTACGTTAATCTGATTACCCGATAATCCGTTCCATGCACGCAGCTGTTCTGCTGTAATTCCGTATTTCTGAGTGATTCGGTACACCGTCTCCCCTTTTACTACCACATGGTACTTGGTTGCAGGAACAACAGGGTTATCGGCCTTAGATGGGCTGTCGCCTCCATCCGCAAATGCGGCTTTCGCTGTTTCTTCTGTCAGATAAATCTTTTGACCCAGTGTAAGCTCAAGCGCGTTGATCTTGTTCCACTTCAGAATGTCTTCTTCAAACACGTGGTATTTCTCCGCGATGCGGTAGATATTATCTCCTTTTTGCACCACATGGTATGGAGGAAGTTCAATGTTTTCTTTCTCAATAGGATCGGCCTTTTCGATCTCAAGTGAATGAGGATTTACGAATTTCTCCTTTAGTTCTTTCACCTCTTCGGTGGTTTTAACATCCAGCGAATCCGTTTTCGACCGCTTGCCTCTCATATAGAGCTTACTTCCTTCAACAGGTTCCAACCCTTCTTCCAGGCGGTTTCGTCTGTAGAGGTGTTTGAGCTTGATACCGTATTGTTGAGCAATCTGGTACATCGATTCATCGGGCTTTACCGTATGAAACTTTTGAGAACCTCTTCTACGCTTTGGTTTGAGGTAAATGATGTCTCCTTCGGTGATAGACTGACCTTCATCCAGGTCGTTGTATTTGTATATCTGCCGATCGGTCAGATCGTTTTCCCGGGCTATGCTCTCAAGTGTCTCATCTTTTTCGGCATACACAACAGGCACTTCGTTTTGAAGCACCAACGGCTTGGTTACCAATGGTTGAGGCTGCGCAATGTCCAGTTTGTATAGTTCGTGGCGTTCAATCAGGTTTATAATGATGGTATGGTAACTCTTATTGGTGGCATATCCCGCTTTTCTGAGTCCGCGTGCCCATCCTTTGTAGTCGGTAATGTCAAGATCGAACAGCTCGTGGTAACGCCAGTTGTTACGTAAGAAATCGGAGTGATCGCGATACGACTCTTCAGGAGAATCGTACGCTCGAAAGCACTCATTCGGCGCATCGTCGTCTGCCTTCATGGTCTTCCCTTTCCAGGTACTTTTACACTTTATGCCAAAGTGATTGTTACCCAATCGGGCAAGACGGCTGTTTCCATCGCTGCTTTCCAAAATTCCCTGAGCCATGGTAATACTGGCCGGAACACCGCCCCGGTGCATCTCATTAATGGCCATTGCCTTGTACGTATCGATGTACTGTTGGCGGGTTATTTTTGTTTGACCAAGAATAGATGAGCCAAGGCTAACAAGGCTTATTACTAAAACAAATAGGTGTTTCATAAACATCACGAAATTAAGAGGCGCAATACGCCCAAACCTGCTTAATTATTCACTTTTACACAATTTGGTAAACCAAAGTGTAGTTTGTGTAAGTAGTAGGTATAAAACGAAACCGGCATGATTCGTGTTGTATTCTTCTATGAAGCTATAGAATCTTCTTATGCTTCTTCTCGTTTTTTATGAGAATTATTTGCCATCTTTGGTGCCAGAATAAAGTGAGTAACAAGGTATTTAAAATTGGTTTGTCAAGAATCGCCTTGTTCAGATACAAATGAGGAATATGAGAAAAATCTTTGGACTAATTCTATTGTTGTCGAGTGTGGTTGCGATGGGTCAGGATGTGACGCCTGCAGACTTTTCTATTAAACTTGACAAAAGTGAGGCTTCTGTGGGAGACGTAGTTGAGATAACTTTTGAAGCTGCAATTCCAAGTCATTTGCACATTTATGCCAATGTGGGCGATTGCGAAGTAGGACCTAAAAAACCATGGTACGAGTCATTGAAACTCACAGACTGTGAGTTTGTTGGTGCTATTCGTGATGGATACAAGCCTCATATTTACCAAGACGAAATCTTTGGATGCGAAGTGTCTGACTTTTCTAAAAAAGCAGACTTCCGACAGTCGCTAAAGATAACCGGACCTTCGCCTAGTGTTGGTGGAGAATTTTGGTACCAGATTTGCTCCGAATCCATGTGTTTGGATTTCCCATACGAGTTCACTTTGCCTGCCTTAAAGGTAACCGCAAAAGCGGCAACTCCTGAAACACCTGAACAACCAGACAAAACCATCGATGAGACCGGTGGTAACAGCGGAGACGAACAGGTAGAAGATACTAGCTCCCAAACGAGTGATGTCGACACCGCAAGCTCCACCCCTGTTGCTAACAAAGACAATACTTCGGAAAAAACAGACACAGAAGAAGATTCTGCCTCTTCAAAAGGCGAATCCAAGGATAAATCGTTGTGGGGTCTTTTCCTGCTTGGAGTTTTAGGTGGCCTGGGCGCCATCTTCACCCCTTGCGTATATCCAATGATTCCGATGACGGTGGCCTTCTTCACCAAGGAGACAGACCGTGCAAAAGGAAAAAAGAAAGCCCTGTTCTACGGCCTTTCGATCATTGCCATTTACATTATCTTCGGTGTGGTACTCGCTAACGTATTTGGAAAGACATTCTCCTACACACTGAGTACGCACTGGCTTCCTAACATTCTCTTCTTCCTGATTTTCATCATTTTCGCGATGTCGTTCCTTGGCATGTTTGAATTGACTCTACCTGCAAGTTTTGTTAACAAGATGGATCAAAAAGGAGACAAGGGAGGATATGTTGGCGTATTCTTTATCGCGTTTACCCTGGTATTGGTTTCGTTCTCTTGTACCGCTCCCATTGTTGGCACCGTAGCTCTTCTGGCTACAGATGGTGAAACGATTCGGGCGGTAGTAGCAATGCTCGGGTTTGCCCTGGTCTTTGCACTCCCATTTGGCCTTTTTGCCTTCTTCCCTTCCATGCTGAACAGTCTTCCTCAATCTGGCGGGTGGTTGAATTCAGTAAAGGTAGTATTGGGATTCCTTGAGTTGGCCCTTGCCTTCAAATTCTTGTCGCAGGCCGATCTTGCCTATCACTGGGGGATTCTTGACCGAGATGTATTCCTTTCTATTTGGATCGTACTCAGCATTTTGTTAGGCTTATATTTACTAGGAAAGATCAAGTTTCCACATGACAGTGACTTACCTAGAATTCCAATACCACGATTTCTTGTTGCTGTAGCGGTCTTCGCATTTGGTCTATATCTTGTTCCTGGTATGTGGGGTGCTCCGTTGAAACCGCTTGCCGGCTTCTTACCCCCATTATCTACTCAAGACTACAAAGTACTGGCAGGTGGAGCTGGACATCAGCCATCTGAAGGAACTCACTCCGGGCATAAGTATGCCGACATCATTGAAGTGGCTAATGACTTAGGTATTGATCAATACTTTGATTATGATGAAGCATTCGAAGCTTCTCGAGAACTCAAAAAACCAGTATTTGTTGACTTCACTGGTCATACATGTGCAAACTGCCGAAAAATGGAAGAGTACGTATGGCCCGAACCTCCCGTGCTGAACCAGTTAAAGAACGACTATATTGTTTTGTCGTTGTACTGCGATGAGAAACATGAACTGCCTGAGGACGAATGGATCACCAATAAAGATGGAAAGGTTCTCAAATCCATCGGTCGTCAAAACTTATACCGTCTTTCAGAACAATTTGGTGAAATTGGGCAACCGTTTTACTTCGTTCTTGACTCAGATGAAAACCTCCTGGAGACCTTTAGCGGTTATGATCCTGACTATACAAAGTTTGACACGTTCCTCCGTAATGGACAGGAGAAGTTCAAGGCCTGGTTAAAAGAGTAAAACACCCTTACTACTCCATTACCCACACCGCTACGTGGTTGTCAAACACTTCGTAGCGCATTACGTATAACATCGGTTTACCTTTTAGGAACTCCATGTAAAACTTCCCACGCTCTTCTAGGTCAAACGGGGATGCTACCATGTGCTCACGGAAATCAACCGCCTTCTTGCCATACAGCTTATACAACGCCTCTTTGGCACCCCATAACACGTACAACGCGGTTAGCCGGTCATTTTTGTCCAATACTATTTCTTCTTTCGGATTCACAAACCGTGTGGCAATACGTTCAATTCTGGGCGTAATCGCTTCGATATCGATTCCAACGGCAAATGGACTGCGAATGGCGGCTGCATACTGTTTACAATGACTGATCGATATGTGATCTTCCGAATTAGTTATGTGAGGCTTCCCAAAATCATCCTTCTTAACGCATGACAGGTCAACACCCAATTCTTGCAAAGCCATTCTACTAGATACCCACTCAACTGCGCGGTTGGGCTTCATGTCCTCCGCCTCAGCCGAGGGCGTAAACGTTAGTGTTTCACCCGGTTCGTTTTCCCAGATACACACCTCTGCTCCCCCTGATGTAAATCGCTTAAATTTTGGCAAAATGCATTGTTTCTGCTTCAAAGGTATTATTTCAACACTTCCTCCTCGTTCAGCCCTTAATTGTTTTACACAAGTTGTCCCTATTTCCTTCTTTTTTACTTCAAATAATCGTACTTCGTGTGCTTTAATTATAGGAGAAAAAGCGCATGATTTTAAGTGACAAACGCATCTTAGAGGAAATTGATAAAGGTACTATTCTGATCGAACCTTACCGTCCTGAATGCCTAGGCACAAACTCATATGACGTTCACCTCGGAAAGTGGCTTGCAACATACGACGACCGCGTGCTTGATGCCAAAAAACACAACAAGATCAGTCACTTCGAAATCCCAATGGAAGGCTTCATCTTACAGCCCAACACCTTGTACCTCGGAGTTACCGAAGAATACACGGAAACCCATGCCCATGTTCCGTTCCTCGAAGGGAAATCGAGCACGGGTAGACTGGGTATAGATATTCATGCTACCGCTGGTAAGGGCGACGTAGGGTTTTGCAATACCTGGACGCTTGAAATTTCCTGTGCACAACCTGTACGCATCTACCGTGGTATGCCCATTGGTCAATTAATCTACTTCAATGTGGAAGGCGACATCAAGACCATGTACAACAAAAAAGCAAACGCGAAGTACAACGACCGAACCATCAAGCCGGTTGAAAGCATGATGTGGAAGAACTCCTTCTAAACGTGTTTATCAAGGAATTTCTGCATTAACTGCAGCACTTCACCCGTCTTTTCTTCCTGAACAAAATGACCGCAATCAAGGGTCTCGACCTGGGCTTTGGGTAGCCGTTTTTGCCAGGTTTTGAGGTATTCTTGGGTTATAAATTCATCCGCTGTTCCCCAAACAATTAGCCAGTTCTTGTCTTCTAAATGGTGGAGCTCCTGCCATTGGCTTTGGTACCAATCCGATGAACCAACCAATGCTTTCGCAATATTCAAAAGAGACATACGCGACGCCTTGTCCGGAAACGGTTTGATGTAATGTTGATGCACGTTTCGCGACAATCGACCTGCGTCTGAAAACCCCTTTTTCAACAACACTTTCGCCGAAAAGTTGAAGTTGAGATACAAGGTTCGCCCTAACCAACCATTGATGAGCTTGTCTATCTTTAGTGCATTCGGGTTTTGATTGGTAGCCCACAACCACGTATTGAACAGTACAATGTTTGATATTCGATTGGGTTGTGTAAGCGCCGCACCCAAACCAATTGGGCCGCCAAAATCGTGCACCACCATGCTTACATCCTTCAGGTCAAGGCGAGTCATAAACTCAACCAGGTTCGACGCATGATCCTCCGGCTTACCCGAAAACTTAGCTGGGCTTTCCGACAATCCAAAGCCAAGATGATCAATGGCGATACACCGAAATCTGGAAGACAGTTCCTTGATCAGATCACGATACAAAAACGACCAGGTCGGAGTTCCATGAACGAAAAGCAGAATGGGGCCCTGCCCCTCATCTACATAATGCATGGTTCCGTTCTTAAGTGTAAGATACTTGTGCTGAAATGGGTACAACTCCCGATCTAACCAGGAGTCGTGATTCTTAAATGATGTCATACCTTAGATTTCTTTCACGCAAAGCTGCGGCTCGAAATCCACCTAAATCTTGGTGCAAACCAAGATTTAAATTGGTATTGTGTTCATAAGCTTGCTAAAGTTGGTCGAATCCATGCGCAAATAAGAAGCCAGGTCCTTCTGTGCTACCATGTTCAACAAATGAGGACTTCTGGCCACAAAGGTCCGAAACCGGGTTTCCATGTCAAAAGCCATCAGTTCATGATGTCGTTGGATTACACCTACCAAAAAACGCTCTGTTGCCTTTCTGAACAGGGTTTCGATGCTCCTATGTTCATGGAGAAGCCGCTGGTGGGTTTCATAGGGCAGGCGCATAAATGTGCTGTGGGTGATGGTTTCCAGAAAATACCTAGATGGGGTCTGCGTAAAAAAAGATTCTGGTATTCCGCTGAAAGATGGCGCGTATGCAAAGGCGATTACATGTTGCTTTCCGTCGTTCAGGTAATATGATTTCTGAATGCCCTCAATCACGTAATACATGAATCGCTCGGTTTCACCCGGAGCAGTCATAATCGTCTTTTTGGGAAGCTCAAAGGGCTTCCAATGCGACAGATAGTGATCCAGTTCGTCTCCATCGGCCTGATGAAAACCTAAAAAGTAGGATTTCATTTCTTGCATGGCCTAGGGAACAAGTGCAGCTCCTGATGTAGGGCTTACCATTTCCATTAAAACAGCGCACAACCATGCGCCGTAGGTGCCCAGGGCATATCCAAGAACGGCCAGCAACACCCCAACCGGTGCCAGTGACGGGTGAAAGGCTGCAGCCACAACCGGGGCCGATGCTGCACCACCTACGTTGGCCTTACTTCCAACTGCCAGGAAGAAAAACGGCGCTCGTATGAGTTTGGCCACTGCAAACAACAAACCAACGTGAAATGCCATCCAGATAAGGCCGACCAAAATCAATAACGGGTTTTCCAATATCTGTCTCAGGTCCATTTTCATACCAATGGTGGCCACCAAAACGTAAATGAACACGCTTCCGAGCTTTGATGCTCCATAAGCCTCCAGTTTTCGTGCGCGCGTAAAACTCATCAGAAGTCCGATGCTTGTGGCGATCACCACAATCCAGAAAAATGAGCTGGTTAACGTAGTATCTTTTAACGCCTCAAAACCGCCGAAATATGAAACCAGTTCCTTTGATCCAATATGCGCCACTCCTGTGGCCAGGAAACCTACTCCCAAAACAATCATCAGATCGGAAAGCGCTGGATTCTTACTGATGCTCTTCGTGAAGTTTTCCATCTTCTCCTGAAGGGTTTTGATAGCCGAACTATCGGCCTTTAACCACTTGTCAATCTTATCTGCTCTACCCGCACCATACAACAGTCCGGCCATCCAAATATTGGCCACAACGATGTCGACCAACACCATGCCTCCATATTTACTCTGGGCATACCCATAGATCTCCAACATGGCGGTTTGGTTCGCACCACCACCAATCCAACTACCTGCTAAAGTGGCCAAGCCTCTCCAAACGGCCTCTGGTCCTGCTCCTCCTACGGTTTCCGGAGAGAACAGCGACACGAGTAAGATGGCTATTGGCCCACCTAGAATAATTCCAATGGTTCCGGTAAGGAACATGGCGATACTCTTAAACCCAAGGTTGAGAATTCCCTTAAAGTCGATGCTCAGCGTCATGAGTATCAAGGAGGTTGGTAACAGGTAACGTGTTGCTATGTAGTAAATACCTTTTGATTCAACGCTATTCACAATACCTAAACTGGCCAGTATTGATGGAAGCAGATAGCACATCAGTAAGGCTGGAACAAACTTATAAAACGTGCTTAATGTCTTGTTCTTAGAATTACTGGTAAAAAACACCAATGCCAAACACGCCAATAATAACCCAAGTACCACGGCATCATTTTTGGCCCAGGGTGCTTTGTTTATGGCATCCACCGACATGGTTTTAGGCTTTTGACCAGGTTCACGCAACTTTAACTTCGTTTGCCCTGTGGACCCAATATGTATAACTACCGGTTGCAACCCGTTTAACACAACCGAGTCCTCATTTACCAGAAAGTGGTACGTTTTATTAGGTGCGTAATTTGCCGGAAAGTCTACGATGTAATCCTTACTTTCAGACAGTTGGATATACTCTGGAGCGTGTCCAAATACCAGAACGGGCAAATCGTCTTGTTCGCTTGCCAATCGAATAGGGTCAGCGTACGTGTCCAAACTGAAGATTAAGACTACTAACAGACTAAATAGAAGTCTGAATATATAAGCGCCTTTAGCGGTATTTTTTTGAAGCATGTCGCAAGTAACAAAAAAATAGGACTTGTTAATCCCAAATAAATAACTTAGCTTCGAAGTACTTTCAATTTTTTATAAAGCATAATACTCATTAATTAGAATTTATGGTTTAACTTTACTTTTGTGAGAGGCCGGGTGACCGGCCTCTCTTTTATTTTCAGGCATTTAGCGCACGTTTCTGAGCCATAATGTATCCCAGATGAAGGGCTTCGTGCGCATTGTTGAACACCATCGCATCTTCCAGATTATTTAATGCAAGGCCATAGCTGGTTTGGTACGGTTTATATTCACCAAACCGTTTCCCGGTGTAGTCCGAATCCAACTGATCTACCAACGAATCAAAGTGGTCCCAGATATAGTCCAGGGTCTCCTGATTGTATGACGTTGCTTCAGAACCCTTTCGAAACGACTCAAATATCTCGTCTTTTACATGCATGGGCATTCCACAAGGCCGATACATAAGAGCCTGTTGAGTCACCACTACGTGGCCAATGTTCCAAAGAATATTGTTGTTGAATCCGGGTGGAATCGTATTCAAGGCATCCAAACTAAGGTTTTCTGTCGCCCTGCGAATGTTGTTTCGGGTTTGTCGTAATACGTCTATTGACTTCATGTTAATACTTTGTGCAAAGATCACACAATTCCTGAGTTGAAGAATTCACCAACAAAAAAGGCACTTCGAATAGAAGTGCCTTATTAACTTTATGGATAACGAACCTATTTATCCGTTGGTTTCTTCTTGGTTCCAGGTTTCGCAATGGAATCACGCATACCGGTATCGGCTTCAATATTGCGCAACTTGTAATAATCCATCACGCCCAGGTTTCCACTTCTGAAGGCTTCGGCAATTGCCATTGGAATTTCCGCTTCCGCCAGAATTACCTGAGCTCTCGCCTTCTGCGATTCGGCTTTCATTTCCTGCTCGTTCGCTACTGCAAGTGCTCTTCTTTCCTCTGCTTTTGCATTCGCTACCTTCAAATCCGCTTCAGCCTGATCGGTTTGAAGCTCTGCACCAATGTTCTTTCCAATATCGATGTCGGCAATATCAATACTCAGAATTTCGAAGGCCGTTCCAGCGTCCAAACCTTTTGCCAATACCACTTTTGATATCTGATCTGGGTTCTCCAATACTGATTTATGATTATCAGCCGAACCGATGGTTGTAACGATACCTTCTCCTACCCGGGCAAGAATTGTTTCCTCGCCGGCACCACCAACCAGTTGGTGAATATTAGCCCGTACCGTTACCCGTGCCTTTGCAATGAGTTGAATACCATCTTTCGCAACAGCGGCAACCGGTGGAGTGTTAATTACACGAGGGTTTACACTTAACTGAACCGCATCAAACACGTCACGACCTGCCAGGTCAATAGCAGCCGCCAAATTGAAATCCAGCGGAATGTTTGCCTTGTCTGCGCTAATCAATGCCTTAATCACATTGTTCACATTACCACCGGCCATGTAGTGCGTCTCCAGATTATTAATACTGGTTGGGAGCCCTGCCTTAACCGAGTTGATTTGTGCGTTTATGATCAACGATGGAGGCACCTTACGGATTCGCATCAACACCAGCTGAACGATGCTTACACGAACACCGGAAACCAGTGCGGTGAACCAGAGCCCAATCGGCACGAAATACAAAAAGACAAATAGGAATACCAAAATGGCTCCTATAGCTAAAAACAACATTGATCCTGATGGCATAATTATATTTTTTTAATGAAAATTTTGTTTCGTTCTATTCGGATAACTTCTATATCACTACCGGCTTCAACGGCTTCTCCTTCCGAGCGTACTTCCAACTTTTTACCGTTGAACATTCCGGTGCCCAGCGGTCGTAACGCCGACATGGTTTTACCCTTATCGCCTACTTGTACATAGTCAGCTACGTTCTTCTTTGCTTTTGAGGCAATAGTACCTTTTGACGCCATACGCGTCCAAACCCCACTTTTAAGGGCAAACAAGACAATTCCGACCGTTAGAGTGGCTACGCCTAGTAACACCGCATTTCCTGGCCCGGAGCCATATTGCTTAAACACCTGGAACACGCCAAATGCCATAAAGCCCAAACCGGCAATACCCAAGATAATACCAGGGGTAACCAAGATCTCAATCAGAAGGAAAACCAAGCCAATGGCAATGAAGAATATGATCAGACTTATCGTCATTCAGTTTGCTTTTGGAGAATCGCAATTTAATACAATTCGTGTTATTTAAACCAGTAGGCGGGCGCGTTAACGATAAAATAAAGGCACTGTCGTATCAAACAACAAACTTCAATTGATCACTTATGGAAATATCAAACACCGTAGAAGACATGATCTCACCATCAAGATGAGCATATAGCTTCTTGGGTGATTCTATTTTGATCTCTTTCAACTCCTGGTGGTATACAGCCGAGTCTTTCATATGCTTCCCCTTCTTCACCATGTTCAACTTTGCCATACGTTTTAAACGTGAGACATTTCGAATCAACACAAGGTTTAGAAGGCCATCGTCGGGTTTGCTCAACGGCGATATTTTAAAACTTCCGGCACATTCGGTTCCGTTGGCAACATCTACAAGAAACGCATTTCTTGTTTCCGTCTTACCGTCATACGTCAATTTAACATCCGTGCTTTTGTAAAACAGGATGTTTTTGAGAATCGAGATCCAATACTTCCAATGCATTGGCATAAACGACAGCTTCATACGAACCGTTTCATTGGCAACCGCTCCGTCAAAGCCAATTCCCACCCCATTTATGAAATAGCGATCGTTGCACTTTCCGGTATCGTACTTTCTGATGTTTTCCGACTTCGATAATTCAAACGCTTCTCGCACCGTACACTCTCCGTAGATCAACCGATGAAAATCATTTCCCGTTCCTGCCGGAACAATATGAATAATCTTCTCTCGTACATTTTCTACATTCAACACTTCATTCAGTGTACCATCTCCACCTACAATGGAAACTACATCTGGTTTGTACGCATCAACCGCCGACGAGATCCCATCGAAGTCTTCGGGTGCCTGGGTCAGGTAGAAATAATACTCATAGTCGCTTTGCTCATCGGCAAACCGCTTATACATTTCCATTACCTCTACGGCTTCTCCCCCACCTGCAAATGGGTTGCTTACAACTAGTATTCTGCGCATTACAACATGGACACTAGCTCGTCCACCATCTTACTCGACCCCATTATCACAGGAACGCGCTGGTGCAGCTCAGTAGGCTCTACTTCCATAATGCGCTGGTTTCCTGTGGTGGCTTTTCCACCAGCCTGTTCAGTTAACATCGCCATTGGGTTGCATTCATACATCAAGCGAAGCTTTCCGTTTGGTGCCGACCCAGTTGCCGGGTACATAAAAATCCCACCTTTAATCATGTTGCGGTGGAAATCTGCCACCATCGAACCGATGTAACGAGCCGACATGGAATTTTCCTTGCATTGTTTGATGTAGTTCTTAAACCCATCGGCAAACTGGTTGTAGTTTCCTTCGTTTACCGAATATATCTTACCTAAATCAGGCGTTTTCATTTGAGGATGGCTGAGGCAAAAGTCGCCAATTGAAATATCAAGAGTAAAGCCATTTACCCCATTCCCGGTTGTATAAACCAGCATGGTGCTTGAACCATAGATCACATAACCAGCTGCTACCTGATTTACGCCTTTCTGAAGGCAGTCGGCCTCTGTTACCTCCGACCCAACTTCACTAACCCGTCTATACACAGAGAAAATAGTTCCAATAGCCGCATTTACGTCGATGTTGGAAGACCCGTCAAGGGGATCCATTGCAATTACATACTTCGCATCTTTGTTTAGATGCCGAATGTAGTCTTCTTCCTCACTGATAATGGCGCAACAATCACCACCGGCAGCCAGCGAATTAATAAATTCCTCATTGGCTATTACATCGAGCTTTTTTACGGATTCACCCTGGATGTTGGTCGATCCGTGCTCGCCCAGTATATCAACCAAACCGGCCTTGTTTACATCTCGGTTTACCAGTTTGGCGGCAAATTTTATATCTCTAAAAATTTTGGAGAGATCGCCCGAAGCTTCCGGGAATTTCTGTTGTTCCTCTGCGATAAATTGGCTTAGGGTGATTACCTTGTTTCGTTTTTTCATTTCAGTTGCTGTCATATTGAAACGCCTCAAGTATATGGCTGTTAAAATCAGTAATTTTGCAGGCGCAAATATACACGGCGAAGCGCAAATTAATTTTTGATGTTAGTATTCAAATTTGGTGGTGCATCGGTTAAAGACGCTGATGCAGTTCGGAACGTAGCAAAAATCTTATCGGAGTATCAGGATGATCAGATCCTGGTGGTTGTTTCTGCCATGGGTAAGACAACCAACTTAATGGAAACTTTGGTTAACCAATACATAACCGGTAAACCTACCACCCATGTTATGGACCAGCTTAAGGAGTTTCACCGTACCATTATCCATGATCTGATAGGACCTGATTCGAATCAGTTTTACGAGGTAGAAAACCTCTTCATTGAACTGGAATGCGCGTTGGACACCGACATGATTGGACGAGGTTACGATTTTGTGTACGACCAAATTGTTCCTTATGGAGAATTGATTTCAACCCGAATTATCAGCCACTATCTCAATCAACAAAACATCACCAATCGCTGGTTAGACGCACGTAATTTCATCGTTACCTCATCGGACCACCGCCGGGCCAGGGTTAACTGGGACACCACAAACAATCTCATTAGCAAACGGGCAAAACGTTTGATCGAAAAGCAATTGACCATTACACAGGGATTTATTGGAAGAACGGCGGATAACGCATCGAGCACCCTCGGACGAGAGGGTAGTGATTACACTGCTGCCATATTCGCTTATTGCCTTGAAGCTGAATCTGTCACCATCTGGAAAGACGTACCAGGTGTGATGAATGCAGACCCAAAACGCATGGAAAAGACCGATCTTCTTCCGGACATTTCCTTCAAAGAGGCCATCGAACTTGCGTATTACGGCGCCTCGGTGATTCACCCTAAAACAATACAACCCCTTCTGAAGAAGAAAATATCGCTATACGTTCGATCGTTTGTTGATATGCAGGCACCAGGTACCGTGGTTCAGGATCACGGATTAAAAGACGTTGTAAACGTACCTTGCTACATTTTTAAGGACGACCAGGTGCTGATCTCTCTTTCTTCAAAGGATTTTGCCTTTATCGTAGAAGACAACCTGAGCCATATATTCAGTGCTTTGGCTTCAGCTGGTGTTCAGATCAACCTAATGCAGAACACGGCCATTTCCTTCTCGATATGTGCAAACAACGATGCAGTTCGAATCGAAAAGTTCCTGAATCTGGTAAAAGACACTTATCTGGTGGAGACCATTGAAGACCTTCAACTTCTCACCATCTTTAATCCTTCGGAAGACTCCGACTTACCTGGCATTACCAAAGGGAAACAACAGCTTCTGGCGCATCGAACAGAAAACGCCTACCAGCTTATTTTGCAATAGCAAAGGTTGCGTTCACCTGAAACGAAATCTTAATCTTCTTTAATTCCGTTGCCGCATTTGAGCCGTCACTGCTTCGCATGGTGGCGAACTCAGCTTTCATCTGAACAGGTTGATAGTAACCATTATTTGCCTCGTTTATGGTTAACACCGGGCCACATTTTTCGCCAATGGCCTTCAACATATACTCAGCCTTGTCTTTGGCCGCCTTCAATGCCTCTACCTTTACTTCTTTCTCAATTTCTTCCATTTGAGAATGCTTAAGTTCGGCAATGTGCATATTACTTACACCTCTACTGCTCACGGTCTTGGATATCGCATCTACCGTTTTGAGGTCTGGCAGTGTAAGAACCAGGGTTTTACTAACCAAAAAATCTTTCCCTGCCTGACGATAGAAGTTTCCAATGGAAGACACCTTAATTTGGCTTTCCTTCACACCCGCCTTCTTTAATTGATCCAAAATCTGTGGCTCAATGGTGGTCATGGGCACCCGTGTTTTGTAATCCTCGTATTTCTTGCCAGGTTCGAACTCTTCCTTCCAGTATTCCTTTATCGTTATGTTAAAAACGATGATATCCGGCTCTACCTCTCGTTCGGCGGTACCGGAAACGTTAATGGTTCGTTGAAAGGCAGTGGTATCTCTCATTTGGGCTTTGCAATTGGTAAACAGCACTGACGTTAGCACGGCTAAAACAGTCAGCACCTTTGATGTTGATTTCATTGAACTTGTTGATCGTTTTTAAACTGAAGAGTAGTAGTACCGGAAACCGGGTTATACAGCTGGAATTCACCTTCTTTTTTACCCTCTACCCAAACACCGCTTAATGTTGTATGACTTCGGGTTACAACCTGTTTACAGTAGCCATGGGGTTTGTTGTCTTTGAAACTTCCTTCTACATAGCCCTCCGGGCTGTACAGAATACCTATTCCCTGAAACTGGTTGTTAAAAAACTGTCCTTTGTAATGGTACGAATCGGAATACCAAAAATGGCCATCACCGTTCATCAGATCATTGATCCAGTTTCCCTCGTAACGCGTTCCATTGGCATATGTTATCTCACCATGTCCAACCTTCTTACCGAAAAGAAAGTTCCCATTGTACACATACTGCTTGGGAACATGCAACTCCGCATCCCCCCACAAAAATCCCAGTTTAAAGCCGCCTTTATACAGTAAACCAGTAGTATCAGAAAAACTCCCATCTCCATTAGGTGTACCACTTTCCCAGTTCCCTCTATAAGTAAGAGACGACGCCCATTGCATCATTCCCTCTCCCTTAAAACAATTACCAAATACGCAGTTTCCGTCCGGAATAATTCGCATTCCCCATTGTGTTCTGATCAAACTATCACGTGCGCCCAAAAACGAGTCCTTTCCCGTAATCTTCACCAACTCTACATGCTTATCCTTAAAATACAGCTTCAACCTTAAGTTGTAAGAAGACCGATGGTAAACAAACTTATTAAAGGTATCTACCTTGTACGACAGATTGCCATAGTTTTCGAAATCCTTTATGTTCAAATTGAAATGAACATCGGCCGGCATGGTGTCACTAAATCGCGAGTAGAGATGCCCGGAGTCGTAAAACTGAATCTCTTTGAGCATAAAGTTATGGTTGAACAATAAGGCTACTCCTTCTTCATACGAACGAATCTCATACTCGTTCAACGCTGAATTAAAACTTTCGTCGATTTGACCACTATCCAGCTTCATCAACCAATCTGCCAGTGGCGGATATGTGGGAGGTTGACCAATCATGAACTCGTATGGTCTGCGTTTATTCTGGCCACTCGCATCCAGCAGACCGAACGCCAGAACAATGATAAAAATGGGTATAAATCTGAATTTCATCTTGTTTGCTATACAAATTAACGCGTATTGAAAAGAATAGTATCACGCTACCAACATTTTTTTAATTAGGATGTTTTAAAATAGTAGTTTTGCACGCTTTATGGCTCACAAAGTTTTATTCCAGTTTGAGGACAAAAACCTGGCCCCCAAAGAGGTTGAGGCCGAAGAGGGGGAATCCATTCTTGATGTTGCCCTTGACAATGATGTTGACCTACAACATAACTGCGGAGCGGTTTGTGCTTGTAGCACCTGTCATGTCTATATAGACGAAGGCATGGACAGCCTTCCGGAGATATCTGACAAGGAAGAGGACTTTATAGATCGAGCTATCAATCCAAAACTAAGTTCAAGGCTTGCATGTCAGTGCAAGATCAACGCCGACTTAGTTGTAACCATCCCGGACCAAAGTCAATTTAACGGACATTAATCACCATGGCTGCATTTGAATTACCAATTGAGTGGAATGATTACGAAGACATCGCAATGGCTCTATATGAGCGATTCGGCGATGAATTTGGAGAAAGTCAGATTTACCGCATTCGCTTTACCGACCTTTTGGAATGGGTATTGGAAATACCGAGTTTTGTAGGTAAACGAGAAGATTGTAACGAGGGCCATTTGGAAATGATCCAGTCGAACTGGGTTTATGAGTGGCGCGACAATCAGTAATACTTTGACTGATTTCTATCTAAAAAAGCTTAAAACGGTTAAGGCACTTGTCTTTGACTTTGATGGTGTTTTCACCAACGGAAACATCTACGTGTCTGACGATGGCAGCTTCTTCCGGTCTACCAATGTTAAGGATGGCTATGCCATTAACAAGGCAGTTAAACTAGGTTATCCGATTGCTGTTATCAGCGGAGGAAGCTCCGAAGGAGTGGTACGACGTTTAAACCGACTTGGGGTTGATGATGTTTTTATTCAGGTAAAAGACAAAGTAAAAGTACTCCATTCATGGTTGGAGAAAAACAACCTTCAGGCCTCGGAATGTCTGGTTATGGGAGATGACGTGCCCGATGCCAAAATTCTTAAAATGGTGGGCTTTTCTTGTTCTCCCGCCGACGCAGTAGCTGAAATTCGATCATTTGTCGACTTTGTTTCTTCTAAAAACGGCGGCGAAGGTTGTGTTCGCGAAGTGGTTGAAGCGAAACTGCGCCTCGACGGACATTGGTAATCAAAGGATTACACCATCCTTATACTCATTTTACATTTATTTCAGAGAAGTTATTGTAAATAAGTAAAAAAGCCGTTCCTTTGTAGTGCCTTCGAAAGGAGGCAATTTTTTCATGGTTAGTTTGGTTTATTTGCCCTGCTCATTTTGAGCGGGGCTTCTTTTTTGACACCGGTTTGACCCCACACCCCCATTTTCACTGTAAAAATTTGAAGAAATACCTTGGAATTCAGGTTCTGATATAGTTAACTTTGTATTGCCTTCGAAAGGAGGCAATTTTTTCATGGTTAGTTTGGTTTATTTGCCCTGCTCTTTTAGAGCGGGGCTTCTTTTTTGGCCAAAACTGAGTTTAAAACGCGCTAAACTGGTGGGACGCTGCTTGTGTAACTCCCAATATCTGGTGCTTCATCCTTTCCGAAATTGAATCTTGTTCTACGGTGTTTACCAAAAAGTATTTGCCTTTAATGTCGTATACCACACACCCCGCCCCATTGATGATGCCTGCTCCAAAGTTGTAGTAGTAGGGAGCAAAGGAACGTGAGGTATCGAAAACAGACTTGCTGTATTTAAACTCGGAAGCTCCACTGCCTATTAACAGCCTATGTAATGTGTAAGGCAGATCCGTGTGGGAGCAATAGTGGGAATACGACCTGGCCTGATTCGCAATTCCTCCGGTGAGTATCATCGGAACGCGGTACTTACGAGGACTGTACAACATCACATTATCCGGTTTTTTAACACCATGGTCAGCGGTGATCACCACCAGAGTATTTGACCAAACATCAGACCGTTTGAGCTTTCGAATAAAACTCCCCACGCAGCTATCCGTATAATAAATGGCCTCAAAGAACTTCTTATCAGGCCGTTTTAGATCCAATGAAACGCCTGGAATATCAAACGGCTCATGGCTACTCAGGGTGTATAAGGTAGAAAAGAACGGCTGGGGTTGGTTGGTCACATCTTCCAAAAACAAATCAAACATCGCTTCATCACGAACACCCCATTTACCCGTTGGTAAATCTTCAGGTAAATTCCCCTCACTTACGACCTTATCCACCCGGCCCTCGCTGAACAGTAATTTCAGGTTGGCAAATTCCAGATTCCCTCCGTAATAAAAGCTTGTATAATAACCATCGTCATTTAGGTTTCGGTAGAGATTGGGGGCCTTCGACAACTTGTTTGGGTATTTCAGTAAACGTCCATGTGTGAGAGAGGGATAACCAGTGAACAAGGTGGTCAGTCCCCGATCTGACCGATCTCCGCTTGAATAGAAATTGGTAAAACTTATACCTTGGCGGGCCAATGAATCAAGATTGGGAGTTAAGCCAGACATTCCCCCAATCGATTCCACCACATTTGCGGTAAAGCTTTCCAGAACCAAAAAAACAACGTTTAGCGAATCGTTGGGCACAAATGGAAGCTCTCCTACCCGATCCTGACCATATAGTTCGTGACGTACCTGATTGGCCTCAACTTCCGACATGAATGTAAGTTTGTTCTGCCCTTTGCGTTCTGTTATGGAATACATAAGGTTCCAAACAGGATTAAGTGCCGTGTGATTCTCGAAGTTATTCTCAGAATGATAAGCCGAGCTCAATCCGATTGCTGCCACACCTACACCGCCGCGAATTGGTATTATCATAGAAGTCGTAAGCACTATGGACCACGCAAACCACTTCCTGACCGCACTATAGCTGGTCACCATTTTTTTGAGAGGTATGAACCAAACGTGTAAAAAACCAAGAAATGCCACCAACATCAACGCGGTTATAAACCAATCGGCCCAAACCACAGAGGCAAAGGCCTCTTTAGGTGTCTTCAAATATTCAATAATGGAAATATCTGTATGGTGCCCCCAATACTTATAGAGTCGTGCGTTCATGCACATAAGACTCGCAAAAAAGATGGCTGTAATTCGCGTAAACCAAACCGGTGCAGAGAGCGCTAACACTTTGTTTCGCAACAGATGCCCCAAGCTATATAGCAAACCGGCAATAGCGATGAAGTAGGCCGCCATAGAGCAATCTAGTCGTAACCCATAGCGCTGTGCATTCCACAAAGCAATGCTGCTGAAGTTATCTGCATCCGACAGGTTTACCACATAGAACATAACTCTCCCGAATAGAAAGAAGAAGAGCCAGAAGGCCCATAACCTTAGAAAAAATCCCAGGACCTGCTTCATAAAAATCGACGCAAATTTAGTTCTACATCCAGTTCCTGCCCATGTTCCATATGAGCAATCAGGCAATCGGCCAGATAAGGCGCCATGGAAACACCCTTGCTTCCAAAGCCACCTAAGAGGTAGTAACCCTTCATTTCCGGGTGCTGCCCCAGCATTGGGCGGCGATCTTTTACAGCCGGACGTACCCCAACCCGGTGATCTACCACCTTGGGGTTTCCTTCAACAAACCGACCAAGCCGCTCCAACAACTCCAATTTTGCCTTTTCCGTACGAACAAGGTTCAGGTTTCTCCAATCGTATGTGGCCCCTACATAAAAGTTGCCATTTGTCTTGGGGCTAAAAAAACATCCTCCAACAACAATCTTCTCCCTATCGTGTTGAGGAGCTTCCACCTCTAGCACCTCGCCTTTCATTGGTGTAAACGGAAGAAAGCCCCAGTTATCCATATCCACACCAGTGCAAAAAACCACGCGTCTTGCCTGATGCTCTCCAATTGAATACCCCTCTCCGATAGTTTGAATATCTTCTGCGGAAATATGGCGAAGTGAAAAACAACCTTCTTCCAACAGACGTTTGCGCGTGGCGTCCATCAGCTGAGGAACATCCAACCGACCTCCACCCGTCACCTTCAGTCCGCCAAAAGGATTGCGAAACTGAGTTGCATCCAACGCCTCTATGGCGTCTGGCGATATAAACCTGGAATATCTCGATTCGTGCATCTTGGCCGTCCAATCATTCTGTTCACCAACCGAGCTAAACACTCTGTAAACAGGCATTGGATAGAAAAAGGATGTATTTAACAGACTTTCTTGTTTCTGGTAGAACCGACTGGCAATAGGGAACATTTCATCGGCTCTCCAACTCACCGTCATACGTTTTCCGGTTACCGGATTCATTAGTCCGGCAGCAATAGTCGACGAGGTATTGGGTTGCGGACTTTCAAAAACATGAATACGCTTGCCTTGCTCGAGTAACTTCAATGCCAAAACGGAACCCGCAAGCCCCTGTCCAATGATAAAATAATCCTGCACAAATCCCTCTTTAGTCGAAGCAAAGATACTTCCAGTCTGCAATACCAACATCCTGTAAAATTTCGAAATGCGATTTACGTTAAGTCCTTACATTTGCACTTATTCAAAACGAGTTGCGGAGCACACTATTAGTTATACTGATCGCGCTATGGACCCAGGGATTTGGCCAGATTTTCGACACAACCGAATATAAGCGCGAACTTTCCAGTTTCATTGAGATAGGTTCTGCCAAATCACTCAACTTTTCGCGGAAAACGGAAGATACAACACTGGATTTCTCTCACAGTCTTTATGGAGATGATGTAAACAGCCCCATGTTTGTTCATCTTGGAAGAATCGTAAGTGCAAGCAAGTCGTTGGAACCAACCCTGCCCAACACGTCTACATTTCAGTTGGGTCCGAGGTTATTCGCCAACTATTTCTACCACCCCGACAGCACGAAATACTTTAGATCACCTACCGCACGAACTCGTTTGAAATACAGCCAGGGCACCGGAAACTTATTATATCTGAACGCACAGCATTCTCAGAACATCGCTTCTAACTGGAGCTTTGGACTGGACTACATACGCAACAAATCGCACAACCTCTATTTTAACAACTTCCCCTTGTTTGATCAGGAGCGTATGACCAACCTGTTTAGCACCAGGGCTTACACCCATTTCAATACGACGAATCATAAATACGAGGTGTTTGCCAACTTTGTAAACAGCAAAAACACACTTAGGGAAAGTTTCAGCATCGCTAATTCGGAGGGGTTTGACACGTTATCCGGACGAGCAAAAACGTATTCGGGGCAAGCATTTCTTTCCGACGCCAACAATGTGTTTATTAACCGCGATTTCAGTGTCTATCAGTTTTATCGACCCGGAGACCGTACGATTCGAATAAACGACACCACATTAGTTGCCGATACAACCACAACCAGTATCGCATCTCAGTGGTTCCACCACTTACGCTATAGCAGGAACATCAATGAGTTTACCGATAATGATTACAACGAGGCAGTTTTTCCTGCAAGACTGTATACGCTTGAGACGGCCGACTCTGTTTTTCACTCGGTACTACACAATTCAATTGGTCAAATACGAAAAGGGAATCGCTTTACCTCGTCGTATTGGATCCAGCACGAATCGGTTAAGGTAAGCCAATTGAACGCACACCAGAGTAGATTTCAGAACATCCAGTTGGGCGGAAATCTATCGAGTAGAACGTCGAATTCCCGTTTGTTTGTTGAGGGAAAGTATAACCCACTTGGATATTATTCGGGTGATTACGCACTTAACGTTTCTCATCGGGTGTCGTTTAATGAAACCGGCTTAAAAACCAATGTCAATGTGATCAAGCATAGACCTGATTACAATGATCAGTTCTTTGGAAGCAATTACTATTACTGGAACCAACCGTTGAGCAAAACCGACATTCTTGAGGCCTCTGCAGTATTCTTCACCCGTAAGACCGGCTTACAGATAGGGGGTACGTATCGACAGGTTACGAATTTCGTGTACCTCGACACATCGGGGCTTCCTCGTCAGCATACCGAGGCTATTAACTATTTTAAAGCCTTCCTGGCCAATCACTTCCGTTTCGGATCCAACTGGCATATGGAGCAAAGACTTTGCTTTCAGTCGGCCTCCAACAAGGTGATGGCAATACCCGACATTACCTACAAAACCAGAATTTACAAAGAAGGCTTTCTGTTTAAGAAGAACATGTGGGCCCGTATTGGTCTCGACGTGGCTTATTTCAGCAGTTTCGAAGGTATTGGATACAACCCTGTAATACGACAATTTACCCTCTCAAACCAGACAATTGGTGGATATCCGGTTGTTGACCTTTTCCTCAATACACGGGTTAATTCCATGCTGTTATTTGCTTCGGTAAACCACCTTACCCAGGGCTTTTTTAACAACGACTCATTTAGCGCTGCTGCTTACCCGTTGGTGGGGCGAGCATTTCGTTTTGGTGTTGATTGGCGGTTGTTCGAGTAGTTAGTTTTCGGCAACCAGTTGTAAGGTCCAAACCTCTACCCGTTTATTCTGATCAGCTTCTTCGGCCGTTTTAGGGTTCGGAAATATCATTCTGAAGTTGCTCAACCCTTTATACGTCAATCGCTTTTTGTCGATACCGCGAGACACCAGGAAGTCGTATACCGCACGTGCGCGTTTGTGAGACAGGTCGTGATTGTAGATACGTTGAAAAACATTTGCCTGGCGGGTTTCAGAGAAATTCATATGCCCCTGAATTTCCACGTACAGACTTGGGAACTCTTTCAACATGGTAAGCATTTTCTCTAATTCGGGTTTGGATTCGGGTTTAAAGTTGTCCGTATCCGTATAGAAGTAGATGTGGTCGAAACGCAGCTTTTGAACTACTTCAACCGGTTTGAGGTATACCTTAACCTGCAATGTATCTCCTGTATTTCGAACGTCTTTTTCGTGAATCGAAACCGATTCATTGAGAAAACCATGTTTCGAGAACGTAATATCGAGGTCGCCATATTTACTCCGGTCGAAGTAGCATACAGCCTTTGCGTTGGTGTTCGCAAATCTGTTTCGTTTCCGTTTCTCTACCACGTAACTGCATGGTAATGGCTTTCTTGTGTTTGCATGAAACGTGGAAACCTGAATAATTCTGGCATCACCTTGTTTTACCAGAATGTTTTCGTCAAACGCCTTTATCTCGTAAACGATGGTAATCTGTACTCTTCTGTTTTGAGCTTTATTACCACTTATTGGTTTCATTTCACCAAACGACTCCAGAAAGATACGATCCGACTTAATGCCCTGCGAAAGAAGGAAGTCTTTGGTATTGTCTGCGCGACGGGTTGCGAGCGAAACGTTATATGCCATGGAGGCATCACTGTCTGTATGCCCCTCCACGTACACCTGTTTTACCAAATATTCGTTAAGGTCGAGAAATGTTTTGCGTATTTGGGATTTAGCCTCGGCATTTAACTGGTCTCCATTAGAAGGGAAATAAATGCTTACCGTTTTCTGTTCAAAACTTTGAGCATACGTAGAATGCACCAAGCCAAAAACAAGCAATATAAACACAGGTAAGACACGGTATAACCGCCTTACGTATTCAGAAGGCCTTATGTTTCTGTATGCCAACACAACTACAGTGAATAACGCAAACTTAATGCCTAATATTCTAGAAACAGCGCTTAGAGCTTGTTGAAAAGCATTAAATTGCGGAATTACTATAAATGACAAGCCCCGACCATATAGGTCAGGGCTTAAAATCAAAGATAAAATACTAAACTACTACTTATGATGAAAATTATTAACCATGTGCTCTTTCTCTCGAAAGTTACATCCACAAAGCATCCAACTGTATGCCACATGTCAAATGCCTAAAAATCAACAATTTAACTGTTTTTTAACCTCAATTTTATCCCAAAATGGGACACATTTGTCTATTTTTGAGAATACAGTTCAAAACAGAACAAACTACACACTTTTTCTCAATCATAGACCTATTTTTATGTCCCAAAATGAGATTACATTTAATTCTAAGCGTTTTAGAACGTTTTTTTACTGTTATTAAACACCCCAAACGCCTTGAATCTCAAAACCATTTGCAATAGCTTTGCACACTATGGCAGACAACATCTGGGATATTGATCAAGCATCAGCACATCAACTATTTGATGAGGTATACCAATTGTCTCCCAATGCAATGAAGCAACCAGACAAGGAGGAAACCACGGTACAACCTTCTGTGCAAAAAACCACTTCACAACCTGAAATCGTTATTGGGCTGCCAACCAACACCACGTCATCGACCGACAAAGCCTTTCTGGGCAAAGTTATGGCCGCTGTTGGCATCGAACTCTCTAAGTGTGCTGTAAAACCTGTAGAGCAAAACGAGGAAACCAGCGACCTGCTCGATGCATTGCCCGAAGCCTCAACTCTTCTACTTTTTGGAACCCACTCGGCAATGACTCTGGCCCATTACCAGGTAATTCGAAAAGAAAGCCACCGATTACTGGCCGCCGACAACCTAAGTAAAATTCAGGCCGACCAATCGAAAAAAAGACAACTCTGGGAGGGCCTTAAACAGCTTTTCAAATAACCAAAATAGGAACATTTTCCATTTTTGGGAAAAATCTACATAATAGATAGCCGAATTAAAGGTCTATAAATCAACAAGTTGTATATTTGTATAGGAGGTGGCACACTGCTTGCTTCACCTGTACCGACTACTTAAACTTACTCTTATGACGAACGAGAACATCCGACTACTACTTGTAGATGACAACGAAATCAACAGCCTATTCGCCGGAATCATGTTCAACAAACTGAACATACCTTTTGATGTTGCCTGCAACAAGTCTCAAGCACTTGGTCTTATTGAAAAGAATACGTACAGCCTTGTGTTACTGGACATACAAATGCCAATTCACGATGGTTACGATATTGCAAAAGAAATACGCTCCATAGATTCTAAACTTCCCATCATTGCCTTTACCTCGCTCCCAGAAGAACAAGTACTCCCCAAAGCGATTGACAGCGGCATGAATGAATACCTGTTAAAGCCTAGCGCAATGCAAGAGCTCCGAAGTATTCTGGATCGCTACAAGGCAAGCGCCTAGGATTTCACAAAACGCAACTTGGCAAATTTCAGAACCAACTGCTTCTTTCCGAATTGATCGAATTCGATGGTCGCCTTTTTACTACCCAGGTCACCATCAACCGACACCACTTTACCTACACCAAACCGTTGGTGTTCTACCTGATCGCCAGGCTGAATGGCAGAAGTATCTTCTGGTACAAAGTTCTCTATGGCCGGTGGAAGCTTGGCCGTACCGGCTGGTTTATTTGACTTGCCATACTTGTTTCGAAAGTTCGGCTTAGGTTTATTCCTACTGGCAAACCGCCCCAAACCGGTTTCTTCGTCAGACGCACTTCGTTTCTTAAAAGATTTTCGATCGAGTTCGACAAAATCCTCATTTATCTCCGCAATGAATCTACTGGGTTCTCCAGGAAGCAGCTGACCAAATCTAAATCTGGAATTAGCATACGACAGTGTAAGTTTCTTCTCTGCGCGCGTTACTCCCACATAGAACAACCTTCGTTCTTCCTCCAACTCCTTTCTACTGCCGCTACTCATCTGAGAAGGGAACAGGTTTTCTTCCATACCACTTATATAGACGTATGGAAACTCCAACCCCTTTGCGGCATGAATTGTCATAAGCGAAACCTTGTCCTCAGTGCCATCATCCTTATCGGCATCCGTAACCAGAGCAATGTCCTGAAGGTAAGTACCAAGGTTCTTCTCCAGTTCCGACGTATCGTCTTCAACAAACTCTTTGACACCATTTAATAGCTCCACCACGTTTTCGTACCTGCTAATACCTTCTACCGTCTTATCGTCGTGCAGGTTTTTTAGCAAATTGGTAGACTTAGCTATGTGCATTGCAAGGTCGTATGCATCTTTCGATTGCAACATGGTTGCAAAGCTCTTTATCTTAATTACGAAGTCTTTAAGCTTTGAGGCTGCTGAGGACAAATTCGGAAACATCTCCGGATTTTCTACCACATCCCACCAAGCAATGCCTTGTTCGGCCGCATTCAATTGAACGCGATCGAGGGTAGTTTTCCCTATGCCTCTTGCCGGGTAATTGATCACCCGCTTCAAGCTTTCCTCATCCCTGTGATTCACCGTAAGCCTCAGATAGGCTATCATATCTTTCACCTCCTTACGCTGGTAAAAAGACATCCCGCCGTAAATGCGGTATGGCAGGTTCAGTTTCCTCAATGCCTCCTCCAAACTCCGCGATTGGGCATTGGTTCTATATAGGATGGCAAACTCCTTATTAGTGAGTTGCGCCTTCATTTTCTCCTCAAAAATAGATTGGGCAATCAGGCGGCCTTCCTCATTGTCGGTAACCGCACGCATTACCTTAATCTTCTCTCCCAACTGGTTGTCGGTCCACACTTTTTTCTCTAACTGATCTTTGTTCTTTGAGATCACAGAACCGGCGGCATTTACAATGGTTTGAGTAGACCGGTAGTTTTGCTCCAGCTTAAACACCTTCAGATCGGGATAATCCTTCTCAAAGTTCAGGATATTCCGAATTGTTGCCCCCCGAAACGAGTAGATCGACTGGGCATCATCCCCTACAACACAGATGTTTTCATTTACCGCAGCAAGTTTTTTCACAATCATATACTGGCAGTGGTTGGTATCCTGATACTCATCCACCATAACGTATTTAAACTTATGCTGATAACGGTTTAAGACATCAACATGCCGGGTAAACAACTCAAATGTTTTGAGCAACAAATCATCAAAATCCATTGCCCCGGCCATAAAACAACGTTTGGCGTAGGCTTCATAAATCTTGGCAATATGGGGTCGGCCACTTACCGAATCGTAGGATGTTAATTCATCTGCACTCGAGTACATTTTATGTGTGATCAACCCATTTTTAGCGGCACTTATTCGGTTCAGCACCACGTTGGGTTTGTACACCTTGTCGTCGAGCTTCATTTCCTTAATAATGGTCTTGAGCAAACTCTTCGAGTCATCGGTATCGTAGATGGTAAAGTTGCTTGGATACCCAAGTTTATCAGCCTCAAACCGTAGAATCTTAGCAAAAATCGAGTGGAACGTACCCATCCAGATATTTCGCGCTTCTGCCCCTACTACCGACTCGATTCGTTTACGCATTTCTTTAGCGGCCTTATTCGTAAACGTTAACGCCAGAATATTAAACGGATCTATGCCCGACGCAATCATGTGGGCAATCCGATAGGTTAAAACACGGGTCTTTCCCGACCCGGCCCCCGCTACAATCATCACCGGTCCACTGGTCTGAAGCACCGCAGCTTTCTGAGGCGGGTTCAGTCCTTTCAGATACTCATGTTCGAATTGCTCATCCATCACTCAAAAGTATTATTCGACGTTTTCAGGGAATACCAATTTCGACCTTTGTTATCAACAATATCCAAGAAAGTTTTACAACTTTGCGGCAACCTGATACCAAGTGGAATTTAAAAAAATATTTATTGACGGTCCCCTGGTCATTCAACCAGACGTTTATGGCGATCACCGGGGTTACTTTTTTGAGAGCTACAGCAGCCAAAAATTTGCTGATGGAGGCCTTGATGTTGATTTTCTTCAAGACAATCAGTCGATGTCGCACAAAGGCGTTTTACGTGGGCTTCATTTCCAACGACCTCCTCACGATCAAGGCAAGCTGGTTCGGGTAATAAGTGGTTCGGTACAGGATGTTATTGTCGATATACGGATTGGCAGCCCTACCTATGGAAAGTCATACTCCATTGTGCTAACCGGCGAAAACAAAACTATGTTCTGGGTTCCTCCGGGCTTCGCTCACGGTTTCTGCACACTGGAAGATCATACCGTATTCTCGTATAAGTGCACAGACTTATACCACGTTGAGTCGGAAGGTGGGTTGATGTACAACGACCCTCTTCTCAATATTGACTGGATGTTAAACGAGGTTGAACTTTCAGGAAAGGACAAAGACTATCCTTCCTTCAGCGATTTCGTTTCGCCTTTTACTCTTTAGAAAAGTCTTTCTTCTGCTTTTTAAAGTCTCCACGCTTCCAGGCTTCGAAAAACTGGGCCCAGGCGAATGGGTTTAACAAATTATTGGGGGCAAGTTGGCCCGCCGAGTAATATGCACGTGCTTGCTGCGCCAGATAAAACTTACCTGACTCGCTGCCGTCGGGACGAAGGTTCTCGCTTTGCTCCTTAAGCTCTTCTCGTCTCAGATTCTTACGAGCCCTTTCCATATCGTCATCCGGGATGTCTGCATTTACAAAGTAGTAGTCAAACATCTCTCTTCGCGGCAACGGGGTTACCACCGTGGTTTCCAGGTAGAATGTATCCGCCGTTAGCAATTTAATCATGGAATACTTCGACCGTGTTAATGTATCCGGAATGATGTAAAAGGAGGTTTTAAAACCAATACACGAAAAATCGATGGTATCTCCTTTTTGTGCCACAAAATTAAAATAGCCATTATAGTCACTGTAAACACCCAATTGTGTCCGTCTGGTGACAATGCTCACATACGGCACCCCCATTAAACTATCCGACGTCATAACCACACCAGAAAACTGAACCAGGTTGTCATCTCCCCCATCCTGAGCCTCTTCGGTTTGCGCAAACCCAGTGGTTATGCAGCATATAAGAATAACAGTAAGTAAACTCCTTAGCTTTAACATCCGCGTTTTACATGTAATACGTTTACGTCTTAAAAATGATACCAGCTAAGATCGCTAAAACTACCCAAACCGGTGCCGGGATCTTAAACCGCCTCAGCAATATGGAGAGAACAACAATCAGACCAATATCAAAATAATTAACAAAATCGTGTTCCTGAAGGTTTGTGTAATGAAAGCTATTTTCCACTTTCCAGTTAAACGCAACGGGGAGAAAAAGCAGGTAACCCGCGGCCAGAACCAACCCGGAAGACGCCGCAATTACGCCATCCAGCGACCGTCGGATAATTTTATAGTTCTTAATGCTGTCCCAAATGGGATATACAAAAAAGATCATCAGTGTACCGGGTAAGAATATTCCGATCGATCCGACCAAACAACCCATTAGCTGCCACATTGAACCATATTCACGCATTACCAATCCACCACTATAGGTTCCTATCGTAAAAATGGGGCCAGGCACCGCCTGATTAAGCCCAATACCGGTAAGGAACTCATCCATCCGTATCCATTCGTTGAACATCACAAACTGCTCTACCATCATCGGTATCAGCACATTACCGCCTCCAAACACCAGTGTTCCGAAGCGATACATGTTTTCGAACAAAACAAAAATTCGATGCCCTGACAGCTTACCAACCACCGCGGCAAAAATGAAAATGGCGGCAAAAATGATTGGATACAGCCACTTAATAACCAACTTCGGTCGATTGTCGATTTCCTGTATTATGTCTTCGTCACCTTTGTTTATAAAGTAACTGATAACACCTCCACCAATGAGGATAACGGGAAACATCCAGGGCGTTTTTACGTATTTCTCCAACGGGTGCCGTAGCAAAGCAACGATGATAAACGCCAGCGCCATAAGGATGAGTTTCATTCTTCCTCGATTTACCTTCAGCGCCATTTTCAGACCTGCCGTAAATATGAAAGCAACCGCCAATGGCTGAATGAATCTGAAAACCTGATTGGTTGTAGCTGGGTCGAGAAACTCGAACAAAAACGAGAAGGTCGACATGAATATAAACGCGGGCAGAATCCACACCATTAGGGTCAGGAAGGCAAGTGTTGGTCCTCCGAACTTATACCCCATGGAAGTAATGGTTTGGGTACTGCTTGGTCCGGGAAGCATTTGGGCCAATGAGTACAGCTCCAGGAGCTCCGATTCGGACAAATAGCTCCTCTTTTCCACCATTCGCTTCTGAAAAAGCGCCAGATGCATATTAGGTCCACCGAATGCAGAGAAGGCAATCACCAGCACGTCTTTGAGAAACATGAACCGCTTGATTTTCTTTACCTTTGCTCCCTCGCTAGCCATTTATATTCCGGATAAATCTAAGACAAAAATATGACGAACACAAAAAACGGTCTCATTTTGGGTTTTATCATCATCTTTGGTGTTTTCCTTGGCATTTCCCATTCGGGATGTAATCCGATCGACCAGCGATACTACACCCACTTAGACACGTTAGAAAACAAGCTCATGGAAACGGGACAATTCCTAAGCATAGACGTATCGACCATAAGCATTCGGGAACAGGTCATTTTTGACCACATGCGGTATATCGATATGTTTTACGAGGGGGATATGCCAAAAGAATTTGGTAATTCCCTGGCCAAGTATAAGGGAATCAAAAAAGCCTATAAGCATTTTCTAAGCCAGTATGCCTCTATCTTTAATGAAATGAAGTCGTTGGAAATTCAGGTACAAAATCTTCGCCAATCGGTTGATAATCAAGAATTAACCAAGGAAGAATTTAAGAAGTATTACACCACCGAATTGGCTGACATTGAAGCAAACCGACTGGCAGCAGAGCAACTGGCTCATTCAATCCACAGCTTAGAGCCTGAATATCAACGCATTAGTCGCACTATGATGACAACACTTGACCGACTGGCTGAGAGCAACGACAGACTCAGGGAGATTTTAGACAATTACAATTCCGAACCGGACACAACTAACTAAAAATCAACTTTTTACAGGCGACACTTCATTCTTGCTCACATACTAAAAATAATGCGCTATTCCCTTATTTTTGCGACACATTTTTAAAGGAGCAACTACATGCAGTTAAACGTTAGTCAAATCGACTTTTTCAAAGATCGACACAACGGACCAACAGAAGCGGAGCAAGCCGAAATGTTGGCCACTATCGGAGTAAGCAGTCTGGATGAACTCATCGAAAAAACGATACCGGAGAACATTCGTCTGACCAATGAATTAAACATTTCCAAAGCACTTAGCGAACAAGACTTCCTTGCTAATCTTAGGAAGACCGCTTCCAAGAATAAGGTATATAAGAACTACATTGGCATGGGGTATTACAATACCCATACACCAGCGGTTATTCTAAGAAACATTATGGAAAACCCGGGCTGGTATACCCAATACACACCTTATCAGGCAGAGATTGCACAAGGTCGTTTGGAAGCCCTGCTTAATTTCCAAACGATGGTGATGGATCTTACCGGGATGGAGCTCGCAAACGCTTCACTTCTTGATGAAGGTACTGCGGCGGCTGAAACGATGACCATGTTCCACAACGTGTGTAAGCGTAAAGAAGCCAACAAGTTTTTTGTTGACAATTCTATATTCCCTCAAACCATTGACATTATCAAAACCCGGGCAACTCCTGTCGGTGTTGAGTTGGTTTTTGGTAACTATACCGAAGCCTCGCTTGACGAGTCGTACTTTGGAGCCATAGTGCAATATCCAAATGCAAACGGAAATGTTTCTGACTATTCAGATTTCTGTTCCAAGGCGCACGATTCAGGCGTTTTGGTTGCTGCTATATCGGACTTGTTAGCACTTACCATGCTTACTCCTCCGGGCGAATGGGGCGCAGATGCCGTGGTAGGTAATTCTCAGCGATTTGGCGTACCACTTGGTTTTGGAGGCCCACACGCGGCGTTCTTTGCTACCAAGGAAGCTTATAAACGTCAGATCCCAGGCCGAATCATTGGCGTGAGTAAAGATGCTAAGGGTCACATGGCGCTCCGAATGGCACTTCAAACCAGAGAGCAGCACATCAAACGTGACAAAGCAACGTCAAACATCTGTACTGCTCAGGTTCTTCTGGCTGTAATGGCAGGCATGTACGCCGTTTACCATGGCCCGGAAGGCCTAAAGAGAATTGCAGGCAAGACACACGGGCTAACCAAAATATTGGACCGCGCCCTTGGTCAATTGGGTTATTCTCAGTCGAACAGCACGTACTTCGATACACTGAAAGTGGATGGATTAACGGCTGACGAGGTTCAGAACATAATCGCAAACGCTGAAGCCAGTGAAATGAACTTCCGAAACGGAGGCGACTTCATTGGAATTTCGATTGACGAGACCACCGAACTTGAAGACATCCAACGTATTGCTGATTGTTTTGCGAAAGCAAAAAACACCAGCGTTGACATCCATTCGTTCACCAACGATCTGAACCTTGATTGGGACAGCAGCTTTATCAGAACATCGGAGTTCATGGAGCATGAGGTATTTCACAAGTACCACATCGAACACGAAATGCTCCGGTATATCAAGTCGTTGGAGAACAAAGACCTTTCACTTACACATTCAATGATTTCATTGGGTAGTTGTACAATGAAACTGAATGCCACAACCGAAATGATTCCGGTTACCTGGCCAGAATTCAATGCCATACATCCTTTTGTACCACGCAACCAGGTTGACGGTTATTATGAGATGATTGAGGAATTGAACCGCGATCTTTCTGAAATTACAGGGTTCGCAGGTATGAGTATGCAGCCTAACGCAGGTTCGCAGGGAGAATATGCCGGCTTAATGGTTATTCGCGAGTACTTTAAAGATCGTGGAGAAGGACACAGAAACATTGCTTTAATACCATCGTCTGCTCATGGTACCAACCCGGCAAGTGCTGTGATGGCAGGGATGAAAGTGGTGGTTGTTAAGTGTCTCGACAACGGGTACATCGACATAACCGACCTTAAAGAAAAGGCAGAGCTACACGCCGAAAATCTGGCATGTATTATGGTTACCTATCCTTCTACCAACGGTGTGTACGAAGAAACCATCAAGGAGATTACTTCCATTGTACACGACAACGGTGGTCAGGTTTATATGGATGGTGCCAACATGAATGCTCAGGTTGGGCTTACCAACCCGGGAATGATTGGTGCAGACGTTTGTCACCTTAACCTCCATAAAACTTTTTGCATTCCTCATGGTGGTGGCGGACCAGGCATGGGCCCAATTGGTGTAGCAGCTCATTTGTTGCCATATCTTCCAGGTCATTCTGTGGTAGAACTGGGAACTAACAAGGCTATGTCTGCCGTATCATCGGCACCTTTTGGAAGCTCAAGCATTCTATTGATCTCTTACGCCTATATCAAAATGATGGGTGCCAAGGGGTTAAAAGAGGCTACGCGCATTGCCATTCTTAATGCTAATTACATTAAGGCTAAACTGGGTGATGCATACCCAATGTTGTATACGGGGAAAAATGGCACAGTAGCTCACGAGATGATTGTTGACACTCGTGTATTGAAAGCAGACTCTGGTGTTCAGGTTGCTGATATTGCCAAACGTCTGATGGATTATGGCTACCATGCCCCAACTGTTTCCTTCCCAATTGCCGGCACCCTAATGGTGGAGCCAACGGAAAGTGAAAGCAAGGAGGAACTCGACCGTTTCTGTGACGCAATGTTGTCGATCCGCGAGGAAATCCGAGCCATTGAGAATGGAACATACTCGCGCGAAGACAATTTATTGGTAAATGCACCGCATACCGCTGAAACCGTTATGGCCACCGAGTGGCCCCACAAATACAGCAGAGAAATGGCAGCATACCCACGTCCTTGGGTAAAAGCTAAGAAGTTTTGGCCATCAGTATCACGTGTGAATGACACATTTGGTGACCGAAATCTGGTTTGTGCCTGCCCTCCATTGTCGGAATACGAAGAACAGGCTGAGGCCTAAAAATAGAAAGAACCAAGTAGGGCCGCTGATGTATCAACGGCCCTTTTTTTGTGGTTATTCCAACCAAATCCAACTAGGTTTGTATTGACCCTATGAAAGCAGCCAGTATCAAAGAGATTAAAGACGAACTTGAGTTCTGTTCCACATCTGAGATCAGAGCTCTCTGTTTACACCTTGCTCGCTTCAAGAAAGAAAACAAAGAGCTTCTCACCTACCTCTTGTTCAAATCGTCCAATGAGGCCGGTTTTATCGACTCGATAAAAGAAGAGATGGCAGAGTCGTTTGGCTCCATCAATACATCGAGCCCCTATTACATTAAAAAGAGTGCACGAAAAATACTGAAAGACGTGAAGAAGTACATCCGGTACTCCAAAAAGAAGGAAACCGAGATCGAGCTTTTGCTTCACTATTGCGCCTTACTGCGCGAAGTAACCCCCGACCTTGATCGTCATGTAGCCTTGCGCAATTTATTCCGCCGGCAGATCGACTACGTTAGGAAAACGATGAAATCGGTACACGAAGACCTTCAATACGACTTCAACAAGGAACTAAGCAAGTTGGTGTAGAACTAGTATATTTGGTCAAACGAAACTGTTATGACCGAACAACAACTCGATTTCCGTTTTAAAGATTTACTTGTACGCCAACGAGACAAAGAAAAGCAGGAGTCCATCCTTGCCATTGCTCTGCTCGGCTTTGTGGTTATGGTATTGCTTTATTTCACCATAACTTCTCCCTTTACCTTGATTTTTGGTAGCATTACCTTGGTTTTTGGCTTGATTGGTTACGGCATCGTAATGAATCGTAAAGATGTCTTTTTGGAAGACGGTCGTTATTGGTACAAACTGATTACGGAAACCCCGGAGCGCATCTTATGGATACAACCGGTTGTTACCAAGCACACCGTAGGTTTTGTACTCACCTTATACAAGGAGCGCTCATTCATTATTTATACCGATGGCAAATCGAGGTTAAACATCAAGTGTGAGAACTCGGAGGAGCAGACCATTTTCTTTTATGGTTTGGCCAAGTTCCTTTCTGAGGTTCAATATGGGCACACTTCTAAGATTAGCATTTTGTACAACGACGACAAAGCAACATTTCTCGAAAAGATAAAAGAACGCGGTTGGTACACCCCGGTTTCTTCGTTCCTGGAAGAATCGAATAGTGATCAGTAATCGACGGAATGGCCTTCCTCGAAGGCCTTCTTCAATCGCTCAAACTTACTCCTGTCGCTAACCATTTTAAACGAAAAGCCTACAGTAAGCAGGCGGACCAACTCATAAATATATGGAGTCATTTCATTCACCAGGCCAATCAGGCCACCGGCTGCCGACACAGAATATACTGGAAAAAGTAAGGTGTCTGGCAACCCTAGAGTCAGCTTCTCAATGACGTATGCTACCAACAATACAACTGCTATATAACGGCCGTATTGATGCAAAAAAGAATGAAACCAGGTTGCCACAAACAACCCTAATCCGATGAGAGATGTTATGATACCAAACATATGGTTGAGGTTGGTGCCAATGTCTGCCGTAACCCAAATTATGATGCCCATGGCAAAGGCCAGGTATACGGTGCTCTTAAAAAGCAACAGGGTTCTGTAGTAATCTTCAAACGCCGACTTCACCTTCACGCGTCTCCTCGTTTCCTTTTGTTCGTGCTCCGTTAACTCTTCAAATCGCTTACCTCTGGACATAAACACGTCGCGGATCACATTTTCCCTCAATCGCTTTTCTCGTATACCGTCCAATACAACATCTGGAAATTCTCCGTTCTCAAGACACGCATTGCACTTCTCTACTAACTCGGTTTTAAGGTTGTTATTTTTCGATTTCATTGGTTGGTCTAAGGTTTATAGTTCGATAGCAAATCACGATCTGACTGGCTAAGATGCAACTCGGTGTACAAACGTCGCTTTGTTGGTCGAACAAGACCAAATGTTGCGATCACCAGGATACTAAATCCCAGAAAAAGCATCCGGTTTGTAAGAAAAAACGCAATCAAGGCCCATAGAGACGCGGCCTCCATTAAGGCCCATTTGATGATCATGGTACTCTGATACGATCTGAGTTTGTCTTGCAGATTGCTAAGATTCCTGGCCACTCGCAAACGTTGATTCGAGATGACAAAACTGGCTATAAGTGAGCCCACCAAAACAACCGCTACGACCAATTCGAAATTGGATTCCAAAAAGCCTTCTACCACCAAACCACTTTTGGTACTTTGCAAGTACAGGACAACAGCAAAAATGATCTGCCCAACAAACAAGGTTCCGTGGATGATCATTAACCGATTGAGATATTTTTTGAAATCCTTCATATTCTAATGTTCTTCAAATAGGTCAACCTTAACGGCGCTAGTTCGCTGATTGAAGCTTACGTTTAAACTTACCGGGTGTGGTATCTGCCCCAAGCTTAAAAAAGCGAATAAATGCACTTAACTCCGAAAAGCCTAAAAGGTAACTAGCTTCGGCCAGGCTGGTATCCTGATTTAATAAGTTTTTGGCCATTTTAAGCAAAACATTCTTCTCTATTTCTTTAAATCCGGTTCCCAGGCGCTGCAGTTCACGTTGGAACGTTCTGGTTGACATGTTGACGGCCTTCGCTGCTTCCTCCATCGAGCATCGTTCAGGCAACTGTTCCAGAATCATACGCTTTACCTTGTCTTCCAACGAAGTTTGCCTGGTTATCTTCTCTAATTGGATATCCGCCTCGTTTTTCAGTCGGTTTAACAGACTTGGGTTGGCATGGGTAGAGGTTCGGTTAAAAATTTCTGAGGAAAACTGAATTGAAGGTCGTTCGTGATTGAATTGAATGGAGCAATCGAAGATGCGATAATACTCTTTTACGTTGCCCGGAGGCGGATAGTTAAACTGAACACTATTGGGTCTATGTGTTTTACCCGTTATCATATAGATCGATTTATTGGCACAAACTAAGGTTACATCGGTAATCTGTTTCGTTGCAAATGCATCCTGAAGAGCCCACTCCGGGTTCACACCAAAAGATAATGTTAGAGTGGTTTGGTTCTCATTGATACGCCCCTCCAGGGCATCACTTATCATCCGGCTGTAAGTCACCGCATCTTCAAACGCTTCTTTCAGATGTTTACCCGACTTCATGATGGCGTCTACCTGCTCTTTAACCTTTAGCACGATCTGTTCTCCCAGGTGCAGGCCAATTAACTCATCACCGGTAAGCGCATAAGCCTTTAAGAAGGCCTTTGACATAGCCTCGTACGAGATTAAACCTTGTTCCACCTCAAATGAAGAGAACGCCGTTTTCGCTTCACTTTTATCCATACCCGAGTTAATTACAAAGCGAATCAGGTCATCGAGAATAAGCGCTGAAAAGTACATATCGCAATATGGCGCATTTTGTCAATTTATTTATCTATTGGGCTGAGAAATTTGCCACCATGAATACTAAAAAGACGATTGTCGCTGTGCTGGTAAGCTTCCTGATCAGCAATATACTGGCCACGCTCTGGTACAGCATAATGGATGACGCAAATTTTGTGGCATTTCGGAGGGAAGAGATGAACTACCTTGGGTTAATGCTTAACCATCTTGTGTTTGCAGGGTTATTTGTTCATTTTTTCCCTTCTTATTACTCTTCCTCACCTGGCACCGGGCGCAGCTTGATCTACGGCACACTGATGGCTGCACTGATGTTCTTACCCTCTGGTATGGTGGTTCGAAGTATCTGGACGGTCGACTTTAATTCCATTTTTTTTCTTAACACACTCGCCCACATGGTTATTGGCGCCATCATGGGATTTGTTCTAATGAAAATCTATCTCTTCAAAAAATAACATGACACCTTTTTCGAATCCAAAAGTACAAGAATATGTAAACGGCTTAAGCCCGTTACAACAAAGCCTGGTACTCGCCTCAAGAGAAGCTGTATTGGCTGCAGGCGCACAGGTAAAAGAAGACATCAAATGGGGAAGTATTGCGTTTTACAACGAACGCAATATTTGTGGTTACCGCGTGGCCAAAGCTCACGTAACCCTGTTGTTTATGGAAGGTGCCACGCTTCCTGATCCCTCGGAAATTCTGCAAGGTACAGGGGCCAAAGCAAGAACCATTAAACTCACTGAAGAGAATCAGGTTCCATCGGATGCCATAACGCAATTGGTTAAAGATGCATTGGCTCTTGGTATGTAATTAGTTGATTTCAAGTTTTGCCACTTCATCGTAAAGGGCTTTTGACAGTTGGTCCGGTGGCGTATCACCGGGAAAGGCAAACAAACCATATACCACTTCACCGTACTTGATTTTGCCGGGTAGTTTTTCCCCAAGGCCAACCCAGGTTCTTCGTGTATACTTATCTTCTACCATAAAAGGCAATGTTCCATCGTAGGTTTCTTCAAGCCTGAGCGTTTCGGCATTGGTTCCTACGGCCTCCGACATATGCTCGGCGAAGCTATTTCCACTATACACGGCGTTCAGGTAGGCCACTGCAAATGTCTTGTTCATGGCAAGGTCGAATCGCATGAGATGATGATTCGACTTTTCAGCGTCTGGAAGTTGAAACGCAAACCAGCATGTGTCGTAGAGGCTTTCCTGGTCATCCCAAACCTTTATGAGGTAATTACCGGGAGGTAGTCGCTTGATTACATCGTCGCCAGGCCCTACTTCCTCATTGGCGTACCACGTGTTACTCATTGTACCATCGTCATTAATCATCTCAAACGTAACCGACTTTACAGCCTCACTTGTATTTAGAAACTGAAATGATTGCCTTGGGCCATCAGCCTTCTCGGCCATCCTACCCATTACAATGGCGGCGACAATAAATAGCCCAACAACGATCAGAATTATTTTACCAAGCTTTCTCATTCGGTTTATGCTTTAGAGTCCCATTGAAAGGTTTGAACATAGGTATACGCCAAAATAGCGAGCCCTATAACCAAACCGGAAATAACTTTTGGGTGACCCTGTACAGTCGGAAGGTTATCGTGATACCTTTGAGAAGTAACGTCTAAATACTCCCAGAGCATGACCAGAATTGGTCCGATAAAACATAGAATCAGTAAAATAATAAACAGACGAATCCAGAAAATGCGACTCATAATTTCAGTTTTAGAAACCGAATGTAATGAATCTTATTTACTTCCAGGGGTCGTCGCTAAACTCGTCGTCGAATGAGTCGTCTGATTTCTTAAGGTTAAGCCCGTTGTTGTCTTCCTCTTTTTCCTTAATGTCGTAGAACTTCATAAACACTTCCTTGTTGTAAGTATCGATGTTCCATTCGTTAACAATTCTTCCGTCTTTAACGGCGATAATTCGCGGAAAGCCTTTGCCTTCGAGTAATCGGTTAAACTGGGTATAGTCTTCTGTTCTGAAATAAGGGTGAGAACAATTTCCGGCCTGATTAAAGAAGTAGTTCTGCTCAAATTCTTTCCCAAAATTAATCAGATGTATGGCCGGCAAAGTAGCATATTGGCTCATCTCACACATTTCCTTATACGACTCCTGGCAGTGTCCACAGGTCATACTAAACAAACATATCAGGTGTTCGCCTTTTCCTACCTCGAGCTGTTTGCCATTGGAGAACGTACCCAGTGCTTTCAGGTTTTTAAGCGTAATCTGGTCAGGTGCTAATTTTTCCGGTTGATCAATGGGCGCAGTGGTTGTTTCCACTACTTCATCATCCTTATCGGGTGCGATTTCGTCGTTATTTGGAATGGAATCTATTATTTCCATAACCGGCTCTGCTACTGTATCGATTACGGTTTCCATTGGCTGCCCGTTGTTGGAAGACGAAGGAGTTTCCTCATATTTTTTGACCGTTAAAAACAAGGTTAACAAAACAACGACTCCGGTGAGTAGCGGGGCCACCCAGGAAGCAATGGTGTGTTCTGTTTTATACTTCATCCAAACAAAGAGGCCAACGACTAATGCTACTACGTTTTTGATGATGCTTTCGAGATTGTTCATAGGTAACACATCACCGAAGCACCCACAGTTGCCTTCAATAAAGCCTTTGTCGCTGGTAAGACCCTCGTAAATAAGGTGGCCCGTAAACAGCAGTAACATAGCGACAACCCCGGGCAAAGCCAGGCTTTTAAACCACCGATGTTGTAACATGGCAATACCAAGCACCAACTCCCCGCTTATCACGATTCGGGTAAAAATCTGGGTATAAAAAAGTCCTTGAGGGTGATCGTAGTAATTGCTTCCCAGGAAGAGTTCTGCTACGATTGCATCGAAAAAAGGAAGGGAAATCAGTTTACTGATCGCCGAAAAAATAAACATAATGGCCAGGAAGACCCTTCCGGCGTTTACCATCGTTTTTGTCATTGTGCTAGAAGTAATTCAAATCGTCAATTCTACCAACAAATACCGTACCTCAATGTTTGGTAAACGATTACCGTGCAAGAATCATTGGCTTGGTTTGCTGGATACTGCCGTTTTGATAACGGTAATAATACGTACCAGCCGCCAGATTTGCTGCATGAAAGACAACTTCGTGTTCGCCGGCAGGCATTTCTGAATCTACAAGTGTTTCAATAACCTGAGCATTTGAGTTGAATACTTGAATTAAAATATGTCCACCATTTGACTCATACCTGATGGTAGTATACGCACTGAACGGGTTTGGATAGTTCATTACGTATGCTTCACCCGATTTACGAAGTTCCGCCCGTTGGGTTGAACTGGTGTTGCACGAATCTTTTAACAACGGCAATTGCTGGTGCGTCTTTAACATCACCGAATCCACTTCACTGTCTTCCAAACAGAACCAATCCTTTAATACGCTGGCGTATACCGAACGGAAGTCGTACTGCATGGGTAGGTTGTCATTCACAGCAACCGAATCGGCAATGGTTGGGTTCTTACCCAATATTCCCGGTTTAACATTGGTGCCAAACAGGAACAAAGGAGCCGCAGCGCCGTGGTCGGTTCCCATACTGAAGTTCGACTTTATTCTTCTTCCGAACTCGGAATACGTCATACCCAATACACGGTCCTGAAGACCAAGTTGTTCGATGTCATCCTGAAACGCATCGATGGCTTCGCTCAATTGAGCAAGCAGGTTGGCGTGCACTCCTGTTTCTGTACCACCGGTTTGTGGAACCTGGTTGGCGTGCGTATCAAAACCATTGATGTTTACTACATAGATTCTGGTTTTTAAGCCACCTGATATTAATTGAGCTACAATCTTCAATTGGTCGGCCAATCGATTATCGCCTGTTGTTGGGTACTTACTACTCTTATTAGCACCTTTCTCTCCAGCTGTTTTTACTGCCTGTCCGTATGCATTGCTTTGCTCAGCCACCTGGCGTATGTAGTCAAGTTCTTTTCCAGCTTTGGTTGAAGGAGTTGGGGTATAGTTGCCTGTAAGCAATTGGTAGTAGGCATCGGGGTCGCTGATGGCCATTCCCATGTTGGCGCTCACGCCCTGACATACAGTTGAAACCACGGATCCAATTTGCAGGGCAAGTGGATCTGGCATATCGGTATTCGGAAAGCCCATGGGATAGTTAGGAAATTCATGCCCTAGATAGCGACCAACCCATCCCGATGTCCAGTGTTCATCGGTATCAGATGCCGTGTTCCAGATATCGGTGCTTCTAAAATGTGAGAAGTTTGGGTTGGGATACCCTACACCCTGAACAACCGACAGCTTTTCATCGTTGAACATCGATCGCATATGCGTCATGGATGGATGCAGGCCTGTGCCGTCTACACCATCCATTACCAACACCTTGGTTAAAGGAATCATGATGTTTGACCGGGCCTTGGTAAGGTTGGAATATTGATCGGTTGGAATAACCGTATTCAACCCATCGTTTCCACCATTCATTTGCACCAGTACCAATACGTGGTCGGTGTTTACGAAGGCTTTGCTTAGTCTTTTCATCATTTCCGGATTACCCAGTGCGGTAATCGGAAGTCCATTCATCAAAACCGGAAGTGTGGCGAATGGAACTGTTGTTCTTAAAAAATCTCTTCTTTTCATTTTTCCATTCTTTATTTACGACAATTGATATTCTCCCAGGTTCATGATGTATTTCAACAGGCCCTGAAGCCTTAAATTAACGGTTGCTTTGAGTGTTGCGTTCGTTGGGTCGGCCTGATAATCGTTCCAGGCTTTCTCCCAGTAGGACGCTGCTTGACCAGACAATAAGAACGATCGCATATGTTCCTTTTGATCAGCACTAACGGCCAATGTGTGCAAATAACCAAGCAGATCATCTACCAGAGCCGAGGCGTTATCAGGAGTGTCAAACATCTCCGCCACCTTGATCGGATCGATTACAATCTTCTTGCCGTTTCTAACAACTCCAACTGCAATCATTATGTCGCTTATCTGGTTTCGCTTTGGCAACGTATCTGAGTTGATCCATATCTCGTGAAACTGGGGTGCCTGATAATATGCCGGCCAGCCGGCCACGTTGGGTGGTTCACCCACATTTTGCTGTTGTAATGCGCAGATATCAGACGTAAGCCTCCAAAAGTAGTATTGGTCAGCCACGTCAGTGTCGTCGGGATATTCCACTCCAAATTGACGCATAAGTCCGACTGTAAAATCGGTTGGACTCTTAATCAAACAACCCTGATTGGCCACATCAAAAAAATGTTCGCTTTTAAACAGAGTCTCCAAAACTGGTTTTATCTGGTAATTATTATTTCTGAACACATCAGCCAACGGTTCAATTACATTGGTTTCAGTAGTTGCATCAATCTCGTAGTAGACAAACCACATGTACAGTCGACGACAAATAAACTTCGCTACTTCTTCTTCGTTGAAGATCATGTCCAGAAGCTCATCTAACTCATCAGCACCATTGGCACCGGTTTGCCCTTTGATCACCTTGTTACCAAAGAAGGTTGAAAACGTTTTGTCTCCTGTATCGTGCAGGTTCGGGTTGAAATAAGAAGTGTAATTCGTACGGTTAATCCTCCAGCCTGTTAACACACGTGCTGCTTCCTGAACGTCTGATTCGGTGTATTCCGAATCTTCACCCTTACCAAGAGTGAACAACTCCTGCAGCTCGCGAGAATAGTTTTCATCAGGGGCATTCTTTGTGTTGGAACTTCCGTTGAGATAAATCAGCATGGCTGGGTCGAGTGTGATCAACTTGACCAGTTTCTTGAAGTCTCCTAAGCAGTTTTCACGTAACAACTGCTGGTAGTTATAGCCATAAATCGGATCACCGATTGCCGTTAACTCAGTAGGAAAGTGATTATGCCAGAACAGGGTTAACTTTTCCCGAATGGTTTTTTCCTGATGAACCATCTGGCCTACCCACCATGCGCGAAGGGAGTTCCGTCGAGCACCGTTGAGTGCAGCATTGTACGGACCGTTTACCCAGGTTTTGCCCAAGGCAATGTCGGGATCCGTAATACGACCATTGTTGTAATTGTTTACAGGTGGTGACGGAGTAAAACCTGATGGGGATAAAATTTCGTCAACTGCATCCGACATCGACTTTCCTGAGTAATAATCAATGTCTGCCTTTGTGGCGCCAAACAGCGTCCTTCTCAACAGATGGATAACCTCGGTCGGACCCCAGTTTCCTGAGTAAGGGCTAATGCCTGACTGTGTCCGAGCTGTTTTTTGGGTGGATGTAATCATACGCTGAAACTTTGCTACGTTAAAACCTGCCTACAAGGTACAAAACTTCTCACAGAACGTTTCCTGTTAAAGTCTTGGTATACCTTATGGATATCTTTCAACCATTAGTCTAAAAACAGCAAAAGGGGCTGCAGCCCCTTTTGTCATATTAGTGTCAGCATCTCTATCTGCCGAATAGTTTTCCTAACAGGCCTCCTATTCCAGCACTTCCTCCTTTTGAGTTTCCGCCGGTTAGTCCACCCACCACACTCAGCACATCACCCAAATCGAGTCCAGTACTTTTATCAGATGTGGATGCCAGATTGCCTAGCATACCTGCAATTCCACCCAAGTCAAAACCTCCACCACTATCTTCTCTTTTTTGTTTACCCAGATACCCCATAATAAGCGGAGCAACCATTGTAAGCATGTTTCCTATTTGTCCGGAATTCAATCCGGTCTTTTGGCTAAGGCCACTTTCTACTGCCGACTTATTATCGCCGAGCACGTGTTTCAGAATGCCGGCACCCGGACCGTTATCGCTGTTTCCAATGAAACCCGTTACATCGTCCAAAATACTTCCATCGTGGTCCCTGTCTAATGCACCTAACAGACCTGATGCTCCTTCATTGCTTTTTGCGTTATTCGACATTGCTCCAAGCAAGGTTGGAACAACACCCTCTAATGCTGATGAAGTTTGTTTCGGATCCGCTCCTATTTTTTGAGCCATGGCGTCTATCCCGCCTTCGCCCAATTGTGCCATAATTAATTTCGTTAAATCCATATGAGTTTACTGTTTTCTCAAAACTAAACAAACCGTATTAAACTAGTGCTACGCTTCTCCGGCGGGGCCAAAGTTCATTGGAAAGTTGGGCACTTGTTCGTGCGACTCAATTTCTCCAAAGCTGTCTTCGTACTTGCTGATGTTTTCTCCAAGCGCAAACATTAGTCGTTTTGCATGCTGCGGCGACAGGATAATACGTTGCTTTACCCGTGCTTTTGGCGTTCCGGGCATCATTCGTATAAAGTCTACGATAAACTCGGAGTTTGAATGTGAGATAATGGCCAGATTGGAGTAAACACCATCTGCTACCTCTTCACTTAACTCAATATCTATCTGATTCTGGTTCTTATTCTCTTGTAACTCGTCCATAGTTGAAATTTTTTGTAAACAAAAATGCCCCAATTAAGGGGCATTATCGATATGAAATATAAAATAAATTTTAGCTCACAGCGCCTACTTCACCTACGGTTTGTGATTCTTCCTCTTTCGAGCTCATCAACAAATCGTATTCCTCCTGAGAACCTACAATGATGTCTTCGTAGTCTCTCAAGCCTGTACCAGCAGGAATTGCGTGTCCAACAATTACGTTTTCCTTCAATCCTGTCAGGAAGTCGACCTTACCAGCAATAGCTGCTTCGTTCAACACCTTGGTAGTTTCCTGGAATGACGCAGCAGACATAAAGCTTTGTGTACCTAACGATGCTTTGGTAATACCCATCAAAAGTGGCTCCGAAGTTGCAGGAACAGCATCCCGTACTTCTGCTACTTTCAGGTCTTTACGCTTCAATACCGAGTTCACATCACGTAACTTTCTCAAGCTTACGATCTGACCTGGCTTAAGCTCGTTAGAGTCTCCAGCTTCGGTTACAACTTTCTTATCATAAATCCAGTTGTTCTGCTCTTTGAAGTCGTGTTTACCTACACCCTCACCTTCAAGGAACTTCGTATCTCCCGGATCAACAATTGTTACTTTCTGCATCATTTGGCGAACAATCACCTCAATGTGCTTATCGTTGATCTTCACACCTTGCAAACGGTAAACTTCCTGGATACCATTTACAATGTATTGATGTACAGCGCTTGGTCCTTCAATTGCCAGGATGTCTTTAGGTGTAATAGAACCATCAGAAAGTGGAGTACCTGCTTTCACAAAGTCGTTATCCTGAACAAGGATGTGCTTTGACAATGAAACCAGATATTTTTTCTTAACTCCTTCTTTCGATTCGATGATAATCTCTCGGTTACCCCGTTTGATACCACCGTAGCTAACTACACCATCTATCTCAGACACAACTGCCGGGTTAGATGGGTTACGCGCTTCAAATAGCTCCGTTACCCGTGGCAGACCACCCGTGATATCACCTGTTTTACCAAGAACCCGTGGAATTTTCGCGATAATCGTACCTGACTTGGTTTTAGCGCCGTCTTCAACCGAGATGTGCGCACCAACCGGCAGGTTGAATTCTCGAAGTACCTCACCTTTCTTATCCATAAGCATCACCGCAGGAATCAGTTTCTTGTCTCTGTTTTCAACAAGAACTTTCTCCTTAAATCCGGTTTGCTCGTCAATCTCATCTTTATACGTAATACCGTCGATGATGTCCTTAAACGCAATGTTACCATCACTATCCGTTACAATAACCGCGTTATATGGATCCCAGCTACAGATTACGTCGCCTTTCTTCACTTTTTGGCCATCGGTTACAACCAAGATCGAACCGTATGGAATGTTAAGTGTGTTCAGTAGTTCTTTAGACTTAGGATCAATTACCTTAATCTCACCTGAACGACCTACTACTACTTCTTCCTTCTCTCCTTCGTCGTTTACCCGGCTTACGGTTTTCACTTCATCAAATTCCAACACACCGTTGTATTTAACAGCCATTTCAGACTCTGACGCGATGTTCGATGCCGTACCACCCACGTGGAATGTACGAAGTGTAAGCTGTGTACCCGGCTCACCAATCGACTGAGCTGCAATAACACCTACCGCTTCTCCTCGTTGAACCATTCGTCCTGAAGCAAGGCTTCTTCCGTAACACTTGGCGCATACGCCTCGTCGGGTCTCACACGTCATTACCGATCGAATCTCAACCGAATCAACTCCCGCTTTTTCTATTTGCGAAGCGATTATCTCATCGATCTCCTCTCCCGCTTGTGCTATTATTTCACCGGTTTTTGGATCTTCAATGTCGTAAAGACTTGTTCTTCCAAGAATTCGGTCGTAAAGACTCTCAACAATTTCTTCGTTTTCACGAAGTGCTGTAATCTCAATACCACGAAGTGTTTCACAATCTACTTCGTTGATCACAACGTCTTGGGCAACGTCATGCAAACGACGGGTAAGGTAACCCGCATCGGCCGTTTTCAATGCTGTATCCGCCAGACCTTTCCGAGCACCGTGTGTTGAGATAAAGTACTCAAGAATCGAAAGTCCTTGTCGGAAGTTAGAAAGAATCGGGTTTTCGATAATTTCTCCCGTTCCACCATGACCTGTTTTCTTCTGCGGCTTAGCCATCAGACCCCGCATTCCTCCAAGCTGACGAATCTGCTCTTTAGAACCCCGGGCTCCAGAATCCAACATCATATAAATTGGGTTAAACCCTTGATCGTCGGCCGTTAGTTTTTGCAACAAAGCATCCGATACTCTTGAGTTTACACGTGTCCAGATATCAATAATCTGGTTATAACGTTCGTTGTTCGTGATGAAACCGTTGTTGTAGTTTTCCCAGATTTCATCTACTTCTTCCTTCGCTGATTCGATCAATCCTTCTTTTGCATCCGGCAACACTACGTCGCTGATGTTAAACGAAAGACCACCTCTGAACGAGTACTGGAAACCAAGGTCTTTAATGTTGTCAAGGAATTCGGCCGTTTTGGCGATTCCAACAACTTTAACCATATCACCGATAATGGATCGAAGCGATTTCTTGGTAAGCAGTGCGTTGATGAATCCCATTTCCTCAGGTACGAACTGGTTAAAGATTACCCGACCAACTGTGGTATCAATCACTTTCTCAACAATCTCTCCATCTTCCAGTACATTGGTTTTGATCTTGATCTCAGCGTGAAGAGCAGCTCTTCCCTCGTTGTGAGCAATGGTCATTTCTTCTTCTGAGAAGAAGGTCAGACCTTCACCAATAACTGTTTTACTCTTGGTACTCTTTCTACCTTTTGTAAGGTAGTAAAGACCCAACACCATATCCTGAGAAGGAACGGCAATTGGAGCTCCGTTGGCAGGGTTAAGAATGTTGTGTGGTGCAAGCATCAAGATTTGAGCCTCTAACACAGCCGCATTCCCCAACGGCACGTGTACCGCCATTTGGTCACCATCAAAGTCAGCGTTAAATCCTGTACACACCAATGGGTGAAGTCGGATCGCTTTTCCTTCTACCAACTTAGGTTGGAACGCCTGGATACCAAGACGGTGAAGTGTAGGAGCACGGTTAAGCAATACAGGATGTCCTTTTAGAATATTCTCAAGTATTTCCCAGATAACCGGATCTTTTCGATCTACTATTTTCTTAGCCGATTTCACGGTTTTTACAATGCCCCGCTCAATCAGTTTTCGAATAATAAATGGTTTAAACAACTCGCTGGCCATTCCTTTTGGAAGTCCACATTCGTGTAGCTTCAACGTTGGTCCAACCACAATTACCGAACGACCAGAATAATCTACCCGCTTACCGAGTAGGTTCTGACGGAAACGACCTTGTTTACCCTTAAGCATATCGCTTAGAGACTTAAGTGGTCGGTTTCCACTCGCCTTTACGGCATTTGCTCTTCGTGTGTTATCCAAAAGACTATCAACGGCCTCCTGAAGCATTCGTTTCTCGTTTCTCAAGATCACTTCCGGAGCTTTAATCTCCATCAGTCGTTTCAAACGATTGTTTCGAATGATCACTCGTCGGTATAGGTCGTTCAGGTCAGACGTAGCGAAACGTCCTCCGTCCAACGGTACCAATGGTCTCAATTCCGGTGGAATAACCGGAAGGATCTTCATGATCATCCACTCAGGACGGTTTTCGAACCTTGAGTTTGCATCACGGAAACCTTCTATTACCTTCAAACGTTTCAAGGCCTCTGCTTTTCGCTGTTGTGAGGTCTCATTAGCCGCCTGATGACGTAATTGGTACGAAAGTTCATCCAGATTCAAGCGCGAAAGCAGATCCCAGATCGCATCGGCCCCCATCTTGGCAATAAACTTATTTGGATCGTTGTCTTCGAGATACTGGTTTTCTTTTGGAAGTGAATCCAAAATATCCAGGTATTCTTCTTCGGTTAGGAAGTCAAGGTAGTTGATACCATCTTCTTCCTTAACACCCGACTGAATCACTACGTAACGTTCGTAGTAAATGATCATGTCCAACTTCTTTGAAGGAAGACCTAACAGGTATCCAATCTTGTTTGGTAATGATCTGAAGTACCAGATATGTGCAACCGGAACCACCAGTTCGATGTGTCCCATTCGCTCACGTCGTACTTTTTTCTCTGTAACCTCAACACCACATCGGTCACAAACAATTCCTTTGTATCGGATACGTTTGTATTTTCCACAGTGGCACTCATAGTCCTTTACCGGACCAAAGATTCGCTCGCAGAAAAGTCCGCCCATTTCAGGTTTATACGAACGGTAGTTAATGGTTTCTGGTTTGATAACTTCTCCGTTCGAACGTTGCAGGATCACCTCAGGAGAGGATAGTCCGATTCGTAGACTTTTGAAGTTACTTTTTATTTTTTGCTCTTTTTTATTGTAAGCCATTTCGTGTTTTTCTAAGGGTTTTCAAGTTAAAACTTAAACTAATCAATCAAATGTCAATTCAAGACCTAAGCCTCGAAGCTCGTGAAGAAGTACGTTAAACGACTCAGGCAATCCTGATTCTACGCTGTTGTCTCCTTTTACGATGGCTTCGTACGTTTTAGCCCGTCCGATAATGTCATCTGATTTCACTGTCAAGATCTCTCTCAAAATATTGGATGCACCGAATGCCTCGAGTGCCCAAACCTCCATCTCACCAAAACGCTGACCACCAAACTGTGCTTTACCACCAAGTGGTTGTTGCGTAATCAATGAATATGGTCCAATTGAACGTGAGTGCATCTTATCGTCAACCATGTGGCCCAATTTCAGCATGTAGATAATACCTACTGTGGTTGGTTGATCGAAACGTTCACCTGTTAAACCGTTGTACAGATAGGTTGATCCGTTAGCAGGAACACCTGATTTCTTAACATACTCTTCGATGTCAGACTCAGTTGCTCCGTCGAAGATTGGAGTAGCGAAGTTGATACCCAACTCTTCACCGGCC
>JAEPQQ010000099.1 GCA_017640445.1 Bacteroidia bacterium | reverse complement strand
CAGGAGCTAAAGCTGGTGTCCGAACTACCGGATGAGCTGCATGAATCTTCCGGCCTCATTGTACTGGATTCGAATCGGTTTTTGTCGCATAACGACGGTGGCGACGGCCCGAAACTGTATGTATTTGATTCTTCTGGTACCATCCACCGAGAGGTATACGTGCGAAACGCCTCCAACGTAGATTGGGAAGAATTGGCCGAAGCACCTGACGGTAGAGTTTTTATCGGCGATTTTGGCAACAACGCTAACAAACGGACCAATCTCAGAATCTACGTTTTGCCACCCTTTGCTTCCTGGAACACAGATACGGTATCCGCTGATACGATACAGTTTACATACGCCGATCAAACGGAGTTCCCGCCTGCTCAAAGCAACTTGTTTTATGACTGCGAAGCGATGGTTTACTGGCGCGATAGCCTGCACTTGTTCACTAAGAACTGGTCAAGCCCGTTTAATGGATATACAAAGCACTATGTGTTGCCAGCCAGGGCTGGAAGTTACAGCCTAATTCCTATCGATAGTGCCTATATGGGAGGTTTTCGCGAATTGGCTTTCATTACATCAGCAGACATCCAATCCAACAAACTCGTTTTGCTGGGTTCGGCATACGTTTGGCAGTTTTCCATAGATTCCGTTATTAGGCTTAACCAACCTAAGCTAATAACATTGAACCACTTGTCTCAGAAAGAGGCCATCGCTATCCACAACGAGTCACTGTATATAACAGATGAGTCAACCGGAGGTTTCGGTAACCTGTACAGAATGAACCTTTTTCAAACATCAACCGTTTTTCATGCGTTAAACACATTGGAGTTGAAGGTTTGGCAAAGGGAATCGACATTAATGATAAAAAGTGTGGAACCAATTTCGTCGGTTGAAGTGTTGGCAGTAGATGGCAAACAATTGCTCAAACAGAACTTTTTGCCGCCTGTTGAATTTGCTAATATGAATGTACCGGTTCAGGGCGTAGTCTTCCTCAATGTTAGACTTGCAAATGGCCAGCAGGTGGTGCATAAAGCAGGATTGCAATGATGGACGAAAAAGGTATACACAATAGTCGTTTGAAGAAGCTTCTGGTGTTGGAACTACTGGTTCTTTTTGTGTTCATGCCCGTTAGCCTGGCCTTTGAGTTTCCAGGTTGGATTAAGGCGTCTTATATCGGTGTCGGTGTCTTGTATGTTTTGTATATCTCTACCCGGGAAAAGTGGTTCAAGAAGAAATACTTACTCGGAAAAACCTCACTGAAAACAGAGAAGGACTTTTGGTACAAGGTGCTGTTCTATATTCCTGTTTCAACGCTAATCGCCTGGTTTGTATATCGCGATCAACTCTTTAATATGGTTCGACATCATTTTTGGGTTTGGGTAGCGGTGTGTAGTTTTTACTCGGTCTTGTCGGTGTACGTGCAGGAATTCCTGTATCGATTGTACTTTTTTAATCGGTACGAAAACTACTTTTCGGAAGCCTTGCTCATTGGGCTAAACGCAATTGTTTTTGGATTGGCTCACAGCATGTTTCGAAACGTTTATGTAGTTGGAATAACGGCCATTGGTGGCCTCATGATTTCGCTCTCATATCGAAGAACCAGGTCGCTGTTTATTGCCTGTGTAGAGCATGCCATTTACGGGTGTTGGTTATTTACTTTAGGAGTAGGGAAGGAGCTCGCCTTTCCGGATGGTGAGGTTGACTTTGGACGAAAATCCAAAATGGAAAACACAGAAGCCTCTGCCATTTCCGACAAGAAGGGGATAAATTTCCACGATAGTCATACTAATTCATCGTACTTTGTGTTAACTATGAAGAGTAGCGATAACCAAGGTTAGTAACCAACCAATGAAATACATAAAAAAACTAATACGACTTGCGTTCTATTTTGGTTTCATTGTTCTGTTTATACTCGCTGCAAGCGATACGCTGATTACAGAATGCTCACGGGGCCTGGTTTATGAATCACCCGAGGAGGTTTCAGGTAAACGTGTGGGCTTGGTGCTAGGTACATCGTATCGGTTGAGCAATGGGCACGTAAATCCCTATTTTAAATATCGAATGCAGGCAGCGGCTGACCTGTACCACGCTGGTAAATTAAGTGCCATTATTGTGAGTGGCGATAACAGTAGAACCGAATACGACGAAGCTACCGATATGAAAGAAATGTTGGTGGCACTTGGTGTTCCTGAATCAGTCATTTATCTCGACTATGCGGGTTTTAGGACACTGGATAGCGTTGTGCGCAGCAAGAAAGTATTTGGGCAGAATGCAATCACCATTGTCTCACAACAGTTTCACAACGAGCGGGCCGTTTTTTTGGCCAGAATCTACGGCATGAAGGCGGAAGCATACTCGGCAAAAGACTTAAACAACCGTCTTGGTCTTGCTGTACACGTCAGAGAAAAACTAGCCCGAGTGAAGGCGGTCATAGACATTTTAACATTTAAGAAACCAAGATTTTTGGGCCCGAAGGTCGATATAAAACATGCGTAAGTACATCGTAATATTGGTAATAGCCACCTTATTGGTTGGCTTTAAAGGAGAAGAAGGCTTTTTAACGGATCAATTGAGATACGCTCGTGTGAAGAAAGCATTTGAGGAGAGGGAAATGGAGGTGAGAACGAAGCTTGGGCTGGCCGGGCTAAACGCCGATCGGTACGACCTGTACATTCGCGCTTTCAAAACAGAAGGAACTCTTGAGGTTTGGGGTAAACACAAACATGAACGCGTTTATAGACTCATCGATAACTACGCCTACTGTAGCAATGTGGGCACCGTGGGGCCGAAACGCCAACAAGGCGACCTGCAAATACCTGAGGGGTTTTACCATTTGTCGAAATTTAACCCAGAGAGTAATTATCACTTGTCGCTGAAGGTAAGTTATCCAAACAAATCCGATAGCATGTTAAGCCAACACGCCGACTTGGGTGGACAAATATTCATCCATGGAGGTTGTTTAACCGTTGGTTGTATTCCGATTACCGATTTTTTTATAGAAGAATTGTACATCATGGCCGTGTTAGCACGGCAAAGCGGTCAGAACGAAATACCTATTCACATTTTCCCCTCGAGAATGAACTACAGTAATTATCGTAAACTGATGAACGAAGCGCCCAACCTTGAAATGCAAACGTTCTGGACCAACCTTAAGCCGGTGTATCAGCATTTTGAAGAAACAGGCCAATTGTACAACATTAATATAAACCATCAGGGGAGATACTTGTTTACTGAGTAGGACCATGTAATTGCTTTAATTTTACACGGATTACAAGTAAATTCGCCACGAATTTTTTGCATCATATTTATGAACTTCCAACAAACAGAAAACCAACAGATGATTGCGGATATGATCCGCGATTTTGCCGCAAAGGAGATTCGGCCTAAGATGATGGAATGGGATGAGTCCCAACATTTTCCAATTGAACTATTTCACAAAATGGGGGAACTGGGCCTAATGGGGGTACTGGTGCCTCAGGAATATGGAGGTTCGGGGTTTGGATACTACGAATACGTAACGGCCATTGTAGAGGTTGCAAAGGTGTGTGGAAGCATTGGTCTGTCTATGGCGGCACATAATTCGCTGTGTACCGGTCATATTCTTGCGTTTGGAAACGAAGAGCAAAAGAAAAAGTATCTGCCTAAACTCGCTTCAGGCGAATGGATAGGAGCTTGGGGGCTAACAGAAACCGGCACAGGCTCGGATGCAGGAGGGATGAATACCACGGCTGTTCGAGACGGCGATCACTGGGTGTTAAACGGTTCTAAGAACTTTATTACCCACGCCATCAGTGGTGAGGTTGCTGTGGTGATTGTGAGAACAGGTGAAAAAGGAGACTCTCACGGTATGACGGCGTTTATCGTTGAAAAGGGAACTCCTGGATTTTCCGGAGGAAAGAAAGAGAATAAACTGGGAATGAGAGCATCTGAAACAGCTTGCCTGTTCTTCGATGATTGTCGGATTCCCCACGCCAATATGCTGGGCAAGGAAGGAGAAGGCTTTATTCAGGCGATGAAGGTCTTAGACGGTGGTCGTATTAGTATTGCCTCTTTGTCTGTTGGAATTGCCAAAGGAGCCTACGAAGCTGCTTTGCAATACTCCAAGGAACGAGAGCAGTTTGGTAAGCCTATTTCGAGATTTCAGGCGATTGGGTTTAAACTAGCGGATATGGCAACCCAAATCGAAAGTGCAGAATTGTTAACCCTTCAGGCGGCATACCTGAAAAATGAGGGGAAACCAATGACAAAGGAATCTGCGATGGCCAAATACTATGCGTCGGAGGTCTCGGTTTCAGTTTCTACTGAAGCAGTACAGATTTTTGGAGGTTATGGGTATACAAAAGACTTTCCAGCCGAAAAATTCTACCGCGATTCGAAGTTGTGCACGATTGGTGAGGGGACTTCAGAGATTCAAAAATTAGTAATCAGCAGGGAGTTGCTTAAATAAGTATTGGAGGTATAAAAAAATATAACGATATTTGCACCCCTTTAAAAAACACGATAGAGAAACAAGATGTTAGTAGTTAACGTAAAAGAAAACGAATCAGTTGAGAAGGCGCTTAAGAAATTCAAGAAGAAGTTCGACAGAACGGGTGTTTTGAGAGAATTGAGAGAGCGTAAGCAGTTTACGAAGCCGTCGGTAAAGCGTAGAATGCAGCTGATCAAGGCAAAATACAAGCAAAGCCTGAATAACTAGGCTTAAGTCGCTTTTTTGTCAAAAAATACTTATCTTGCAGTAGCCTATGGTTGCTGCTGCTGTTCATCTAGACGAGTTTTTTAATTACTTAAGATTTCAAAAGTCTTATTCACAGCACACTGTTGCAGCGTATTCACGCGATTTAAACCAATATTTTTCATTTCAAACCTCTTCGTTTTCTGAAGAAAGTGTAGAGAGCACATCGTCCGACTTTATCCGTTCATGGGTAGTAGAGTTGGTGGAAAGCGGTATGAAACCAGCGTCGGTTAACCGTAAACTTAGTACACTAAAGTCTTTCTTTAAGTTTCTCAGAAAGACCAATGTGGTTAAAGACAATCCGGCTTCTGGTATCCGCAATCTCAAACAACCTCAGCGACTTCCTGTGTATGTCCGGAAATCAGAGGCTGACCAAATGTTTGATGGTCTTGTTCAGGCCCAGGAGGAGTCTGTTTTGGAATCGGCCGTTATGACGGTTTTGTATACAACCGGAATTCGACGGTCGGAGTTAATCGACTTAAAGCTTAAAAACGTCGATTTGGAAAGTGCAACCATAAAAGTGTTTGGAAAGGGTAAAAAAGAGCGTATAGTTCCCCTGGGAGTAGAAGCGGTGGGTGTTTTGAAGAAATACCTCGCTGAACGTCAGTCTATTGAATCGGAATCAGATGCCTTTTTTGTTCGACCAAATGGAAAACAACTTTATCCGAAGTGGGTTTATAATTGCGTTAATAAGATGCTAACGATTTACTCCAATTCTGAAAAGAAGAGCCCTCATGTATTACGGCACAGTTTTGCAACACATTTATTACAGAATGGAGCTGAAATTGCAGCGATTAAAGAGTTGCTTGGGCACGCAAGTCTTGCTTCAACCCAAATTTACGCCCAGAGCGACATAGCTCATTTAAAAAGAGTTCATAAGTTACACCCTAAATCATAATGTTATGCGAATAGAAATTCAATCAATACACTTTAAGGCCGATCACAAATTGGTAGACTATATAGAGAAGAAATTATCCAAGCTTGAGCAATTCAGCGATGCCATCGTTGATTCGCAAGTTTTTTTGAAGGTTGAGAATAATAGATTGAAAGAAAATAAGACGGTAGAAGTAAAGGTAAACGTGCAGAACCAGAGTATCTTCAAAGCCCAGACTTCACAAAGCTTTGAGGCTGCCGTCGATCTCGCTATGGACGCACTGAAAGTCCAAATAAAGAAGTATAAAGAGCGCCTTGCTGCAACTTCTTAAAATATTTTCAAAATTTCTTTGATAACAATTTAAATAAAATGTACTTTTGCCAACCCAAAAAATAAGGGGTTAAACCTTTAGTTCTTGGGATGCCAAAATTAGACCTTTGGTTTAAGGCAGAAAAGCCATCTTAGCTCAGTTGGTAGAGCAGCTGATTTGTAATCAGCCGGTCGTAGGTTCGAGTCCTATAGATGGCTCTTTTTATTTGTCTGGGGGGAGGTACCAGAGCGGTCAAATGGGTAGGTCTGTATATCCGTTGCTTCGGCTACGTAGGTTCGAATCCTACCCTCCCCACTGCGTTTGTTATTTGAAATACCCAAAAAGTTATTGAGGATTCCTTTATTGGGTTTTGGTAGAATGAAGGCAAACATGCGGGAGTAGCTCAGTTGGTAGAGCGACAGCCTTCCAAGCTGTAGGTCGCGGGTTCGAGCCTCGTCTCCCGCTCACTGTTATTGCCGATGTGGCTCAGGCACAGTCTGACGATGTTGGCTTTTGACAAGCCGATGTAGCTCAGGGGTAGAGCGTTTCCTTGGTAAGGAAGAGGTCGTGGGTTCAATTCCCATCATTGGCTCTGAGTAACGCAGCAATTAAGATTAAGAATAATCCTCGCGAAACGAAAAAATTAAAAATTTAAAAAGTAATTTATTTTAAGTCATGGCTAAAGAAACATTTGACCGTTCCAAACCGCACGTAAACATTGGAACTATTGGTCACGTTGACCACGGTAAAACAACTTTAACAGCTGCTATTTCTAACGTATTATCTAACGCTGGTCTTGCGGAGAAACAAGATTTCGATACAATCGATTCTGCACCGGAAGAAAAAGAAAGAGGTATTACCATCAACACTGCTCACATTGAGTACGAAACTGCAAACCGTCATTACGCTCACGTTGACTGTCCAGGTCACGCGGATTACGTAAAGAACATGGTAACGGGTGCGGCTCAAATGGACGGTGCTATCTTGGTAGTTGCGGCTACTGATGGTCCTATGCCACAAACAAAAGAACACATCCTTCTAGCACGTCAGGTTGGTGTACCTCGTCTTGTTATCTTCATGAACAAGGTTGACATGGTAGACGACGAAGAGTTGCTAGAGCTAGTTGAAATGGAGATCAGAGAACTTCTTGATTTCTACGATTTCGACGCTGATAACACACCAATCATCAAAGGATCTGCACTAGGTGGATTGAACGGTGACGATAAGTGGGTAGGAACAATCAACGAATTGATGGATGCAGTAGATGAGTGGATTCCACTTCCTCCACGATTGGTTGACCAGGATTTCCTAATGCCAGTTGAGGACGTATTCTCTATCACAGGTCGTGGTACAGTTGCTACAGGTCGTATCGAAAGAGGTGTGATCTCTGTAGGTGACGCAGTAGACATCATCGGTATGGGTGCTGAAAAACTTTCTTCCACTTGTACTGGAGTAGAGATGTTTAGAAAACTTCTAGACCGAGGTGAAGCTGGTGACAACGCAGGTATCTTGTTGAGAGGTATTGAGAAAACCGATATCAAACGTGGTATGGTTATCGTAAAACCAGGTTCTGTAACCCCACACGCTAAGTTTAAAGCTGAGGTGTACGTACTATCCAAAGAAGAAGGTGGTCGTCACACTCCATTCTTTAACAAATACCGTCCACAGTTCTACTTGAGAACAACAGACGTTACAGGAGAAATTAAGTTGCCTGAAGGAACTGAAATGGTTATGCCAGGTGACAACGTTACAATCACAGTTGAATTGATCAACGCCGTAGCTATGGAAAAAGGATTGAAGTTTGCAATCCGTGAAGGTGGTAGAACGGTAGGTGCTGGTCAGGTAACTGAGATTCTAGACTAATAAATTTTTTAAATAGGAGCATATAGCTGGCAATTTCCATTGCCGGCTATGTGACTTATAGGAGAGTAGTTCAATTGGTAGAGCAGCGGTCTCCAAAACCGCAAGTTGCAGGTTCGATCCCTGTCTCTCCTGCAACGGTTTTTTTACCAGTCGGATACAACAATGGAAAGACTTAAAAATATTTGGAATGTCACAGTAGACGAGTTGCTTAATAAAGTAACTTGGCCAAGCTGGGATGACTTAGTACAGAGCACAGTAATTGTGCTTGTGGCATCAATCATCTTTGCGTTGGCAATCTATCTGCTCGACAAAGGATTTGATCTTATTACCGGTCTCCTATATAAGTTTTTTTAACAAAGGCATTTGAGCCTTTCGCAGGATTAGGAAAATGGAACAAGCGACGAGTGATTTTAAATGGTATGTGGTGCGCGCCATCACAGGTCAGGAAAAGAAAGTAAAAGCAATGATGGAGTCAGAATTGGCTTTTGAAAAGCTTGCTGACTTCGTTCCGCAAATTTTGATTCCTACCCAGCGAGTGTATGAAATTAAAAACGGGAAGAAGACATCCCGTGAAAAAAGCTACTTCCCAGGCTACATTCTAATCAATGCAAACCTTGTGGGAGAAGTACTACCTACCATTAAGTCGATTAATGGTGTAGTTGGTTTCCTTGGCGACGAAGATGGAACTCCAATTCCAATGCGTCAATCAGAGGTAAACCGAATCCTCGGACAGGTAGACGAAGCAAATGAAAGCGGAGAAAGCATGGTAGAACCATTCATCGTTGGAGAAATGGTGAAGGTGAACGATGGCCCTTTCAGCGGTTTCAATGGTGTGATCGAAGAAGTGAACGAGGAAAAGAAAAAATTGAAAGTTATGGTGAAGATTTTCGGAAGAAAAACTCCACTCGAATTAAACTACGTACAAGTAGAAAAAGAATAAGAAAATGGCAAAGCAAGTTACAGGTTTCGTAAAACTTCAAGTGAGAGGCGGTGCAGCAAATCCAGCACCTCCTATTGGACCAGCACTTGGTGCGAAGGGTGTGAATATTGTAGACTTCTGTAAGCAATTTAACGCTAGAACCCAAGATAGAGCTGGTAAAGTACTACCAGTTGTGATCACGGTTTATCAGGATAAGTCGTTTGACTTTATCATCAAAACCCCACCGGTTGCTGCTCAATTGTTGGAAGCTGCTAAAATCAAAAGCGGTTCTGCAGAGCCTAACCGAGATAAGGTAGCAAAGGTGAGCTGGGATCAGGTACGTACGATCGCCGAAGACAAAATGCCAGATTTGAATGCATTCGAAGTAACTTCAGCTATGCGAATGGTTGCAGGTACTGCACGAAGTATGGGAATCACTGTTACCGGACAGTTTCCGGAAGATAACTAATAGTTTATCGACGTAAAACAATGGGAAAAATTTCTAAGAAAAGAAAAGAAGCCCTTGCAAAGGTTGACAGCGAGAAGTTGTACAGCTTAAGCGAGGCTGCGGCCTTAGTGAAAGAAGTAACTTACACTAAGTTTGACGCATCCGTTGATTTGGACGTTAAATTGGGTGTAGATCCAAGACAAGCAAATCAAATGGTACGGGGAGTTGCTTCCCTACCACACGGAACAGGAAAAAATGTACGGGTTTTGGTTATGTGTACTCCAGACAAAGAGGAGGAAGCCAAGGCAGCTGGTGCTGACCACGTAGGACTTGATGAATACATCGAGAAAATCCAAGGTGGTTGGGTTGACGTTGACGTCATCATCACTCAGCCAAGCGTAATGGGTAAACTAGGTCGATTAGGTCGTATTCTTGGACCAAGAAACCTAATGCCTAACCCTAAATCTGGTACGGTAACTATGGATATAGGAAAAGCCGTTCAGGAAGTAAAAGCAGGTAAAATCGATTTTAAAGTCGATAAAACAGGAATTATTCACAGTTCAATAGGAAAGTCGTCTTTCGATGCTGACAAGATCAACGACAACGCAGTTGAGTTTATTCAAACACTGCACCGTCTAAAGCCTTCGGCAGCAAAAGGAACGTATTTCCAGTCTATCACTATTTCCAGCACCATGAGTCCTGGTATTAAGGTAGACGTGAGCAGTATTGCAGGTTTGTAGTATTAACAGCTTAAGAAGAGAAACATGACACGAGAAGAAAAAAATCAAGTGATCGATCAACTTGTAGACAGCTTTAATACCTACGAGTTTATATACGTGACCGACAGTTCAGAGTTGACAGCTAATACCAACAACGAACTTCGAAGATTACTCCACAAAAACGGAGTAAAAATGCAAGTAGCTAAGAACACCTTGATCCGGCAGGCGTTAGTGAGAGCCGAAAAGGACTGGGGTGAACTTACTGATACCCTTAAAGGGACAACCGCACTCTTATTCGCTTCCAATCCAAAAGCACCGGCTATCGCGATTAAAGACTTCCGTAAGAAGAGCGATAAACCAGTGTTAAAGGGTGCGTATTTGGATAGCAACGTCTACATCGGTGACGACCAGCTAGACAGCTTGACAAATTACAAATCGAAAGAGGATTTGGTTGGAGAAATTATCGGATTGCTCCAATCACCTGCGAAAAACGTTATTTCCGCACTTCAATCAAGTGGATCTACGTTATCGGGTCTTCTTAAAACTCTATCCGAAAAAGAAAATTAATTTTTTACAAACACTTTTTAAAGGTTAACAAAAATGGCAGACTTAAAAGAATTTGCAGAGCAGTTAGTAAATCTTACCGTTAAGGAAGTAAACGAATTGGCTGACATCTTGAAGGACGAATACGGCATTGAGCCGGCAGCAGCTGCAGTAGCAGTAGCAGCAGGTCCAGCAGCAGATGGCGGTGCAGCAGGAGGCGAAGAACAAACCGAATTTACTGTTGTATTGAAATCGGCAGGTGCTTCTAAACTTCAAGTTGTTAAGGTCGTTAAAGAACTTACCGGTCTTGGCTTGAAAGAAGCAAAAGAAATAGTTGACTCAGCTCCAAAAGAAATCAAGGAAAATGTAGCGAAAGACGAAGCAGACGCGTTGAAAGCTAAACTTGAAGAAGCAGGAGCTGAAGTTGAAGTTAAGTAAGACTACACTTTAGTACACAATAGACCCCGGAGAAATCCGTGGGTCTATCTGTGTTTCAAAACATTTGTGTTTTTAGTATACACTAACCCTAAATTTTATAACCTTGTCAACAGTTCAAAATAAAAAAGAAAGAATAAGCTTTGCCCGAATTCCGGAAATCATCAAATACCCCGATTTCCTTGACGTTCAGGTACAGTCGTTTCAAGAGTTTTTCCAACTTGAAACATCGTCGGAAGACAGAGCCAACGAAGGGCTCTTCAAGGTGTTCAGCGAGAACTTCCCGATCACCGATTCCCGAAATATCTTCGTATTAGAGTTTCTGGACTACTTCGTAGACCCACCGCGCTATACAATGGCAGAGTGTGTTGATAGAGGTTTGACCTATGCCGTTCCATTGAAAGCAAAACTCAAACTTTCATGTAACGACATTGAGCACGAAGACTTTGAAACCATCGTTCAAGACGTTTATTTGGGTACCATCCCATATATGACGCCAAGAGGTACCTTCATCATTAATGGCGCCGAACGAGTTATCGTTTCTCAACTACACCGATCTCCTGGTGTGTTCTTCGCGCAATCGTACCACACCAATGGTACGAAACTGTATTCAGCCCGGGTAATCCCGTTCAAAGGAAGCTGGATCGAATTCGCGACCGATGTAAACAACGTAATGTATGCGTACATCGACCGAAAAAAGAAATTCCCGGTAACCACGCTTCTTAGAGCAATTGGTTACGAAACGGATAAAGACATTCTTGACATCTTTGGACTGGCAGAGGAAGTAAAAGTTTCCAAGGCAGGACTAAAAAGATGCATTGGCCGTAAACTGGCCGCCCGTGTGTTGCGTTCATGGATCGAAGATTTCGTAGATGAAGATACGGGTGAAGTTGTTTCGATTGAACGTAACGAAGTGGTAATTGAACGTGATACTATTCTTGAAGATGAGCACATTGCAGAAATCATGGATGCCGGTGTTAAAACCATCATCCTGAGCAATGAAGGCGATAACAAGAATGATTTTGCTATCATCCACAATACCCTTCAGAAGGATACATCCAACAGTGGTAAAGAAGCTGTTGAACATATCTATCGTCAACTTCGAAACACGGATCCACCTGATGAAGAAACAGCACGGGGTATTATCGACCGACTGTTCTTCTCAGATAAACGATACGATCTTGGAGAAGTAGGGCGATACAGAATTAATAAAAAGCTAAAGCTCGAAACCTCCACCGATACACGGGTATTGACCAATGAGGACATCATCCTGATTATCCAATACCTAATCGAATTGAGTAACTCAAGAACTGATGTCGATGATATTGACCACTTGAGTAACCGACGTGTACGAACAGTAGGTGAGCAGTTATACTCTCAGTTTGGTGTAGGTCTTGCACGTATGGCAAGAACCATTCGAGAGCGAATGAACATTCGCGATAACGAAGTATTTACGCCAACTGATTTGATCAACGCACGAACACTTTCGTCTGTTATCAACTCGTTCTTCGGAACGAACCAGCTTTCTCAGTTCATGGATCAAACAAACCCATTGGCTGAGATTACACACAAGCGTAGAATGTCGGCACTTGGACCTGGTGGTCTTTCACGAGACCGTGCAGGATTCGAGGTTCGGGACGTTCACTATACGCACTATGGACGACTGTGTACAATTGAAACACCTGAAGGACCAAACATTGGTCTGATTTCTTCATTGTGTGTTCATGCTAAAATTAACAGCATGGGATTCATCGAAACACCTTACCGTAAAGTAACGGAAGGTAAAGTAGACGAAGGCGTTGTTTATTTGAGCGCAGAAGAAGAGGATACTAAAATCATTGCTCAGGCAAATGCACCGTTGAAAGACGATGGAAGCTTTGAGAACGATGAGATTAAGGCAAGAAACGAGGGTGACTTCCCGATTGTAAAACCGAATGAGGTTGACTACATGGACGTTGCACCTAACCAGATCGTTTCGATTGCAGCTTCACTAATTCCTTTCCTTGAGCATGACGATGCAAACCGGGCCCTGATGGGATCGAACATGCAGCGTCAGGCAGTTCCGTTGCTTCGTCCGGAAGCTCCAATTGTAGGAACTGGTTTGGAGCAGAAGATTGCAGAAGATTCAAGAAACCTGATCAATGCAGAAGGAGACGGAGTTGTTGAGTACGTTGATGCCAATGAGATTCGCGTACGTTACGACCTAACCGACGAAGAACGAACCGTTTCATTCATCGGTGATGTAAAATCATACTCCATCACGAAGTTCCAACGTACCAACCAAAATACATGTATCAACCTTCGACCAATTGTTAAGAAGGGAGACCGTGTTACCAAGGGGCAGGTACTGTGCGACGGTTATGCCACCGATCAGGGAGAACTTGCTTTGGGACGTAACCTTAAAGTGGCCTTCATGCCATGGCAGGGATACAATTTCGAGGATGCGATTGTGATCTCGGAAAAAGTAGTTAAAGACGATTACTATACATCGGTTCACATTGTGGAGTACGAGCTTGAAGTTCGTGATACCAAGCGAGGTGAAGAAGAGTTGACCAATGACATTCCAAACGTAAGTGAGGAAGCAACTAAAAACCTCGATGAGAACGGTCTGATCCGAATTGGAGCCCGAATTAAAGAGGGCGATATTCTAATTGGTAAGATTACACCAAAAGGAGAGTCAGAACCATCTCCGGAAGAAAAGCTTCTTCGCGCCATCTTTGGTGATAAAGCAGGTGATGTAAAAGATGCCAGTTTGAAAGCATCTCCTTCAACAGAAGGTATCGTAATTGATAAGAAACTCTTTACACGTGTAAAGAAAGATAAAGCTGCTAAAGCCGATGACAAGGTAAAACTTGCGAAATTGGAAGGTGAGCACGAAAAGAATCTTGCGAAACTGAAAACCACATTGGTTGAAAAGCTCTTCAAAATTGTGAACGGTCGAACATCACAAGGTGTAAGCAATGTGTACTTCGAAGAAGTGATTCCAAAAGGAACTAAGTTCACGCAAAAAGCACTCGCCGAAATCGACTACAGTACGGTTTCATACAACGGTTGGACCGCTGATGCGCACAAAAATCAGTTGGTTGCAGAAACGCTTAACAACTACAAGCTTCGATTGAACGAAGTAACAACGGATTACAAACGTAGCCACTTTGCTATCAGTGTTGGGGATGAACTTCCTACAGGCATCTTGCAAATGGCCAAGGTATATCTTGCTAAGAAGCGTAAGCTTAAAGTAGGAGATAAGATGGCAGGACGTCACGGAAACAAGGGTATTGTTGCCCGAATCGTTCCAGAGGCAGACATGCCATTCCTTGAAGACGGTACTCCGGTTGACATCGTATTGAATCCACTAGGTGTACCATCGCGTATGACCCTGGGACAGATTTATGAAACTGT
>JAEPQQ010000098.1:1827-14277 GCA_017640445.1 Bacteroidia bacterium | reverse complement strand
GAATCCGTTGGAGTTAAGCTGTTCCATCCTTTCAACGAAACTGTGTACTTACCAGGAGCTGTAAAGGTTACAATTGGATTCTGAGAGTTTTCATTTGTTCCCGCAACATAGGTCACGGATGTATTAGGGAAGAATGCCCACTTAAAGGTATTTGCTTTGTCAGAGATAGCAGTGAACTCAACTTCGTCTCCTGCTTTTGGTCGACGATTGTTTGCGTCAAAGTCAAGCTCTGCTTTCGAAGTAATTGGAGAAACAACTACGTTCTTACAGGTCTTGCTTTTTCCTGCACATGTTTCAACCGTTAGACAAACGCTGGTTGTTTTATTGCTAAAGAAGATGGTTTCCAGATCTTTTGAGTTAGACTCAACTGTACCATCTACTTCCCAGGTGTAGAATACCTCACCTGTTGCATTTTTAGATGTATTGGTAAAGGTATTGAATACTGCATTGTAAGCGGTATCCGATCCACCGAAATCAGCAACCGGAGGGGCTTGAGATCCAATGGTGGACGTCCAGAAACCTAAGAAACCTTCGTCGGTTTGGGCACCCGAGCTCCATAGGAAATACATGGCACCAGACTTCGCTACTAACGGAGCAGTTGGTACATCTTTTTCAGTAAATCCTAAGTTCGGGTGAAGAGGAGTACCTGTTGCATCCTGACCGTCATAAATCTTTAGGTTAACACCGGGCTTTACAACCCATTTGTTGAAGGAGAAGGTAATGCTAGTGGCACCACAAGGAGCGATCAAAGCATCCAGTCCGTTTTCATTTGCTGAGTAGTTGCCGGTTCCGTCACCTTTGCTGGTTAAGCTACCAGCTGTACAGGTAATTACGTTACCAGGAATTGAAGTTAAGGTACCCGGACCCATTTCAACCTCGCACCCCTTAACTACTTCAATGTAGTCTTTCTTGATTACTGTAACCGATGCGCCTATGTCATTGGATGATGTAAGACCAACACACCACTTTCCTACATCTGGAAAACCAGGAATACCTTTGGCTGTAAACACATCAGGGTTTTGATCAAATTCGGTGCCGCCCGACGTAATGTCGATGTGAGTTCCCGCTGAGTCGGCATCCTGATACATAAACCACTCCCAGTAAATCGCACCATTCGTAGAAAGGTCGGTTAGCTGGAATGTGTTATATAGTTCTATTTTGTTTGCGTTTGAAACGAAGTCTGCAACCGGGGGAGCAGTTGGGTTGATAACCCGAACACACTTAGCAATAGAGTCGCGGCCAAGACAGTTTTCAGAGTATAATCGAATACACTGTTTTCCAGCCGTATTGAATCTATGTGTTGCGTTAACAGTAGTATATTCAATAGACCCGTCGTCTCCCATGTCCCAACCGTGGTACTTGTACCCTTTTTGGTTAGAATTCACCATGTTGAATCGGGTCTTAACAAAAATGCTGTCTTGAACAAAGAATCCAGCTGCAACCGTTTTGGCACTTGTAAGGTTCACAACGTAGTCCTCGGTTTCTCCATAGTAAGTAGGAGTAAGGGCTCCGCTTAAACAAGACTGACCAGCGGTGTAGTTATTATAACCACCGTATGTAGATCGAATTCTTACCCGAGATTCACCTGACCCTGAAGCACCACAGGGAACGCTAAAATTGAACACTCCTGGTGTGGGTAATGATGTAGAAGAATGGGTTGCGTTTAGGGCACAAGGAGCCTGACCTCCTCCAAGAAATTCGTTTGCATCATCAAAGTCGCCATCACGGTTCAAGTCAATCCATACGGCAACGTTCATGTAGTTAAATCCAAAAGCCGATTGGCCATTAACACGCAGTGTGAAATCACTACCGTACGATAGTTGGAACCCAGGTGATTTGTTGATTACGGTGTGGTGTCCCGCGTTATACGTAGAATTTTTCTCCGCACAACCATCTGCAGCTTTACTATAAAGTACGCCACCATTCGATTCGAATGTTACCTCTTCAATAGCGGCATAGCTATAATACTGAATACCCGTATTGTAACCACAACCGTAATAATGAGTAGGTTCACAATAGGGTTTCGGAACCGTCTGCCCTAATACGGCAATGCTTCCGGATAACACTGTAGCCAACAGTAAAAAGACTTGTTTTAGGTTAAGTCTCCTCTCAATTTTCGTAACCTCTTTTTTCATAAATACTTTTCTCGATAATATTTTAAACGACCCCTTCCTATAAGTGATGGATGGCTCTTTTGTCGACCGTTTTTGACAAGTTGCCGCACTACAGTGTGGGGATCATTTCAACAAATAAAGAGTAAAGGCCATTGGAATCGTGGCGGGTGTTGTCCAAAACAGAGATTTAAGGAAAATTAACTGCAAGGACGCCTTTTGGGCCTATTTGGCAGTAAAATTTTCTAGACTGAAAGGGCTCTTTAAGAAAGCCAGGCGATGAAACCAGGGTGAGTTTTTAACGAAGGAGTTTAGGAAGGGAATCTATACACCAAGCTCGATTTTGGTGGTACTTTTTAACACTTCAAGTACGAAATGGCTGGTCACTTCCTTGACATTGGCAATGATGGCAATGCGATCCATGAGAAGTTTGCGGTAACTCTGAATGTCCGAAACTCTTATTTTGAGGATAAAATTAAACGGCCCGCCAGTGTGAAGTAGTTCTTCAATCTCGCTTATCTCCAGGAGTTGTTCGCGTGTGTTTCTTTGCCCAATGTCGCCAACATTTTCCAAGGTTAACATGGTGTAAACCAATAGGTTGCGGTTAACAGCTTTGGAGTTTAGAATGGCAACGTATTTTTGGATTGTGCCGTTTTTCTCCAGTTTGCGCACACGATCGTAAACCGCCGTTTTGGATAGCCCTATTCTATCGGCCAGGTTTTGAGTAGTTAGTTTACCGTCATCCTGAAGCAGGTCTAAAATTTTCAAGTCAATTTCGTCCATTGTTAGAATATTATCCTTCATTTTGGTCTTTGCGCAACAATATTAACTCAATTTGTAATTCCCAGCAACTAACACCGATGCATTGTCTTTTATTCGTGACGAAGTGTGTCCATAAATGCTGCATGCCATTTGTCAAAGGCGGGTAAAAAGCCACATTTTGGTCGTTTTTATCCAAGAAACTTGACTCTATCCGTAGGCTCTGTTTGGTCGAGCCTTTTCCTTGAAATAAATAGTATCAAATCGTTGATTTGTCATATCACCCAAGATCAATTCGTAGGGCTTTTGACCGTTCAATATTGGGCGAATGGAATTTGTCGATATTTACTTTTTATAGGTATGTTTTTAGATTTTTTCACTGTTATTTTTCGTAAATAAAGGAATTTCTACAAATTGAAATAAAAAGACAATAATTCCCATATTCTGCACAATAACCGTCTAAATGGTAACGTTAGTAACTTAACTGTTGGCATATTTTTCTTTATTTACTCTATATGCAGAACAATTACCTTAAATTGGACGAGATTGATATTAAGATATTAAATCTTTTACAGAAAAATGGAAAACTACCGATTAAAGCGGTCGCAGATGCTATATCTCTTAGCCAAACGCCGGTTTACGAACGAATTAGGAAGATGGAGCGCAACGGTGCTATTCAAAAGTACGTTGCACTGGTGAACGCCGAAGTTTTTGGCAAGAACCTGATCGTAATAATGAGCATGTCGCTCGATAAGTCAGATTTGGAAAATCACCCTAGAATCGTAGAACACCTAAGCAGCCTTCCGGAGGTGACGGAACTTTATCAAACCTCAGGAGTTTATGACTTTATTCTGAAGGTGCTGGTTTCCAATGTCAACGAATTCAGAGAATTCTTAACTACCCACATTGCAAACATCCAGGGGATCAAAGACGTAATCAGTCATATCGTACTTGACAACATTAAGTCATCCACGGCTATTGAGCTTGACAGTTCGTTAGTCACTTAACTACGATTCTGCAGAGAATGTAGACAACCAGCTGAATCCAAATCGACTAATCGTTTGTCGTGGCGAGATGGCTAGTGAAAAACTTTGGAAACTCGGGGAAGGGGGGAGCGATGTTTGGTCAAACAATCATCGACCTTCCTGAGTTTCCGGTAATTGGTACTGTTAACTCTTATATTCTATTGCCAGAAATGGCCAGCTGATTTTTGCTCTAGTATTTAAATAGCTTTTGACCGTACCGTCCTTCGGTGGTGTGAACGAAAGCGATATAAACCCCACTCGGGATTTCCCTGCCGTTAGAATCTTCTCCGTTCCAAAAAGGTCGATCTAAAATGGCAATTAACTTTCCCTGTAAATTCATTATGCGAATGTCAACTAACGTGCCGGGCACATCAAAAGCTACCTGTTCTGAGAACGGGTTTGGGTGAACTCCGATCGCATTGGTCACAAAATCAATATCGCTGGTTGAACTGAGTTCACAAAGGTCTATCACGTCACCGTCGTTGGGTATGCGAACCCGGGAAGCGATGTCATTTTCTTCCGTGAACTTGCGAAGCTCACTTCGGGTAATCTTGGCATTGGGGTGTACTTCGAGGTGAACAGCTATGATGTGGGTAGACGGTAGTTGAATGGCTACTGAACGAACGTCTTCTGCAGTCATGGTCCAGGGATTGTTAGACGGCCCAACCGCTCCCGAATTTACAATGGTCACATTGGGTTTAAACGTGTCCAGTGCATCTTCAACCTCCTGTGCGTAGGTAGTGTCACCGGCAATGTACACAACCTCACTTCCGGGTGCTGAGAATACAAAACCCGAAACATTCCATCCTGTATTAACACCATGTTGCCCACCGGTCTTGTTAATGTCAATGTCGTTGAACGTAGCTTTTTCTCCAATCACACGTACGTCATTCATACCAAGCGATTCCAGGTAAGTACCGTCTGCCGAAGATTGGCAAAAAAACGGTTTGTCCTTTAGCAAATTTATATGCCACGATTCCAGGTTGATATGGTCGGCGTGGGCGTGGGTTAGTAAAACGGCGTCTAGCGACGTAAGGATGTCTCTTAGTTCTCCGTTGGTGACGGGTAATTCTACGTTGTTAACAATACGGTTCAACATCGGATCTATGAGGAAGCGTTGCCCATGATAGTCAAAAACCGCAGCAGCGTGTCTCAATAACCTGTATTCGCAAGTAGACTTCTTTAAAAGCTTTTTATTCGATTCGTCGGACTCACTGGACAGTGCCAGAGTTCCTACTAATGGAGATAAAGCCGCAGAGGTGGCCAATACTTTGATAAACTTTCTTCGTGATTCAGCAGACATCCATGTTGATCCTTGTTTCGGAAACAAAAAAAGCACTACTTTGCTATAAGAAAAAATCATAATTTTCATTGTTTATATGAATTTGTCTCATTTTTATGGATGTTACATTACGCGACCTTAAGGTGATTAAAACGATAAGCGAAGAGGGTAATCTAACACAGGCTGCCGATAAACTTTGCGTATCCCAATCTGCACTTAGTCATCAGCTCAAGAAAATTGAGTCGACGCTTCGTATGCCCGTATTTCACAGAATAAACAAGAAGATGAAGCTCACTCCTTCCGGAAACCGAATCCTTATGTCTTCAGAACGGATTTTAAAGGAAGTTGACACACTCAAAGACGATCTTATGGGCATGTCGGATGGAACAACGGGGACGGTGCGGATAAGTACAGAATGTTACACCTGTTACCACTGGCTGCCCCCTGTGCTTAAGGATTTTCAGGAAGTGTACCCGAAAGCCAGAGTTAAGGTGGTTAGCGAGGCCACGAGAAATCCCATGCATTATCTGGCGAATGGAGAACTCGACCTGGCCATTTCCAGTGAGCTACCCGATGAGAAAGAGTTTGAGTCGAAACTGCTATTCTCCGATGAAATGTTGATTGTTATGTCTGCCAATCATGCCTTGGCAAAGAAGAAAGTTTTAACACCTCAGGATTTTACCGGGCAAACTATGATTCTTTACGACGTACCCGACAACGATTTGTTTTTCTTAAGAGAAATCATCAAACCAAATCGAATTGAATTGAGACAGGTGATGAAGTTAGAACTTACCGAAGCCATTATTGAAATGGTGGCAGCGGGAATGGGCATTGGAGTAATAGCTAATTGGGCAATTAGAGACTATCTCGAACCCAAAAATCTGGTAACCTTCCCAGTACCAATTAAACGGGTAAAAAGATCGTGGTATGCAATTACAAAACGGCAGGCCTCTATCCCTGTAGCCAGGGCGTTTATGGATTTTATTGAACCAGAGGCAAAGCTCGGAATGTAATTTAACCAGGTTCCCTCCATCTCGGGTCAAACTACCTCAATTCTAACCACACCCAACAAAAAAACGGATGGAATGTCCCACCCGTTTTTTAGATCATGGATACAGTTTAATACTTGATAAACTTCCGGGTACTGCTTGTGTCCTTACCTCGGAGTTGCACAAAGTATTCTCCCTTTGCCAGGTTCGAAACATCAACCGTATTAACTCCTTGGGTTATGGTAATGTCTGACGTTACTTTTTTTCCGTTGATATCTAGAATTGAAATATTACCATCCTTGTAAGCATCAATACGCAATGCGCCGGAAGTAGGATTTGGAAAGAGGTCAAACCCTGCTGGTCCGCGAAGAACTTCAGAAGAGTGTTCGTTGTTTTCTGTTCCTAGTTGCATTGGAGCGGTGGTTGGATCGAGATTCCCACAAATCCCAGGGCAACTGTCTGTAGGTGCTACACTGGCGGTTTGGCGAACTACGTAGTTTGTGTCGATACAAGAAGGGAAGTCGGTAAGCGCACCGCTGGTATAGACTGGATAGGTAACCGGTAGGTCAGCTTCAATGTTGTAGCATACATAGTTCACAAAAGGTGAGGTCGAATGGCGCCCACAGGTTTGAGAACTAAAGTCACTCCATTTAGTAAGGGGTACACTTCCAGGGTTGCGGTACGACTCAATAGTAATGGATGGGTTTGTACCCGCCACACCATTAATAAGTAGGTCGTGTCGTTCGTAGTGTTTGTTGGTGTTGAACGTTGCTCCGGCATTTCGGTAGTTAAACGTATTGCAATCCATGTAAAAGCGATGCGAAGCATCGGTGCCAGTACCAATGTTAAACAAACGAATGCCCTTCATTCGAACAACCGTCTGTACATTTAACTCTTGAGGAGGGAAGGAAGCGTGGTGCGTTACTTCGCCATAAAAAGAGTTGTTTTGGAGCCTTAACTCTTCCGGGAAGAAGTTTGACTTAGCATAGAAAAGAAAAGCGGAGTTGCCGCCAAAGTTGGTCCCATGGGTAGAGTTAAAGCGGTTGTTAAGAACAACTATTTCATCAATGCGTTCTCGAACAAACACACCATACGTATTCGCCGCTGATGGGCTATTAATATTATCAGCATTCACAATACGGAGCCTTGAAAAAAGGTTGTCGGTTTCAATAAAATAATTGTCTTCAACCTCTACCCGTTCAGCGTGTGAAATGTAAACGCCATACTTGTTGTTTCTAAAAACAGAACCTGATACGTGTATTGTGTCAAACGCAAAGTTGCTGTAGAAAGCATGCACACCGTGGTACCACCCCACAAAGTGATTGCGGTTCAGGTTAGAGTCTCCGTCGGTGCAATTGTTTGTGGCCTCTACCCTAAACTGCGATTCCGTACCGTAGATGGCAGAACTCTGCCAGGTAGGGTCAGACCACAATCTCACAGAGGTTGGCCATTGAATGGTGTTACCGTTTGCGTCTAAAAGGTTCCAGGTTGGAGGAGAGGAAGCATTACCAGCTGCGTCGGCACTAAAATGATTCAAAAAATCACAGTTAGTAATGACCAAGCCGTCATTAGATTCGAGAATGATCTGACCTGAGCGCTCCTGCCCGTGGTTTTTATTCCAAAGCCTCCAGTCGTAGTTCGTTGATGAAGAGTTATAGGCTTCAATGTTGCCAAACTGCATAAATCCACTGTCAATTTCGAAGTGACTGCCTTGAACATGGCTCGCGTTGTATGCCCGGTGTTCCGAGAACTTCAAGGATACAAAGTTGTTCATAAACCTGGCAGTGTTCACCTGGATAACACCACCGCCAATTTCGGTACAGCCACCCAGCTGTTCTATTCCTACTTTGGCGTTGGAAATGGTAGCGTCAGTAATCGTAACAACGCCTTGGGTGGCAATGGTTTGGTCATTAACATTGGCCGTCCCTTTCACGTCAATTCCTTCCCAGGGAATTAGCCTTGAGTTGGTCCTGCAACTAGATGTTAAAAGGGTGTTGGTTCCATTGATAATAAGTTGTCCGCCTTGCTCAACAACAATGCCTGTTCCGGGTACAAAGTGAAGTTCAACGCCATTGGCTATTGTAAGGATAGCACTGTCGAGTACGCGTATTGTCTGACGGACCTCGTACACACCCGGAGTGTTCCAGTTTACGTTTGCGTCAATTACAAAATTAAGTCCTGATGTTTCTGTACAGGTGGGCGCAGAAAGCCAATTGGCAGGCTGAGCCAACACATTCTGAACGGATAGAAACCAACAGAAAAGGGTCGATAATAGAATTGTTTTTTTCATAATTTAATTTTTAAAGTTCACCACTTCGTGCGGTGATGGAGACGAAACTATCGCAGGATTTTTCGGCTCAAAACCCCAAGTTCATAGATGGAAAAGACAAGACTATAGGTGGTAAGTCTGATTGTATTTTCGGAAAAGTCAGGTTGCGATGGCTTATTGTTTTTTTGGTTTGTTGCAAAGCTTAGATCCCTTATGTGTGCTGGGTTTCCGTCGTTTTCGTTTGTCGGTTTTTCGTCAGAAATCAGAACGCGTTTGTTCCGTTGTTATGACGGTTTCTGGTTTAACCAAGTCAGAAAGCTTTAGTAGCTTTGGTCACCAAAATGCACTGTCAGAACCAGGCTTCATGCACGAGTTACAAATAATCAAAGCCGTCATTATTGATGATGAGTCGAAGGCGAGAATCAATCTCAAGAACGTATTGGCAAAATGTGAGCCAGGGGTTGAAGTACAATCCGAGTTCGGATCACCAGAGGAAGTACTGCGCAATCCAGACGTGTTGGGAGATGTTGATTGCCTGTTTCTGGATATTCAAATGCCCGGCCTGAACGGCTTCGACTTTTTAGAACAGATCGATTATTCCAACATGATGGTTGTTTTTGTTACGGCCTATTCATCTTACGCGCTCCGTGCCATAAAAGCCAATGCCCTCGATTACATACTAAAACCGATTAAAATTTCTGAATTGCGAATTACCATTAATAAGCTTTACAAGCGAAAGGAAATGTTGCGAAATGAAAGCGAACGTAGCGTGTATTCAAAATCATTAGAGAACAGCATCAATCATTTTTATCAGAAAACGCCTCCCAAAATTACCATACCCACCCGACACGGTTTTAAGATTATTGACTCGGCTGAACTGTGTTGGGTCCAGGCGGATGGAAACTACAGTTGGATTCACCTGAATGGAGAAAGGGCCGAACTCGTTACCCGAACCATTGGCCATTTTGAAGACATCCTTGATAGCGAGAAGTTCGTACGGGTTCACAATTCATCTCTGATCAATCTCGACTTTTTGGCAGAGTTTAGCTTCGAAGGCGGCGGAACCGCATTTCTCAAGGATGGTACAAGCCTGAACATAGCCAAAAGACGACTTAAAACATTTAAGCAGAGGGTAGATGCGTATTATTCTTAGTCTTGCTCTTCTCGGTATTAATTGGTTCTGCTTGCACACGTACGCGCAAACCTCGCGCACGTTTACCTATATCAAATATGGCGAGCAACATGGGTTGTTGGGAGTAGATGTATACGGTCTCAATCAAGATAAGGACGGTTATATTTGGGTTGGAACCGATAACGGTTTGTACAAGTTCGACGGCTCTTTTTTTAGCCCTGTTTTCCTTCCCGGAGAATCACCCTCACGGGTGGTTGAACGTGTATACCGAGCAGGGAATGAGAAACTTTTAGTAGTAGGATCGTTTCCAAGTCGCATGTACCTGTTACATAGAAATAACCTGAGCTTTTCTGATTCGTTGTCTTCCATGCTTTCTGTTAATGGAAGGCTTCATTTTATGGCCGGTGTAGACAATCTGTTGTTTTGGCGAAAAGGAACGGCCTACATACTGGACTCGTTAACACCTTATCGCATTCACCACATCGAAAATTTTCCAACGTGCAGGTACAATACCATCCATGCGTTTAATAAGGATTCCTTTTTCATTGCAACAATGGAAGATGCGTTTTGCTTACCTAACGGGAAGCAACACTATCCAGAGCTGCGCAACGCAACGAACCTACTTCAGCTAGGCGATAGTTCGTTGGTTTTTGTCAACGACTCTGTATACACGTTACGTGCAAATTCCACCCGGCTTTTTGGCACCATTCCAACCCCTCCCAATGTCAATATTAAGGTTCATTTTAGCCTCAAAGACAGGAAGGGAAACATCTGGTTCTCTGGTAGGAGGAGCGGTTTGTATATCATCCAAAACGGCCAGATTAAAAATGTGGCTAAGAGCCTGGATCTTGAAGGAGAACAGATTACCTATCTCTTCCTCGACCGAACGGGAAACGTGTGGATTTCAACTGCATCGTCGGGGTTGATTTGTGTTCTGGAAAGTAATTTTACCCATTACAGTAAGGAGGATGGATTAAGTTCGAATTATATCACAACCATTTGCGAGTGGAAGGGTAGAATTTATGCTGGGACCAATACCGGAGTAAACCAGGTGTCCGACCTTGGAATTCTTGGTCCATTGGATTGGTCAAAAAACTGGAATCTGTGCCGACAGGAGAGAGCTACACTCAAAGGGTACGTGTTTGATCTGGAGGGCACAGACGAATGCCTCGGCGTATCGAGCGATGCCTACAGTAAGCAACATATTTGGTGCTATCATGATTCTTTATTTTGTCGATCCTCCAGTAGCTTTACAATTCAAGGCGATACCATACATACAGCCCGTTGGGGATACCAGGTTGATGTGTTACGCTCAAAAGAAGAAAGGCGCTACGTTATACTGGATAGGAAAAAGTTAAACTCAACCAAAGAGTACTTCATCAAATCAACTGGTAGAAAGAGTTTTTACATTGGCACCTCAAACGGAGTACTATTCAAATCTACGGAAGATGAGGAATATCATCAATTGGATGTACCACTCGACACGGTTGGGTATTCCTATTTTGATGCGGGGTTTGATCAGAATGGAAACCTTTGGTTTGGAACCACAGCAGGACTCATGCGATACGGTAAGGATGGAAGTTGGAAACAGTTTACTACCGAACAAGGTTTAATCTCAAATACAATCAAGTGTCTGGTGTTCGATATCACCGGAAAACTTTGGCTTGGAACTGACAAGGGATTGTGTTATTACGACGGTACGAGATTTGGCGCATATACCAAAGGAAATGGCCTGATCTCAAATACCATTAATGCCTTGCACTACCGAAAGTCGGATCATTCGTTGTGGATTGGAACAAACAACGGCCTTTCAAAGCTTAACCTTTTTAATGAGATAAAGATTGTCAAAGGCTCGCCACCCCTTTACGTAACACGATTCCAGATCATTGGAGATTCGGTTTATGAAGTGAACAATTTTGCACGCTTAAAGTGGCGGCAAAATCACATCCGAATCAGTTATGCCTCGCTTGATTACTCCGACCCTACCGAGGTTGTTTATCAATTTCGCCTTAAACCTGGCGACAGGCAATGGAGTCAAACGACAGAAAGGTCGGTTCAGTTTCTCTCCCTTGCCCCTGGTCGTTATACGTTTGAGGTAAGAAGCAAATCAAGTGGATCGGAATGGGGACAGATCGCCAAGATTTCTTTTACCATTGAACCGCCCATTTGGAAGCGAATTGGTTTTTGGTTGATTTTGATCCCTTCCATCTTGTCTCTGGTGTGGTTTTACATAGCGATGCGCTACCGCAAAGTAAGGGATCGGGAGAGGAAACGTAACGAATTGCTCCAAAGGCTAAGTTATCTGGAACAACAAGCCTTAAGTCTTTCAATGAACCCTCATTTCGTTTTTAACTCTTTAAACTCTATCCAACATTTTTTTAGTGATGTAGATGACGAAGAGGCACATGAATACATAGCGGATTTTGCCGAGCTTATCCGGCTTAATATGGAGTCATCTCAAAACAGATACATTGCGTTAAAAGAAGAAGTAAGACGCCTGAGCCTGTATTTGTCTTTGGAACAGACCCGGTTTGACAAAAAGTTGGACTTCAGCATTGAGGTTGACCCCGAGTTGTTGTACGACAATCCGGACATTCCCAACATGCTCATCCAACCGTTGGTTGAAAACGCGATATGGCACGGAATTCTACCGTCGAATCAAGATGGCAGCATCGATATACACATCTATTTGCGAGATGCACTGTATGTAACAGTTTCCGATAATGGTATAGGCCTGAAAGCGGCACACAAACAAAGAAGCAGTGAACACGTTTCGAAAGGCTTGTCCATTACCCGCGAACGACTACGTCATTACTCCGAAGGGAGCTTTCTCGAAATTGAGGAAGTCCTTAGCGAGAAGGGTGACGTTCTTGGAACCAGGGC
>JAEPQQ010000098.1:0-1817 GCA_017640445.1 Bacteroidia bacterium | reverse complement strand
CGTCATTACTCCGAAGGGAGCTTTCTCGAAATTGAGGAAGTCCTTAGCGAGAAGGGTGACGTTCTTGGAACCAGGGCCATGTTGAAAATCGAGTTGTTGGATGATGAAAAGGACCTGTGAGGTTAAACTATATCTGTGTTTTGTCAGTTTGGGGGTTTTTTCGTCCTAATCGGTTTCAGGCTTTTTTTTATGGTTTATGTCGAAACGAATCAAAGAATTTTCTTCTTTGTTTTGAAATAAGTTTTTCCTTCGACTTCAAACACCCAAATTGGAGCACCAGAAACTGACCATTGTCTAGGTATATCCATTTTCCATATAGGATAGCTGTCTCAGCAAAAAACACATTTGATTCATAGTTGAAGTCGATGACGGTCATACCCTTTTTTCTGGAAGTTGAGGCAGAATCTGGTATGCCTCCTTGTTGTTTGCAGAACATGTACACATTTGCGTCGATGCCGTTTATCTTATCAACGGAATCCGACGGCAAACTATCGTCTAAATGAAGAAAACTGCAAAATGCTGTGCTCAATGTGCTGTCATTGAGTGTCATGTAAACCATTGTTGAGTCGGGTCCAGGCCGAGTTGTAGGAGCCTCTTGGAAATCAACCCGTGTTCCTTTGTCGCAAAGTTTGACCCGATGTTTTTTCTGGGCTTTGGATACCAGAGGTAGAGACAAAAGGAAAATAATAAGAAATAGAGGTCTCTTAGGATGCTTAATAAAATTCATATGTTGTGATAAAGTTCCGAATGGTGGTTCCATCAGCATTGGTCATTATTTGAGACCTAATTAAGCCACTGTCATAATAAGTATATACATCACCGTTTTCAATAAAACGATGTTGACCTTTCTCGCTGTATCCATAGTTGGAAATGACGTGCCAGTTATCTGCACCACTACGAAGACCTAGCTTACGAATGAGATGACCTTTTTCATCATATACATAACGCACGGTATACTTCCAACCTGGACTTGAAGAAGAGGTGCTCTCTTCTCGCTCTAGCCAGCCTTGTTTATTGTACGTGAACTTTCTTGTTTTTTCCTCACCTACGGTCAATGTCTTTGTTTTCTTGATCGTTCTTCCGTGCTTATCATATTTTAAGGTGGTGGTATAGTTCAACCCAGGAATTATCCCACTCGGCGTTGATCCGATAATTAGAGAAAGCTTACCCTTTTTGTTATAGATGTATTGTGTAGTTTCATCTAACTTCCAGATTAGATTGGAATCAGAAGCTAAAAACTTCGAAACGAGAACCAGACTATCTGTATTATCATAGAGGTAGGTTATCTTGGTATAATCCGAGTCGTTACCAAAAGTAGCGAGATAAGCTGAATCACGTTTGCCAAGATTAAGGTAACGAGAAACACTTTGTTTCTCAGAGAGTTGTTGATGCTTATTGTACTCCAAGGTTGTGGTATGGTCGTATGAAACTACATCCCAAAATGTGTACCGATACAACCTTGTCGTACGACCTGATGAGTCAAAGTCCTCCCTGTATAAAAGACGACCCTGGGTGGTTGCCGTGTCCAGCCCAGGATACATGCGGGTAACTACTCTCTTTAATTCCCCCTTTTTAAGAATAACGTTGTGGTTATGCGTTTCCTGAGCACTCGAAAGGATGACCAAAGAGCAGAGGAAGAGTAGGGAGAACAGAAGTTTTCTTACATGCATAATGACAATAGCAAAAATAGCATATCGGATAGGATTCGAAGTATAGAGTTTCTTTCGAAAGGCTTGTCCATTACCCGCGAACGACTACGTCATTACTCCGAAGGAAGCTTTCTCGAAATTGAGGAAGTCCTTAGCGAGAAGGGTGAC
>JAEPQQ010000097.1:14373-14625 GCA_017640445.1 Bacteroidia bacterium | reverse complement strand
TTGTGCATCTGTGATGCTATCAAGTTGAGTTGTGTTCAATAAGTGTATAGAAGAGTCGACCAGTACATCGAAATACGACTTGTCGATATAGATCAAGGTGTCTCGATCAAATTTGTTGGTATTTTGAGCAAGGAGGTTTGAGGTAGAAAACCCCAACAGCGTAACAAGAAGAAGCAAATAAGCACTTGGTTTCATTACATTATTCAGTTTTTTAATAGAACGACAGCTACGAGACCATTATTTCATCGTAAT
>JAEPQQ010000097.1:0-14363 GCA_017640445.1 Bacteroidia bacterium | reverse complement strand
ATTCTGTTCTTTTAAATCTATAAAACCAAACCGTACGTAAAATTTGAATGGGTTTTGCTTGATACATGTCAAGATTTGATTGAAATTGCAGCACAATTGAAAACGCTCGTATCACAACTTTTAATCGTAGTGTTGTCACTAACCAGTCTGTTGTCATTACTTCCTTTGGCCAACCTACTTCCAAGCGACACCGACTTGGTGGAATACGTTGACCTTGATGGACAGAACAGCAACGAGAAAGAAATTGACGACGATGTGGAAGATGATTTCCTTACCATGGGTGCTACGCGTACCTATATGACTACACCTCCTGACGCGCGGTACTACAACAGCACCAAACGTTTATACCGGTGTGATTTTCAGGGCTTAATCTCCCCTCCCCCTGAATTCGGTTCTTGATTTATTGTTGATCCAACGGGATCTGCACTCTTCGAAAACCAACCATCCATGACCAAATCAAGAATCAGATATGAATAAAGAATTTAATACAAAGTTTTTAGGGAAAGACTTCTCTGCCAGTATCGTAGTATTTCTGGTAGCCCTCCCATTATGTTTAGGAATTGCACTTGCATCAGACGCCCCACCGTTTGCAGGATTAATCGCAGGAATTATTGGGGGTGTTGTAGTTGGGCTTTTTAGTGGTAGCAAGCTCGGTGTGAGTGGGCCTGCTGCCGGATTGGCTGTAATTGTAGCCAATGCCATTGGTCAGTTCGACACATATGAAATGTTTCTGGCTGCCGTTGTATTGGGAGGCCTGATTCAAGTCGTTCTGGGCTTTATCGGAGCGGGTAAGATTGCATTCTATTTCCCATCGTCAGTAATTAAAGGGATGCTGGCGGCCATTGGTATTACCATTATCCTGAAACAAATACCTCACGCAATTGGTGTAGACAAAACACCTGAAGGCATTTTCAAGTTTAAACAGGCCGATGGAGAAAATACATTCTCTGAACTATTGAACTTCGACAACTACGTTCTCGGGGCCCTGGTAATAGGTTTTATATGCCTTGGAATTCTGATTTTGTGGGATACAAAGTTCATCAAACAAAACAAGATTCTTGGAATGGTTCCGGGCCCTTTGCTCGCTGTGTTAGCGGGTATAGGTCTGAACGAAATTTACCCGGCTTCTATGCATATAACCAAAGAACATCTGGTACAACTTCCTGAAATTGGTTCTCTTGTGGCCATTGAAGGCTTCCTGAAATATCCCGACTTTTCGGCCTTAGGAAAGTTTGCTGTAATCAAAACGGGCTTTCTCATAGCCATTATTGCCAGTTTGGAAACTCTACTTTGTGTAGAAGCTACTGACCGTATGGACCCAAGTAAGAGCATCACACCGACTGATCGCGAATTGCGCGCTCAAGGAATTGGAAACATGTTATCAGGCCTTATTGGTGGTATTCCAATAACCCAGGTAATTGTGCGAAGTTCGGCGAATATCCAGGCTGGTGGTAAAACCAAACTGTCGGCAGTAATGCACGGTATGTTGTTATTCGGCTGTATTATGTTGATTCCTGGTTTCCTTAATCGCATACCTTTAGCATCATTGGCGGCCATTTTGATTGTGGTAGGTTACAAACTGGCTAATCCAGCTGTTTTCAAACGCCTGTACAAAGAAGGGCAAGATCAGTTCATTCCATTTGTGGTAACCATTGTTGCTGTAATGTTTAGCGATCTGTTGATTGGTATTCTGATTGGTTTACTGGTAGGTATTGGATACGTATTGTTCACCAACTTCCGGTCGGCAATCAAGCTCGAAAAAGATGGGAACCACACCATCATTAACTTTAAGAAAGACGTATTCTTTTACAATCGCGCAGAACTAATGAAGTGTTTTAGCCGGTTAAGAGAAGGCGACGAACTTACCCTGGATGGACGAAACGTTGATTTCATTGATCACGATATCTTCCTGGCAATTCAGGACTTCTATACGAACTCGAAAGAGAAAAACATAAAAGTTAATCTTCTTGATATAACGAGAAAAAAGATCACCTTCCGACATCAGGAAGATGAGACAACCCATCTTACCCACGACGATTAGATCAATCTCGATTGATCCTATGAGCGACACTGATTCCGGCAAAATGCCGGACAGTGAAGCTGTCGAGGTCATACACCTTTCCCGTACCTCTAAACTCCCTCAGAGACGTCGCAAAAATGCGGTACTGAGGGGAAAGAGTTAATCGGTCACTTATGTGAAATCCATAACCAAGTCGGGTGATTAAGCCAAACTTAACTGGATTTACAATAGAATAATCCAGAAAATGGACAGTCTGTACTTGATTGCCTTCATAGAGATAGCTTGATTGCTCCAAGTTGACCGTATAGGCAATATGGACGCCAGCTTCAAACGTAAGCGCATTAAACCAGTTAAACTGCAATGGATAAACCTCTAGACCTATGTCGTGAGACCTATATTCCACTTGAGCGTTCAGTTCGCCAAACGATGTACCCAGGTCTCTAATGGTGGCCCCGTATCTTGCATAAAACAATCCTATGCGTAGTGGAAACGAATCAACCTGTAACTCGTTCAATCCCAAATGATACATGCTTCCAGTTGTACTGGTTATTTCATGGAAGTCTATACTTAAAGAACTAGGTAGTATCTTATGATGATTAATTCCAGATCCAAATTCAACCGTTTGTCCAAAAGTGAAAGACGCGGAATAGCTGATAAAAATAAGGCACAGCTTCGTATATAATAAGGTTTCAAACAGATTAGTCTGGGCATGGTTGTTCATTCGTCGAAAATTTGGTCAATGAAAGGTCAGTACTTTGTTACAAGTAACGCAATAACGTAATAATTCTTGTTACTTGGCCACCTGTATGGCTTTAAGATCAATCGTAACCGCAGCATTTTTATGGATGCTTTCTACCTTACAGGTCAATGGACAGGTGGATTATGAACGCACACACTGGGTTTTTGGCAGGAATGCAAAACTGAGTTTTGATGCTAATGGAATTACAGCTACCGGTACTGCGCCTCTAAATGCATATACCGGGTCTGCATGTTACACCAACAAAGATGGCGACCTGATTCTATATACGAACGGGAATGCCGTTTATGGCGAATCCGAAAATTTGCTGGGTACACTTGAAACACTATCGCCTGATCAAGGTAGTTTTGATGCCGTTATACTTCCTGCCAACGAGGAGGAAACGAAATTCAACATTGTTGCTATCAACACACAAAACGAGGTAAAGCATGCCTTTGTAGACCTTGAAGCAAACAATGGCACTGGATTACTGGCCGTTAACTTCCTTCCTATTGTAGGAAACGTAACCGCCAACTTGACTGCGGTAAAACATTGTTTTCTAGACGCTTACTGGGTTATCTGTAGCGGACGAAGTGATTTATTCTACTCCATTTTGGTTAAAAGTGATGGCTTTGAAGAACCCGTTGTTTCGAAAATTGGAACATCCAGAATCACGGTTGGTGACTTCGTTACCAACCACGCCGGAGACCAACTTGCAATTTCAGAATTCAACGATAATTGGGTTGAGGTATTCGACTTTGACAAGCGTTGCGGTACCATTTCCAACACGCGTCGCCTGGCGCTGCCTGATGCAGGAAATCCTGACCATCCGCATGGGATGACATTTGCTCCGAACGACCGCTCACTTTATGTGGCTTACAGCTACCAACAAAGTTCACTGGTACAATACGATATGGATGACCTTAGCGTGTATTTTAACTGCTACTCGTCAACGCAAAACATTAACGATGTGGCTATTGCAATCGATGGGCAGTTGTACATGAACGTGCATCAAGACAACATTCCATCCCGAAGGATTCATCAGCTACAAAACCCCAATGCTAAAACAGGTGGGCATCCCATTGTAGAAGATGTTGCCACACTGGTGACAGGAACCAATGGTGCCTTTGAATTCCCAAACTTTGTAGCCAACAAAACAGGTGGTACTTGTGAAGGACTACCCTCTCCCGGCAATCGATCCATTTTGGTAAATAACAACAGGTGTATAGACAAAGAGGTATTTTTCGATGCCTCGTGGACCACTGATGCCTGTGATAGTATTCGTTGGAACTTTGACGATCCCGGAAAGCCGGACAACAACACAAACGACCCTCAGATAAGACGTTACTTCGATACCGAGCGCATATACAATGTAGAATGTTACCTCTTTTACTGCGGAGAGGTAGATACGGTGCATTTCACCATTGACATGAAGGCTCCTCCCTCTATCAATCTTGGAAACGACACTACCCTATGTGCCGGCCAGTTGCTGGGCATCGGAATCGAGCTCAATTATGATTCAATGCGATGGCGTGATGGCGCAAATCCAGGCCCTTTCCGATTGGTTCCACCAGGTACTTATGCCTTAACTGTTTACAATGGGCAATGTGCCGCAACCGATGAAATCACAGTAGATGTTTACCCCGACATTTGGACGGAGTTGGAAGCAGAATATCGTATCTGCGACCTGGAACAGGAAACCGTTAAGCTGGATGCCGGAGCTGGGTTTGTCTCGTATAAGTGGACACCAACAGGTGATACGACCCAATGGATTATCGTTCAGGAAATAGGCGAATACATTGTTATTGTTGATGCGTTTACCGGTTGTACCGGAGACGGCCGAACCATAGTGAAACGCACATGTGACCTCGACGTATTTATTCCCAACTCCTTTTCACCTAACAACGACGGGCTTAACGATGTATTTCAGATTAAGGCAGAGTTTGTTGAGGATCAGGAAATGCGCATTTACAACCGCTGGGGGGAGGAGATTTACCACGAAAATGATATAAATGCTGCCTGGGACGGATCTGCCATGCCACCTGGTGTATACCTGTACCAAATCGAAGTAAAAGGCTTTCAAAACAAGCGACCGATAACACTTCGAAAAGCGGGAACCGTCCATTTGGTCAGATAATTTCATACCGCGGTATAGTGTACGCTAAACCTTACAGGCGGAATCCTATTTGGGGTTCAGATTATACTTAACTAGATCTCAGCATCCATTAAATCGGTTACTACATGATACCTCGGATCGTCAATCGACGTTTCGATGATTGTTTCGAATTTGGGATTTGCCTTTAACAACAACACCTTACACTCAGGGCTCAGGTGGGTCAGTTTTACGGTTTTACCCAAATCAAGATACTTGTTGGTAACACTTCGAAGTGCTTCAATTCCGGAGTGGTCCGAAACCCTCGATTCGATAAAGTCAATCTCAATGGAGTCGGGATCGTTTCTTGGATCAAATTTCGAGTTAAACGTTTGTGTAGAGCCAAAAAACAACGGCCCCCAAATCTCGTACACCTTGGTTCCGTCTGCCTTGGTGCGTTTACGAGCCCGAATCATGGTGGCATTTTTCCATGCAAATACCAAAGCAGATATGATTACCCCGGCTATTACCGCAATTGCCAAATCTTGCCATACCGTTATGGCTGACACCAGAATCAACACAATTGCATCGGAAATAGGAATCTTTCTTAAGATGCGGAAACTACTCCAGGCAAACGTACCGATCACAACCATAAACATAACACCAACTAAGGCTGCAATTGGTATTTGCTCTATAAGCGGTGCACCAAACAACACAAAACACAAGAGAGCAACAGCAGCTACAATGCCCGATAGACGTCCTCTCCCACCTGCATTTACGTTAATGATTGATTGACCGATCATAGCACAACCGCCCATACCACCAAAGAGACCGTTTAAGATGTTTGCTCCACCTTGAGCCACACACTCCCGGTTTCCGCTTCCCCGCGTCTCTGTAATTTCATCTACCAGATTTAGCGTCATTAACGATTCAATAAGTCCAACCGCTGCCAGCAAAAATGCGGTCGATATAATCAGCCCCCAATGGCCTTTTAATGTATCAAACAGGGTAAAAATCTGTCCTTGAAAATGCGGTAAACTACCTTTCAAACCTGCTCCTCCTCCATCTCGTATAAATGAACCTACCGTGCTTATTCGCGTGGAACCAAACAAGCTCTCGCCACCATAGATGGTTATGGCTGCAATTACAATAATCGCTGTTAAAGCGGCCGGAAGCTTTTTCGTGAGTTTGGGCAATCCAAACATAATAGCCATAGTCAGTCCGGTAAGGCTCAGCATAACCCAGAACTCCTTGTTGTTCATGAGGTGCTGAAACCAGTTCATTTGTTCGCTATGAAAGCCCTCCTGAACAATGGAAGGAAAAAGATTCAACTGAGAAAGGAAAATAACAATGGCCAGGCCGTTTACAAAGCCCATCATTACCGGATGTGGGATTAATCGAACAAACTTACCCAACCGGAAGAAGCCCGCTAAAATCTGTATGGCTCCTACAAAAAGTAAGGTAATAAACAACCATTGCAGCCCAAGGTTATCTATTGGGGTAGCTAAGCCATTCCCAACCTCGTTACCCTTTTGTATCATGTGAACCATCACTACGGCCATGGCTCCTGTAGCACCAGAGATCATTCCCGGTCTACCGCCAAAAATGGCTGTTACGAGGCCCATCATAAAGGCACCGTAAAGTCCAACCAGCGGGTCAATACCCGCTACGAATGCAAAGGCCACAGCTTCTGGCACCAAGGCCAGGGCTACGGTTAAACCAGATAAGACATCGTTCTTTGGGTTGCTGGTAAAGTTGTTCAACAATCGTTTCATCGCGGATTTTAAAAGGCCGCGAAGGTAGTTGTTACAAGTTTATGGAACCACTGGGTTGATTGAATAAATTGTGGTTAGTCCTGGTACAGCCATCGACTGATTTCCCAGCATAAAACTGCTGGATTTTCTTCCTGAATAAAATGCTTAAAATCAACAAGTTGTACATTGGAAATTGGGATTGACATCTCTTCCACCACTCGTTCCGACTGATCGATCCACACCAACATCTCATCCGTTTTGCCCCATATTACCAGCACCGGAACGTCAACGGACGATACCACGGACGAATAATCGGGCAGCTCATTGTATTCATTCGCAAAGAAATTAGCCATGCCTTTGGTGCGTTTCCTGAGTAAAGGAGCCTGATACCCCCATAGTGTTTCAGCACTTACTTTTTTCTCTGTAACACCCATTTTGAACAACTGCTTAAGCATCATCCGGTTGGTTAACCTGCTTCGGTACATCGCCATGGCCATCTTTCTTTTTAGTCCGTTTTTAAGTGGTACAGGTGGGCGAAAGCCTTCTTTGTAAATGATGCTATTGAGCAGAACCAGACCATTGATGCGCTCTGGCGATTGTCTGAACAATTCCCAGGTAACCAGACTACCATAATCGTGGCATACGTGGGTCCAGGATAGGACTTCCAACGCATCCATCAGGGCCCTAAGGCGCATTGCATGTTTACCCGGGCTATAAAGGCTATCGGACTTGGGAATAGCACTTGTTCCAAAACCCAATAAATCAGGGATGATAACACGAAACCCGGAAGCGACCAGACTGTCGATCATCTTGCGGTAAACCCATCCTGAAGCAGGAACGCCGTGTAATAACACCATCACACGTTCCGACTGGCCTGAATCTATATACCGAATGGTGCCATCCGGGCTTTCGAAGCTCTTTTGCGCTTTACAAAAAACCTCATAGGCAGCCTTACGGTCGGGTGATTTTGCCGAAACATTATATGTCCAGGAAATGACTGTAAAAAGGGTTAAAAGTATGACAGCGATAAGTCGATTCATAATGACGATCAAAAATACGATCTGACCGTTACTAAATCAACGAAGAACGTTGGTTACACGATTTATGGACTTAGGGTACTGGCAACGCGTAGCCCAAACCTTATGGGAACACTTGGAGCACCAAATTCCGATACGGAAATGGCTGTGTATGGTTCAATCAATAGCTTCCAGTCTTCACTCATTCGAAAGTTATATCCCATTCCCACGTGTTGCTCTACAATGAATCTTGGTGACTGCTCAAAGAAAAACTCTTGCGTGTCGGAGACGGGCATTGTCTGCGTTCTCTGATGACGTACTTCCACCCCACCAAAAAAGGTTAGCATTTTCCCTGCTCCACCCCAAACAAAGGTAACGGGCACACCCATTGTAACATGTCTCACGCTTGTTCGTAAGTCAATGGGTAACAAGGCTCTAAGGTCTCGAACCACTTCCTTTTGCACTCCATAAGAAAATCCGAACCGAAGTGATGTAGCTTCAGAAATCCGCTTTTGGCCAAAAACACCTGAGGCAAAACCCGGGCTGGGGTTAATCCCTACGGATACTACAGCATTGGGATTGATAAATTGAACCTTGAGTTCTGGAGCAACGTAGGCACCAAAGCTCCAGTTTTGTGCCATGCCCTTCCCTGTCTGTACGAGACAAAAAATGAATAACAGCAAAGTATATCGTACCAATTGCATCCGTATCAAAGATAGGAAACATCCGATGAGAAATGAAATGAATTGGAATTTGTGATGAATGTATGAAGGTTTAAACCAGACTAAATTTGGTCAATCTCCTAATGAAGCTTATGCAACAACCAAACAATTCGATTATAACGTGTTTTTTAATCGGCGCGATTTCAGATATTCATAAACCGCCACAACGATGAACAGCATAGAGAAGTTATAAATACTGTCTTCCACCGGAATCGTGTGTATCCGTAATCCTATGATCTCCTGTGCATTGTACCCCACAACAGGATTCTTGGTTACTGCACCCGTTAAAATGCCATTTACAATGAGAAACGGAATCCAGATAACGATGTACATCCGTAAGAACTTCCCTGACCACGACGGTTTCAGAAACGCCGCTGTCAAAGAAAGTGCAGCAGCCAAACCACATGCAACCAACGTGTAGACCTGATCATGGAATACAAACGAAAGAATGAAAGTAATCAAGCCATAGGTAACATAAAAAAAAGGTAACACGGCCTCTCTGATGTTGATACGTACCATGTGGTTCATCACCTCATATACAAAGACGCATGCAAACGGAATTACCAAAAAGAACATCCACTCTTCGAGGGGCAGATGCCAAACATCCATACCAATGGTGTAATCGTGATTGAAGTACCAAACACCTTTTGCGGTAAAGGCGATGTCCCAGGGTACGAATATGGCCATCATGGCCAAACTGGCTACTACCACGTCTTTCCACCGATTGACGAAGTAAACCGGTCGTTTGAAACTATACAGCAAAGGCCCTAAAAGGGAAAATATCATTAAAACTAGGTAGAGCCGATGTGTTTCAAACATGAAGGCTACGCTTTGTTTCTCTTAAGTTCTTTGAGAAAGTGTCTAAACGGTACTACCAGCATACCAAAACATTCTCCATCTTCTTTACCCATGTGTTTATGATGCAGTTTGTGTGCACGTCGGATGGCCCGAAAGTAGAAGTTGTTTGAATTTCGCAACCACTTAAACCGCTGATGGATAAACACATCATGAACCAAAAAGTAACAAATGCCATACGCCAAAATCCCCAACCCAATTGCGAGTAAGCCTCCTAAGCCATAAAGTGAACCCAGGAGAATAGTTAACATGCTGGGTATGGCAAAAATTAGAAAAAACGCATCGTTCTTTTCGAAAAAACCGGGATTGGTATGAGTGTGATGATCCTCGTGTAACGACCAAAGAAATCCGTGCATTACGTACTTATGCGTAAACCAGGCTACAAATTCCATGAAGAAAAATGTGGTAACAAAGATGAGTATGTTCATTTTAGTTCGTTTTTGAGTTTAGTAAGTGTGTTTTTTTGCGATTCGGTAATGCGTTTACTGGTCAACAGGTTATCGATAAACCTCTTTTTCCAAACCAAACTTACCGAATACTTAGGTAAGTGCAATCGGAATTTTGCCAGGTCTACAGTGACGTTGCTATTATACATCAGAAACGAAGGAACGTTTAACTGAATCAGCAACCGGGCATATCTGATCTCAGGATTCATTGGGGATGCCTTTACCGCCTTGTCTAAATTCTCTTTTCCATCTGAAAAATACGACCATTTAGTTGTAGGAAAGGTGGCATATTCAGCCGACATGCAGGACGCCACTCCTTTATATGCGAGAGTAAGGTTAGAGGAGGGATATGTAGTGTTGTTAAGGATTGACTTTAACCCCTCTTCGGTGTTCATTCCGTTTTGAAAGTCAGATCGAATGGGTACGTTATTGGTGAAGCTTGACAAAAGCAACCAGCACAACCCTAAAATTCCAGGTGTTCGTCTTTTCACAACAATTGCAGCTTTACGTTGACATATGACTTAACCAATAGACCAAGTTTTACATGGTCGCGTACCCTAATTCGAGCCTCCATGATCTTGTTGGAAGGCGTTCTTTTCAGTTTTTTGAGTAACTGTCTATAGTATTTATATGCGGTATAAACCCCAAATCGCGCTGTATCCGGTAGTTGTACAATACCCTTGTAGGCTGCCTCAAAATCGCGTTCTATCTCGTCGATAATCTGTTGTTTGGTTTCTGAGGTTAGGTTATTCAGGTCAACATTCGGGAAGTAACTTCGGTTTAGCACTTCTGTGTCGCTCTTAAGGTCTCTTAGAAAGTTTACCTTCTGAAAAGCCGAACCCAACTTCATAGCGCTGGGTTTTAATCGGTGATATTCTGAATCATCGCCGCCAACAAAGACTTTCAGGCACATCAAACCAACTACGTCGGCAGAGCCATAAATGTACTCCTCATAGTCGTCTTGCGATGTATACTCCTTTTTGGTTAGGTCCATGCGCATGCTTTTCATAAACGCCTTTATCAATTCCAGGTCAATTCCATATTTGTGCACTGTTTTTTGAAACGAGTTCAAGATCGGATTGAGACTTATTCCCATTCCTAATGCTTCATACAGATCTGATTCGAACCTGTTCAAGAGGTATTCCTGATCGTACTCCAAAAACGTGTCTACGATCTCATCCGCAAAACGAACGAACCCGTAAATGTTGTGAATATCATCCTGAATAATGGGATCCAACATGCTCACTGAAGAATAAAAGGACGTGCTGTACGCCATGGTAACTGACTGACTGCACTGATACGATAGTTCGTTAAATAGATGCATAAGAATGAGATTGGATTGCTTCTTTAATAATAAGTTCTGATGATATTTTACCCGATATCAGCGCCGGTGGCACGCCTGGGCCGGGAACGGTTAACTGACCGGTAAAAAAGAGATTCTCAACTTTCTTGCTGCGAATTCCCGGGCGCAGGAAACCAGTCTGGCGCAGGGTATTGGCCATTCCATAGGCGTTTCCCTTATACGAGTTATAATCCTTTTGAAAGTCGTTCACGCAATAGGATCGTGAATACACAATATGATCGGCAATTTTCTGACCCGTGTGTTGCTCTAAGCGTTTAATAACCAGGTCTCTGTAGTTTTGATGCAACTGTTTATCGTCCTTCAAACCGGGTGCTAACGGAATCAGAATAAAACCGTTCTCCTGTCCTTCGGGTGCAACCGTTGAATCTGTCATGCTCGGGAAGCTGGCGTAGAACAAAGGATTTTCGGGCCACTTAATGTGATCATATATGGCCCGTGCATGTATATCAAAATCCTCATCAAAAAACAGATTATGATGTCTTAGGTTCTTTAGTTTCTTATCGAATCCCAGATAAAAGATTAACGCTGACGGGGCAAATGTTCGCGATTGCCAATACTTGTCTGAAAAGCTTCTGTATTTTGGATTCAGCAATTGTTCTGTATGGTGGTAGTCAGCCCCACTCAGGATCAAATCACCTGGAACAAGTTCACCGTTCACCCGGAGTCCCTTAGCTTTCCCATCTTCAACAACGATTTCGTCAACCGATGCATTCATATGAAACTGTACACCTAACTGCTTCGCCAGCTTAACCATGGCTCTTACAATTTGATGCATACCTCCTTCGGGATACCAGGTACCCAACACGAGATCCGCGTAGTTCATAAAATTATAGAAGGCCGGCGTGTTTTCAGGTTTCGCCCCAAGAAACAGAACCGGGAACTCCAATATTTGGATCAGTTTGCTGCTCTTAAAATCGCTCCGAACGGTAGACCGAATCGTTGTAAAGAATTGCCCTAACCTGGTAATGGTCTTTGGCGTTATCAGTTCTCCAACCGAGGCACCCGGTTTATAAACCAGGTCTTGCATGGCTGTTTCGTAATTGAATTGAGCCTTTTTCAAGAACGCCTTTAACTTCTGACTGCTGCCAGGTTCCTCCGCCTCAAAGAAATCGCAGATCTCAGAGACAGAGGATGGCAGTTCCACATTACTAAAGTCTTCGAAGAACACCTTGTAAGCTGGAGTCAGACGTATTAGGTTATAGAATTCCGATGTAGTGTATCCAAAATCTTCAAAAAAGCGGTCAAACACGTCAGGCATCCAGTACCAACTTGGCCCCATATCGAAACGGAAGCCATGAGCCTCAAGCAATCGTGCGCGACCTCCGGGTTGATCATTCTTCTCGTAGACATGTACATCTAAACCCGATTGGGCAAGGTAACAAGCGGCCGAAAGAGAGGAAAAACCAGAACCAATTATGTTGACTTTTTTCATTTTGTTTAAACAAAACAAACGATTGTTAAACAAAAAAGCAAGAAATTAGACGATTTTGTTTAAAATTTCATTCAAATCGTTAAACAAAATGAGCTGATTGCTCTCCACTTCGATGTCAGAGTGTCGTACGTTACGTCCCGTAACCCAGAAACAATCTTCATTTCGCACCAGAACCTTCTCCCCGAACTGCTCTAAGTAGCTCTCTACCTCGCCTTGTTCAGGTCTTATCGTAAAGTAACTTACGTATGTAATACGGTTAAAGGAAGACTGCAAGGTGATGAGGTTATCCATTGGCACACTTTGCCCCAAATAAATAGAATGGTACCCCTTTAACATTAACTCATAATGGAGATACAACAAACCTAACTCGTGGATCTCATTTTCAGGAAGGTATAACACGTATACCTCATCGTGATTATCCGGCATTATGTGCTGAACACGTTCAATGTTCACATGGAGTTTCTGTTGAATCAAGTTTGATATAAAATGCTCATTAGCAGGCGTTATACTCTCTGACTGCCAGTGTATTCCAATATTATGGAGTAAGGGGACCAGCACTTCTACGAATACATGCCGGAACGAATAGTCGGCTACCAACCTGTTGTACGTATGCTCAAATAAAGCTTGATTAAACGTAAGCATTGAAAGAACCAGGGCGTCAAAATAAGCAGCATCTCCGTTCCCCTTTGCCATGCTTTCTTTAACCAGGGTTCGAAGCTCGTCTTCCGACAATTTGGCTATCTTACTAATCTTGTAACCCGATTTGTACAACAGACTTACATTGAGCAGCTTTTTCAGCCCTTTGGAATCATAAAACCGGATATTCGTGTCCGTTCTGCTTGGCACAAGAATTCCATAGCGCTTCTCCCAAATTCGGATGGTATGAGCCTTAATTCCTGAAAGATTTTCAAGGTCTTTAATGGTGAACCTTGTAGAAATATTGTTCAACGTTCTTATAATTTCGTTAAACGAAAGTACACTAAAAAATTGTAACTAGCCCTCGAAGACGTGTGGAAACTGCATTTCCTTGCCGAAACGTTCCGTTTTGGAACTCTATAACGAAACCAGATATACGGCCCAGTTATCGGTTAAATAACAGCCGAAGATAGAACCGGGGATCACGAAATTTCTTTCTCAGGTTCACGTTTTCGAACATGGCGGTGAGCAGCGATTTGAATTCAGCACTTTTTCGTCCCTTGTTCGCAACGAAATTGAACAACCACGGATACTTAACCATCTTTTGTAGTTGATGACTCATGTTCAACTCAGGCCAAAGATGGTGATAAACGAGATGGTCGTATTGGTTAAGAAATGAACTGCTAACCTCGTTTTTGTTGATGGCTTCCGTCAGAACATCTGAGGCATACTTGGCACTTATCATTGCATTTCCAATACCTTCTCCGGTAAAGGGGTCGATAATCGACGCAGCATCACCGCAGAAAAGTAATCGGTCAAAACTCAGCTGTCTTTTTTTGGATCCAAGTGGCAACCCCCACCCCCTCGGTTTCTCCAGGGCTGTTGCGTTTTTAAAACGTTGGCTTATTACCGGGTGCGAGGTAACTACTTCATTCAAAACGCGCTTGAGGTTCACCTTATTCTTTGAAATACTGGAACTTAACATGCCAATTCCCCCATTCGCTCTACCATTGGTCATCGGAAATATCCAAAAGTATCCTGGTAGGACGTCGTTAATGAAGTGTAGCTCAATATATCCTTCGTCGTTCAGGCCTTCCACTCCTTCGTAATATTGACGTAAACCGGCACAGTAATGGTTGTGTTCCAGTTCAATTCCATGATCCTTAGCCAAATCGGAGTGCGCTCCGGAACAATCCACCACCACCTCTGCAGTGAGCACATCTCCGCCTGAGAGCTGGATGGTTACCTTCTCTGTAGTTATTTCTGTTGACTCCACCTTTTCTCCAAATCG
>JAEPQQ010000096.1:14499-14795 GCA_017640445.1 Bacteroidia bacterium | reverse complement strand
TTTGCCTTCGAACAGGGTTCGGGCTGCAGGGTAGGGGCTTAGGCCACGAATCAGATTGTATATCTCAATTCCAGATCGGTTCCAATCGATTTCGCAGGTCGATTTGTAGATCTTAGGAGCAGGGTTGTGTTCTATGCTATGATTCTGGGGAGTTTCAACACTCGTTCCCAAACGAACTTCATCCAATGTTTTAAGAACGACATCGGCACCTGCAACCATCATGCGGTCGTGCAACTGGCCAGCGGTCTCATCACTCACAATGTCCATTTCGTGTTGCGCCAAGATGTTACCCGTAT
>JAEPQQ010000096.1:0-14489 GCA_017640445.1 Bacteroidia bacterium | reverse complement strand
TGGGGGCTGCTCCTCTGTAGTTTGGCAATAAAGAGGCATGCAGGTTTATGGTTCCAAACGCAGGCATGTTCCAAACCACTTCCGGAAGCATTCGGAACGCAATTACCACCTGAATATCGGCTTTCAGTGCCCGTAGTTCTTCAACAAAATCAGGGTTCTTTAGGTTGGTGGGCTGAAGAACTCGTAATCCCTGGCTTTCGGCATATTTTTTTACAGCGGAAGCCTGAAGTTTCATACCTCTACCGCTTTTTCTGTCCGGGGCGGTGATAACACCTACCACGTTGTACCCCGATTCGACCAGTTTAGCCAAAGAGGGAACTGAGAAATCAGGTGTGCCGATGAAAACTACGCGCATTGCGCTTCTTTCCATTATCTAATTTTTTTGAACGTTCGGTTCCAACGCATTCCACCAAAACTTCGTTGATCGGTAAGACGCATTTGTCCAGTGTCAGGATCGCGTTCACGAACCTGATTTACATCTTGTTTTACCGACCACAGAACGAACCAGGCCTTACCAACAATGTGGTCTTCGGGCACAAATCCCCAGAAACGAGAATCGTAGCTGTAATGCCTGTTATCACCCATCATGAAATAATAGTCCATTTCGAATGTGTATTCCGTAACCTCGCTATCACCCATGTAAAACTTACCATTCCGCGCTGTAAAATCGTCGTGGTGCTCGTACACCTTAATCAAACGCTCATATTGGGCGTATGTCTCAGCATTCAGAGGTACGGTTTCGCCTTTCTTGGGAATGTACAATGGTCCGTAAAAGTCACGGCTCCACTGACTCTGCTTATTATATGGGAACAGTTGGCCGTCGTTGTTTCCATGCTCGTGTATGATGGTATCGATCGAAACAGTTCGCGTATGTTCTTTTACGGCATTATAGTTTACATCGGTTAACTGCATACGGTGTATGAGTTTGCCAGGGTCGTTGCCCATTTGTCCTGACTCCTTATCTGTGATATCCTGCTCCTGATAAAATTTCTTACCCAGGTCGCCGCCATTGGTTTTTACTTCGTATGCAAACTGGCGGTTCGGTGGTATATTTTCAGCCACCCCATTGATATGTACTACTCCATTGATTACGCTAAGCGTATCCCCTGGTATGGCAACACATCGTTTAATATAGTTCTCTTTTTTGTCTACAGGCCTTCCTTCACGTTCGTCTGGCCAGTTGAATACAACCACATCTCCATTTTTCACCTTACCGAAACCAGGAAGCCTGAAGTATGGAAACTTGATCGCTTCTGAGTAGGCCTTTGTATTAATTTTTGGTATGGTATGGTGAGCAAAAGGAAAGCTCAGTGGCGTCATAGTTAACCGCGTTCCGTAAGCCATTTTGTTGACAAACAGGAAGTCCCCAACCATGAGTGACTTTTCCATAGAGGAAGTTGGAATTTGGTATAGTTCGATGAACATACTCCGGATCACGGTTGCGGCAATAACGGCAAACATAATTGCGTCTACCCACTCGCCAACCCGATGGTGTTCACGGTATTTGTAACGGTAAACATAGTATCCCCAAACCGCTAACTCCCAAATGATAAAGAAGATAAGGCTACCTATAACAGGTGCTTTGGCAGCAAATAACAAGATGCACAAAAGGAAGAGGTTCAGGACGGTCCAAACGATTAAAACCACCTTTGTTCTGGTCCTAAAGTCTCTGAATGTTTCGACAGGGTTAAAGCTCATTTTAATTATAGGTTAAGTAAATCTCTCATTGTGTATATACCGGTCTTGCCAACCATCCATTCAGCAGCCACTACCGCTCCGGTTGCAAATCCTTTTCGGTTATGCGCCGTGTGCTTAATTTCAATTGTATCGATATCGCTGCTGTATTTCACGGTGTGTGTGCCGGGTACGTTTTCTTCTCTGAACGAGTTAACGCTCAATTCTACATCATTTGATATGGTACCAATGCCATTTTCATGATGAACCCAATTGTTTTTTCTACTAAGATTGGTTAGCAGTGTTTCGGCAGTTGTTATTGCCGTTCCACTTGGGGCATCTAACTTTTGAAGATGGTGAATTTCATCAATACTGGGTTCATATTCAGAATAACCATCAATGAGCTGAGCCGCCAGTGCATTGAGCTTGAAGAATAGATTAACCCCAATACTGAAGTTAGTTGCGGTAAACAATCCACCTTTATTGTCTCTTATGTATTGTGCCGTTTCGTCAAACGAATCGTACCATGCCGTTGTACCAACCACAACAGGAACACCGGCGTCAGCGCAGGTTTTGATGTTTCCTACTGCTGAGTCAGGAGTCGTAAACTCAATGGCAACATCCGCCAGGGAGACCTCTTCTTTAGAAAAATTTGGATCGTTGGTTTTGAACACAATCTGATGTCCTCTATCAACCGCAATGGCCTCAATGGCCTTTCCCATTTTACCGTATCCTATAATGGCTATCTTCATATACCGAGAATGTCCGCAAATCTACGACATTAATATCATCCCAATACGCATTATCAACGTTGTATATTTGCCGCGTGAGCAGGAAACGAGTTATATGGATTGTGCTGGGGCTGATTGTGATAATCGGCTCATTTACAGCTTTTTTAGCATATCGTTGGGTAATGTCAGACAACGTTGTTGATGCTGTGGATAATGAACATGAAGTTTTCGTTAAAACAGGGTGGAACTACGATTCACTTACCACTGAACTCTACCCGTTGGTGGTTGACTTTACGTCGTTTAACACCATTGCTCAGCGTATGAACCTTCCCAATAAGGTAATTCCGGGTAAGTACGTGATTAAAGATCATTGGAGTAACAGGAGGTTGGTCTCTCATCTGCGGTCGGGAAGCACGGTAGACGTAGATGTGGTATTGAACAGCAGTATAATCGGATATGACATCTTTGGTCGAATTGCAGCCAATCTGGAAGTAGACTCATCCGAACTGGTTGAACGAATGCGCACAGAGGGCTTTCTGGATTCGATTGGTTTTACAAATGACAACTGGCCCTGTCTGTTCTACGCAAACACATATCGGTTTAACTGGGCTACTACGGTTGATGGCGTTTTTCGAAGGTTTAAGCGGGAGGCTGATCGCTTTTGGACCGCTGAACGCAAAACCAAGGCCGCGGAACTGGGCTTAGATCAACAAGACGTAGTCATTCTTGCGAGCATTGTTGACGCCGAAACCATTATGGATGAAGAGATGAAAACCATTGCCGGTGTTTATCTGAACCGATTACAAAAAGACTGGCCCCTGGGTGCAGATCCAACCATACGTTTTCTCATTCACGAAGAAGGCCGCCAACGGGTATTAAATCGCGACCTCGAGATTGAAAGCCCCTACAACACATACAAAAACCTTGGACTTCCTCCTGGTCCGATTCTACTTCCGAGCACTAAGGCAATTGACGCTGTTTTGAATGCAGATAGTCATGACTATATGTACTTCTGCGCCAAGGCTGATTTTTCAGGATACCATGTTTTTGCAAAAAATGCGGCTCAGCACAACCGCAATGCAGCAGCGTACCGAAGAGAGTTAAACAGAAGAAACATCCTGCGCTGATGCCTCGTAAGTTAACGATTGCCCTCATAGAACCTTTTTATGCCGGTTCGCATAAGTACTGGGCTGATCGCCTTACACAGCTGCTTGACGCTCGTGTTGTTTTATTCTCATTACCAGGAAGGCATTGGAAGTGGAGGATGAGTTCAGCCTGCGTATTTCTTTCGGAGAAGGTTAACACGAGTAACGAGGACTTTGACGTGTTTCTGGTAACCGATATGCTTGACGTTGCAGCTTTTAAAGGTTTGCTCAACCCGGTGAAGTCGAAGCTCCCTGTGGCACTGTATATGCACGAGAATCAAATTGTGTATCCTTTTCAAACTCCATTGGAACTGCAACAGCGCGACCGCCAATATGGGTGGATAAACTTCAAGTCGGTTTTGGCCTCAGACGTTGTATGGTTCAATTCGGATTTTCACAAGGAAGTCTTTTACGAGCGCCTTCCCAACTTTCTGCAACCGTTTCCGGAAAGTGCTACATTAATTAAGCGCATACCGGAGTGTGTTAAGAAGTCACAGGTGGTACCTTTAGGCATTGATGCTCACGACCTCGACCAGGTCAAAGTGTCACGGAGTAAACGACCTGTGGTGCTTTGGAACCATCGTTGGGAACATGATAAAAACCCGGAGCTCTTCTTTTCGACTTTGATTGAACTGTTCGATGAAGGCGTTGATTTTGAGCTGGTTGTGTGTGGCGAACACTTCGGAAAGCACCCGAAAATTTTTGACATCGCCAAGTCGAAACTATCAACCGTCATTCGTCATTGGGGCTATTTTGAATCGAGAGAAGAATACGTTCATGCACTTTGGCAATGCACGGTGCTTCCTGTTTCGTCTAACCAGGAATTCTTCGGATTAAGTGTGCTTGAGGCTGTTTATTGCGGTGTTCAACCCATTCTACCCAATCGATTGTCGTATCCTTCTTTGTACGATGATCGGTCGATCTTTTATGAAACCAACGAAGAGTTTAAGGCGCAGCTGCGAGAAAGTCTCCTCAAGGGTGAACCATCGGATTACAGGCATTTGGCCGAGCAATTTTCCTGGGAAAAGGTAATTCCTGTTTATATGGATGCCCTGGCTAAAGTCTCAGCTTAAAGTGTTGCTTCTCCACACCATCGCGAATAAAAACAATGCCGAGGTGATATAGGTCAATGCTAATTGCCACACGATCATCTGCAATGATGGTGGTCCAGGCTTGTCGCATGCCTTCCGACCAATAGATGTCGTCAAAAACGATGCAGCCTTTTTTCGGCATATGGCTAATGATGAGTTCGAAGTAGCGTAAAGTGGGTTCGAGTTGGTGGTTACCATCAACAAATACATAGTCTACCGTTTCCAATTCTTCAAGAAGGGGGTGAAGGACGTCGTCAAAATTGCCTATACGCAAGTTGGCTCGAATTCCAAGTTCACTGAGATTACGATTAGCAATTTCAGCGATTTCTGGCGAGCCTTCCAGGCTAAAAAACTGCATATTGGGGTTGGCTGTGACCTGATAGGCTAAGCTTAATCCGAGCGACGTTCCCAACTCAATCCCAACTTCCGGACGTACAAACTCAACTATTTCGGAAAGAACAAGCCCCATGGCAGGACTTTTTGCCGATCTTTTGGCTATGGATGATATGGACCTTGATCTCGGTTCACCATGGTTTCCCAAGTCGTTAAATTCAATTAACGTCTCGTTTGCTGTAAGCTTTTTCCGCAGTGCTTCAATCCGGGCGAATTTCGTCCGTTTATCACGTACTTTTCGAAGTCGCTGAATAAGGTCAAAGACCATTGGGCTATGAACCGAATGATACGACTTTGCTGAAATCCAAAACTGAACAAACAGCAGCAGTCGTTTTCCTAAGCCGTAGGCCCTGTGCATACTATTGCTGAGCCTCTGGTGCAGGTGCTTCTTTCGGAGCCGATTTAAGGTTTTTAATAACCTTAAGTTCAGCTTTAAGTCGAGCTAACTGGTCCTTGGTTTTATCAATCTTACCAGCGATCTCATCCTTTAGTTTTTGAGCTCCTTTTGATCGCCCAAAGAACTCCATGTTGTTTTCAAGCGTGGCAATTTCTCCAGACAAGAACTTCATTTTCTTCTTGAGTTTAAACTCTTCGTCGCTTAATTTTTGCTTGCCTGATGGGAGTTGAGCAAGGTTTTCGTAATGCTCCTTGATTTGACCGGCTTTAATACTTTGTCGATCAAGTTTAAACTTGTTGAACACTGCATCAGAAGCCTTTCGGTACTTCGCTTCAACCTCTTTTTTGCTTTTTATTGGCACGTAACCAATGGTGTTCCATTCCTTCTGAATGGCTTTCAACTCGTTAAGAATGGTATCCGACTTCCCGTTTTCCAGGATGGCCTCTAGTTTGACAATTAGCTCCTGCTTTTTGCTCAGATTCTGGGTCTCTTCCTCTTTGCGACCTTCAACAGCCTTTTGTTTACGGTTAAAGAACTCGTCGCAAGCTGCACGGAATCGTTTCCAAATAGCATTCGAAACCTTTTCCGGAACGGGTCCAATTTCTTTCCACTCGCGTTGAAGCTTTTTGAGTTCGTTAGTAGCAAAGTTCAGGTCTTCGCTGTCTTTGATCTCTTCTGCTCGTTTGCAAATTTCCTCCTTTAAAATGAGGTTAGCTTTTCGCTCTTTATTAACCTGTTTAAAGTAATTGCTTTTGTTGTCGTAGAAGGTGTTAAACGACTTACGGAACCGTTTCCACACTTCCTCGTTTTGAGCCTTCGGTACCTGGCCAATTTTCTTCCATTCGGCCATTAACCCATCCAGTTCGGTAGTCTTTTCGCGCCATTCCTTTATCTTCTTTGGACTGGTTTGCGCTATTAATTCTGCTTTTTCAATCAGAATCGTCTTGAGCTCAAGGTTTTTCTTTCGGTTTTCCTCAAGCGCCTCAAAAACGGCTTTCTTCTGCTCATAAACCTTATCACAGGCCGCTCTAAACCGATCCCAAATTTCCTTGTTGAATTCGCGCGGAACAGGTCCGGTATTTCTAAATTCCTCCTGATACTTATTTAGAAGGATGAAGCTCTTTTTTAAGGAGTTTTCACTGCTCAGCTCATCTACTTTTTTACACAGGTCAATTTTGACTTCGAGGTTCTTCTTTCGGTCGAGTTCCTTGAGCTCAATGTTGATGGAGTGATTGTCGTAGAACTTGTCAAGTAAGAAGTGGTACGAATCCCAAAGTTCCTGAACCTTTTCGGCAGGAAGTACTCGAATGGATCTCCATTCCTGTTGAATATTTTTTACCTCATCCAGACTCTTTTCCGTTTCGTCTGTTTCCGTAATGGCTCTTAGCTTTTCGAGCAGGCCTTGTTTTAGCTTGAAGTTTTTGAGTTTCTCTTTCTCAATTCGCTCACGTTCTTCCATGCGAGCATTTTTCGCAAGATTGAAAGCATTTTTAAACTTCTCCCGGTAGTCGTCGTCATTGTATTCAAAGTTGTCAGGCTCATTGCCTTCTTCAACAAACTTATTTAGGGCCTCTCGTTTTTCGGCGCGAAGCAGGTCGTTAAACACCGGACGAATTTGTTGCAATCGTTTAAAGGCAACCCGAGGAGTGAATTTTTGAGTAGCTGAAATTGCCAGTTCGAGCAATTCATCTTTTGACAATGTCTCGAGGTCAATGTCGGCAGGCATAGCCTCTTCCGTGCTGTCATCTCCCAGCTCTTCAGCGTCTGATTCATCTAATTCGGTTGAGTCAATTACTTCCGAAGTTTCGGAAACAGAAACTTCTTCCGATGACGGTTCCTCGGTGATCGCTTCATTCGTAGCTACGTTTGTAACTTCTTCACTGCTTACGTTCGAATCTGCATACCGTGTCCAAGGGCCAGGTTTACGTTCAGTTAACGTCCCTTCTGCAGTAGAAACTGATGGGTCAGATGCTGTGTTTTGCGGAGTAGGGACAGAATCGGAATTGGAAGTGGTTTCCAATGCGTCGATTTCTTCTTTAGATAGCTCTTTTTGAGACATGTATTTCTTGCTCGTTTCTCTTTTAAAAGCTGCAAAAATGGTACTTTTGGAACGAAATGCAAACACCCGCTCAGTAATATGAAAGTTAAAATAATCGAGTGCCCCAGAGATGCCATGCAAGGCCTGAAATGGTTTGTCCCAACCAAGACGAAAATCGATTACATTAATGCTTTATTGGAAGTAGGATACCACACGCTTGATTGTGGAAGCTTTGTGTCTCCAAAAGCCATTCCTCAGATGCGCGATACAGAAGAAGTGCTGGATAACCTAACGGATTCTGAAACCAGACTCTCTGTTATTGTTGCCAATCAACGCGGCATTGACGACGCGGTGCAACATCAACGGGTTCAGTATATCGGATACCCGTTCTCGATCTCGGAGACCTTCCAACAGCGAAATACCAATAAATCGATCGAAGACAGTGTGGACGTAGTGAAGTACCTTCTTGAAAAGTCTGCAAAACACGATAAGGAAGTGGTGATCTATATTTCAATGGGGTTTGGCAATAATTATGGTGACGACTGGAATGCTGCTATTGTACAGGATTGGGTTGGAAAACTGGAAGGTTTGGGGGTAGACTCTTTTTCAATAAGCGACACAGTAGGAGTGAGCGACGAAACCCGTATACGGGATGTTTTTAAGGCTATGGAGCCGTTTACCAAGGCTGAATTTGGAGCCCATTTTCATACGCGAATCGACAATTGGGAGGAAAAAGTTAAGGCCGCATGGGAAAATGGTTGTCGAAGATTTGACGGTGCAATTAAGGGCTATGGTGGCTGTCCTATGGCCGAAGATGAGCTGGTAGGAAACATGCCCACTGAAAACCTCATTCAGTTTTTTGAAAACAACAATGTAGAGCATCACCTTAACAAAGAAAAATTTAACACGGCAATGCAACTTGCCAATCGTATATTCGGATAACTAAAATGAACACAATGAAAAAAGGAATAATAGCCCTGGCTGCCCTTCTATTTACCGTACATATTCAAGCACAGGTCAGTACGGCTGGTGATGTCTCGGTTTCAATGAGTCAGGGAGTTCAACAGGGATTTAAGATTCTGATACCTGAAACCAATGCCAAGGACGCAGCGCGTTCGTGGGAGAAATTGATTAAGGAGTACGGGGCCAAAACCAGTAAGGTCCCCAAATCGGATGATTTTATTAGCGACCAGGTGGTGGTGCCATCCATAGAAGATAAGGCCATTACTATTTATGCCAATTTTAACGAAACACCAGAAGGAGTTTACCTCAATGCTTTCTTCAAGCGGGGTGATACCTATCTAAACTCTTCCAACTTTCCGCAAAAAGCTATAGCTGCGCGTGGACTTATGCGCAAATTTGCCATTGCTACAGCGTTGGAAGCCGTGAATAAAAAGGTTGATACGGAATCCAAGTCGCTTGATAAACTTGAACGTGAGCAGAAAGGCCTGGAAAAGGACAAGGAAGGCTACGAGAAGGATATCAAAAAGGCTAAGGAGGTTATCGAGACTCGTGAAGCAGCGCTTGAAAAAAACGACCAGGAGCAAATCGCCAAGAAGCGCGAGATTGCTGAGCAAAAAAAGAAGCTTGACGCGGTGAAGAGAGAAGCATCTAAGTATAAATAAAGCTAGTCACCACGCTGTGGTTAGAAAAAGATAAAAGGAAAGGTCGGCATAATCGCCGACCTTTTTCTTTTGATTTGAGTTAGAAAATCAACAGCTTCTTACGATGCGTATTTCCATCTTGATCTCGTATTATGATCATGAACTGCCCGGAGCCAATGTCTCCAATGTCCATGTCGAAGGTTTTCGCACCGAACAGATCGGCCGATTTTACCTTTTTACCAGCAATTGTGTAAATATCAATTCGTTGTAGTTCCATAAAGCCTTTGAAGTGCAGAACTTCATCCGGCTTTATTGGATTAGGGAACAGTCTTACCGGGGTTTCGGCAAAGTCGGAAGTCCCCATGATGATGTCAGAACCACTGGCTGTCCTTGAGTCCCGAATTTTCTTTTCAAGTGCCTTCTGTTTTTCTTCAAGCTCACCTAAAAGCCGAGCACGTTCTGCCAGTTGTTCAGGAGTAATGCCTTCTCCTTCACGGATAGCCCGCTCCATTTCCTCATCTAAACGTTTTATGCGTTCGGTCAGGTCCTTAATTTCATTGACCAGGTTTTGAACACACGTGTCTTCATGCAGATCTTTCAATCGGTCCTTGATTTTTTGTTTGTTAGCCGTGCTACCGGTATCGGTTGTTTGAACATCGTTGGTGTCTACCTCGATTGTAACCGGTACGTAGGTGTTGTCCAAAATAAAGGCACTGTTTACGCCATCGCAGCAATACCACGAAGTGTAGGCATCATGACTGGTGAGTTTACCACTCGATTCAAGAGCGGCCCACCAGCTTGGAGGTGTAACGGTACCCAGAAGCCCGCCTGTTTGTTGCACCGAATCACGGTTCCAGGTGGTGTCTAAATGAGTGCCACCTCCGCTTGGGTTTGCAATGAAACCAACTTCACCCTGCCAACTCATTTCACCAAAGGTATTGTTGAGTGGCCCCATGGTGTACTGGTCGTTCCAGGTTTGGCCCGACGCTGTTGTACCGGTCTCAGGAATTCCACCAATGGCAGAGTCACTTCCTGGAGCAACGGGCCAGGCTTCGTAATAAACCAGGTCAACACGACCATTACTAGCCAGGTCGCATCGGATGCGATAACCTTTTAGGTGAACTTTTTGAACGATGTAACCACCTGTTGCACTGGGCGTGTTTACCCGGTACCTCACCTTAAAAGTAGCCTCGCTGCAGTCAGCCTCGCTTTCCACCGTAATAACGCTAACCGAACTAAAGGTTTGAGCATAAACGGCCAGCGGGCCAATCAAAAGTGCCGTAAATAAGAGATAGAGTGATCGTTTGGATTGTTTAAAAGTAGTAGTTTTCATAAGTATTTGTATTTAGTACTTATACCGAAACTACCGGGTTACGCCCATCTTGTCAAGTTTTTTACTCAAAATGGCAAGCTCTGGTTAGTTACATATAACGATCTATTGTGTACAGAGCAAAGAGGGGTGATTTTAAACCTAAAACGCCTGCTTCCAATGAGGAAACAGGCGTTTTTCTTTGAGGTCTCGAGCGGATTCGAACCGCTGTACAAGCTTTTGCAGAGCTCTGCCTAGCCACTCGGCCACGAGACCATTTCGTTAGAGAACCGCAAAGCTAAACCATTTGTTTTCTTTTCACGAAAAAAAAATGAAATTGTTTGAACCATAGCTCGTTCATAGATTATCTACAAAAACGACGTTTCCATCCGATACCTGTTTAAGACGGGTGGAATATGCGTATTTTCGCGACCGATAAAATCAACAAGTAAAGACCTACGTATATGGCAGGATTGATCATGGCGGGCCAGCTTATTTTAGCGTTAGCAATTTTGGTAACGTTCCACGAGCTTGGACATTACCTGGCCGCCAGAGCCTTTGGCATTCGTGTAGAGAAGTTCTACCTGTTCTTCGATGCATTTGGAAAGAAGTTGTTCAGTTTTAAAAAAGGAGATACTGAATATGGTATTGGGTGGTTGCCCATTGGCGGCTATGTAAAAATATCGGGTATGATCGACGAATCAGTGGATACCGAACAAATGAAGTCAGAACCTCAACCTTGGGAGTTTAGAAGCAAACCCGCCTGGCAACGGTTTATTGTTATGATTGGTGGAATTGTGGTTAACCTTATTTTAGGTTATGTATTCTACCTGGTTGTTCTATTGGGTTTCCAAAAGGACTACGTAACGATGGACACGGTAAACCAGCACGGTATCATTGTAGGTCCGGTAGCTGAAGCCATTGGTTTTGAAGAAGGAGATAAACTGATCTCTTTGAACGGAGAAACACACAAACGGTTTCGCGACTACAGTTCACTGGAAGCTATGTTTGGAGGTGATATGGTCGTGGAGCGTGATGGAGAGCAAAAAACCATTACCATTCCAAGTGATTACTTCAAAGTACTTAAGAATAACAAAGGCGCTTTCATCGATTGCCGCAGCACAGTATGGGTCAAAGAATTGAGTAGCGAACTCGACTATGCTACCCAGGCAGGCATGCTACCGGGCGACGAGATCATTTCGATAAACGATACGGCGCTAAAAAGCTATAGCCATATGGTAACCCTGTTATGGCATGCGAAAGAGAAAACGGTTCCCGTAGTTGTAAAACGTGGTGGGGAAGAGGTAAGCCTTACATCTCAGGTAGATACTGGTGGTCGACTCGGCTTTAGACCTAAGGTAATCGAATATCCCAATGAGCGAACGGCATACACCTTTGGCTCTGCCATTAAGTATTCGTTTAAGGAGAGCTGGGATGTGATTTATTACAACGTAGTGGGTCTTGGTAAAATCTTTAGCGGCGACGTGCCGGCTAAGGAAGTAAAGAGTATCATTGGAATGGCATCGTTCTTCGGAGCGAAGTGGGACTGGCAGCGTTTCTGGAGCTTAACCGCTATGATATCGCTTGCTCTAGCCTTTATGAATGCTTTGCCAATACCTGCCCTGGATGGCGGTCACATGGTCTTTCTGACGTATGAAATGATTGTTGGAAAACCAGCACCTGAGCGTGTGCTTTTAGTAGCGCAATACATTGGAATGGCCATTTTGCTTACCCTTATGGCGCTAACCATGGGTAACGACATCTGGCAAATCATTAAATCCAAGTTCCTATAAACGTGTCGGATAACTATTTCGAACATTTTGGTATCGAGGTAGGCTTCCAAATTGACCTGGAGGCACTGCGAAAGAAATACCTGAATATTTCACGCAACCATCATCCCGATTATGCGGCTGGCGACGATGCAGCGTATGAGCAGGCATTGCTGATGACGTCGCTGAATAACCAGGCTTATAAAACCCTGTCGGATTTTGATGAACGCATCAAATACGTGCTTGAACACCTTGGGCATCCCATTTCGACCGACGATAAATTAGATCCGGAGTTTCTTATGGAGATGATGGAGTGGAACGAGCGTATTATGGAGGCAGGCATGGAAGAACCCGAGCAGATTCAAACCTTGTCAAACGACTTCCAAGGACTTGAAGAAGGCTTTCAACAACGTATGGAGGCCGCTATTAAGGCCTTCGAAACGAAGCACGATGATGCTGAATTGGGACGTATAAAAGAAATTTACCTGCAACGAAAATATCTGTTGCGATTACGGACTTCAATAGATAAATTTGCACGCCTTTAACGGGAAGGATTAGAGAATCCCGTAGTACCAAATGCCCAGGTGGCGGAATTGGTAGACGCGTTGGTCTCAAACACCAATGTCCTTGGACGTGCCGGTTCGAGCCCGGCCCTGGGTACTAAACAGAGTGAGAGTGCGAGTCACTCCACTCTGTTTCTCTAAACCGACACTCAACCTCACTCTAACCTCCATGTTTGATTTTCAAAAGTTAGTTGTTTACCAGCTTTCAGTTGAGTTTAACATCGCGATCAAAAGGTTCATATCTTCTAATTTATTTGATCGATTTATGAATGATCAATTGCGAAGAGCAAGTTTCTTAAATGTTGTATGAATTGATCAAGAAGCTGGATTAATTGGTAATTCCTGATGATTGGTAAGCTTAGAGAAACAACTATGACGCTGATGGAGGGAGACGAGGACCAAACATGCCCCGATTTGCACCGGGGCAACATAGTAGAATTAAGATTCACTTTATGATGAACCTCCTATATCCGCAGAAAATACAATTCGCGAATTGTCGGATTTTTAAGTCGGTTGTGTAGCGGTTTTCACTGGTGTTTTTGGCATGTGCAAACAAATATAGCCGCAGGCTATGCTTTTGCAGAAAGAGCTTGGAAGCTTTACAATATATTTACCTTTGTAAACAACGGATACAAAATGAAAAAAACAGTCTTGCTAATAGGCTTGGTTCTAACCACCATTTCCGCTGCTATGGCCCAGGAGGTGATGGCGGTAGTAGAAGAACAGGCACGCTACATCGGTGGGGAATCCGCCATGAGGGAATACCTGGTTGAAAACCTGAAAATACCAGTTCACTACACGGAGAAAGCCGAAGGATACCACAAAGTGATTTATATGCGGTTTGTGGTAGGTACTGACAGTTGCATTCGTGACGTAAGGGTAGCTAATCAACGCGATGTCCCTGCCGACTTGCAGGAGGCCGCCCGCGAAGTGGTTTTAAGTTGGGGGTGCGATCATTGGATTTCGGCTAAACAAATGGCAAGACCAGTGAATATGGCATTCAAATTGCCATTAACAGTACACGTAGAGCCCTCAAAGAAGTATCTGCGAAAAAAGAGAAAGAAGAAATAACATGATCAATCGCATAAAACTCGTTATGACATTGGCCTTGCTTCTGCTGGCTGGATCAGTATTGGCCCAGGACGAAGATTTTTATCCTGAAGCTCCTGAAATAGAGGAAGAGGAAGTTCTTCACGATCAGATATATGAGTGGTCAAGTACCGAACCCGAGTTCAAAGGTGGTAAAACGGCCCTAAACCAATTCATAGTTGAGCACTTTAGAATTCCAGGTGATGTACAGGATTCTGGTTTGTCGGTGCGGTTTTTTGTACAGTTTGTGGTGGATACACTTGGCTGTGTTAGCGATGCTGAGGTGGTACGACAACAACTGCCCGAATCACTCAAACAAGCAGGTATCGATGTAGTAGAAAAGATGAGATGTAATTGGAAGCCAGGAATGATCAGTGGCAAACCGGTTAAAATCCGAATGAGGCTTCCCATCCATGTACGTTTTGACTAACCAATAGTAATGGGACGAATTCTCGCTATAGATTTTGGGAAAAGACGCGTAGGTATAGCCGTTACCGATCCCTTACAACTAATTGCCAGTCCGTTGACAACGGTCGACAATAAGGAAGCCCTGAATTTTCTTATGGACTACTGCACTCGTGAAGAAGTGGAGACCTTTGTTGTTGGGCAACCTTTTCGCATGTCGGGAGAGGTGTCGAATGTAGAGGCCGACATACTTAAATTTATAGACAAGCTTCAGGAAAAAC
>JAEPQQ010000095.1:363-14819 GCA_017640445.1 Bacteroidia bacterium | reverse complement strand
TGTTCGGGTCAGGTTTGGTTCCTCATTGTACTTTACCATAACAGAACCATTAGCTGTATCCCTGCACCCCTGATCGGAGATAACGATGAGACTTATCGGCTTCAGTCCATACGACAAGAACAGATGCCGCACATTGGACCTTCCTTCAACATATCCGGTTCCCGTATTCCAGTGATAGTTGGAAATCGCACCAGAGGTAATTGTGCTACCGTCGTTAAAACTCACTGAATCTCCTAAACAGGCATCCGTGGTGGTAAAACTGGCATCTGGTAGCGGATACACCGTGTAATTTAAGCTGGTTGTATCCCTACAGCCATTATTGGTTATACCAATTAACTCAATGCTATAGTTGCCATCCGCAGCATATAAATGAGAAGTATCTCCACTACTTGCTAAGTTGCTTCCATCACCCAACGACCACTGATAGCTATCCATACTATCTGTAGAGCTCAAGTTTGACACCACAGAAAACTTGCTTGTATCTCCCGAACAGGAATTGGGCCCCGTAAGAAGAAGATTGGGTTTCTCATACACCCAAACAGTGTCTTGAATAGAATCACGACATCCCTGGTTGGAGAACACGTTGAGTTTTACAATTGCAGCCCCTTCATTATCCAATCGATGTGCAAGATGCAGGGAAGTGTAACCAGCAGACTCTATCTCCCAGTTGTACGACATGGTTCCTGAACCCAACAGACTGGTGTTTTGCGCCTTAATCGTATCGAACTGGCATACGTCAGTGGCAATAAAGGATGCCTCGGGAACTGGGTATGGTTGAATCCATTTACTCGTGGTATCCATACAACCAAAACTATCAAATACCTGAAGTTGTACCAACACCAAAGCCGTATCGCTTGGTGTAAAAACGGGATCAGTGTTAATGAACAGGCTTCCAGCATCCAGTTTCCATACAAACGAGTCTAATCTGGAACTGCTCTGTACTGATTGATTTGTAAACCAATACCCAATGCCAACGCAGGTGTCGCGGAACGTAAAACGAGCATCGGGTACATCATTAACAATCAACCTGGTGGAATCCTTAAGCGCACAACCTTTTTCATCCTCAACGGTAAGATGGTATACCGTGGTTTGAGTTGGATAAGCCAACGTTTTGGGCCTCGACGGCGTTTCAAGGCTATCAACTGGCGACCACGAATAGGTCAGAATTCCTGAACCTCCTTTGGGGAAATCGCCGATTATTATCCGGTCCTTCTTGCAGAGATATACGCTATCCTGCAGGTCTGCCTGAATTGCAGAGTAAATGGTAATGCTTACCGTATCCGTTGTAGTGCAACCTGTTCTGCTCGTTTCCAAAATCAGCTCATACGTTTTGTCGGTACTGGTAGTATTTACGGTGTTGAAGAATGTTTGACTTTTTGTTGAATCCACAATATCCGGGTGTCGCCAGAGATACGTAACCCCGGTCATAGAGGAACTGCCGACAGCTAGGTTCGTTCGCGAACAACCGATGGTATCCACACCTGCATTAAGCAATCTAACCGGTGGCACAAACAACACGGTCTGATCGCAGACGCAGCTGGTTGAATCAACAACAATCATCAGGTTACAGGCGTAATTCGACGACATGTTAAACATTAAGGACCTTAAAAGTCGTTGCCCGGTAACCAATATATCGAGGATAGTATCGCTTCGCACAATAACATCTTGTGGGTCAAACACTCCATTTTTATTGGTGTCGGCTACGATCTTGACACGCATTAACACATCTTTTTCCTTGGTAGAGCCGGTATTCGAAAGGGCATAATTCAGAGAAACCTGTTCTTGTCCATTACTGGGTGTACTGTATACGTCGATTAATTCCAGTGAGTAGATTCCCTTTTTCACTGAATCCAACTGGAGGTCGCTACTGGTGCTTACATCGATATCACAAATGGTGCTGTCCTTAACGCACAAAGCGGGTTGTTTCACCACTGACTGAGCAACAATTTGAGTAGTACCACATTTCAATTCTGCCGGGTTCACATACGTTTTGTAGCGGAACACCATGGAGTCTCCAGCTGCAATTCCCGATGGTATTTTCCAAAGTCCGGTATAGTTTAGCCCCAGGCGCACCGTAGGTTTAGACAAGGGCGTGTTCCGAATGCCTACCAGATACGTTGTGTCAACATAAAATCCCTTTGGCAATAAGAGCTGAACGTAGTCGTTAACGCCCGTGGTATCGGGCCCCAGATTTATAAACGACATGCGTCCGGCACTATCGTAGTTACAGACGTCGATGGGTCTTTTTTCGAACTTTAAATCACTAAAGTAGGGTTTTACAATGCCCTTTATGTCCAGTGTTTTACTCGCCGAAAAGCTGGTTAAAACATCTTTACCGCATTTCAGTGTTCCACCAGGTCTAACAAGAAAGTAGGTAGAACTCACAAAGTCACAGTTGGTGGATATTTGAAACTTTAAGGTGAATTCGTTTACATCGGCAGATGTAACGCCGGCAAGTCCATTGGTATCCAGAAACTGGCTATAACCACTTACATCCCAGCGATACTGACCTCCACCAAGGTCAAGGGGATTTAATACCATTACGGAGTCCGAATAGCCGGGCCAGGTTAGATACGCAGTATCCTTAAGAATCATACCATTCCGAAGGAATAAATCCATGGTTAAGTTATACGCTCTTGGTTTTGCCAGATTACGAACGGTAACCGAGAAGGTGTTATAAGCGCATAGATCAATTACCGAATCTTGAAACGCAACGGAAGATTCGAGTAGGGTGGTTTTAGGAGTATAGGTTAGAGTTCTGAACTTTGTTAGGCATCGTGCGGCATCCAAACTATCCGGATAATCCTCACAATCGTGTCCCAGATAGAGGTTAAAACTATCGCGAAAGCATTGGATAAAGGTTGCCTTTACCAATAATGTCACCCTTTTGCCAGGGGCAAGATCGCCCAAATGAAATACTCCATTGCTCGACTGAACTGGTTTTGAGGTAGCCAGATCAACAACTTCTACAATCCTCGAATTCCCCTTGTTTTGTGCCGAAATCCAGACATTTTTACTCAGAGAGACGGGTGATGAATTATCGATAATTACTTGCCAGACCGCTGTATCTGAATCCGCAATTACATCATCACTTAAGCTATTAAAACCAAGTATTGGGGCACTGTAATCCACCACGTCGTTTTGCGTGGTAGTGAACACTCTCTCTATTCCCGTTCCAAGATAGTCGTATTTCTGAAAATCGAACCCATAACGAACATTGGAAGTCCCTTCACGTGCATCACAACTGGGCCGTAGTTTGCTATACCAAACACCAAAAAAGCCATCATCACTTATCTTGAAATTGCCGCCTTGATCCTCAAAATAAGAGGAAACATCATAAAACATGGTGTCACCACTTTGACTGGTAAGATTGAGTGTGTCTTCATACTGCCAGCTACGTGAACCCGTGCCCGACGTTCGATAATTATAAAATCGCGAATGCACCACGTCAAACCCGCGAGGTGGTATGATGATGAGTTTATCTGGTTTTGACCATCGCCTATATTCAAAGGGAAACAGGTTCCCGCCCGCATAATTACTGCAGCAGTTTCCTATACTCAGATAGTAGTTTTGACTTACCTCAACATCATTACACCCATTTACTTTATAAATACCCCGACCATAATTCGTGAAGTAATATCCGGCCAACATAAACTTACCAGAAAACGTGTCGCACTGATATCTTTGGTACGGCGCGGGATTGGCCAGTGTATGCAGATAGAACGAATTAGTCATTTCGATCTCCCGAAAGAAATTACCAGGATTGGAAGTTACCACATACTTTACCAGCAACTCGATGCTGTCGGACGATCGATAATTGAAACCCGAATACAAAGGACAGCCCTTACTAATGAGAGCAGAAGTTCCTAAATCGAAGGTAAACGTCCGATCATTTCCACTGGTATTGACATTGTACGCCATATTGTCACAGCGGTACAACTGAGCCCCCGACCTGAGAATCCGAATAGTGGCTTGCTTAACCTCCAGGTATTTACCATACGGAATATGTGAGGATGCCGACAATCGAGTCCATGTAGTAGTACCACCTCTTGCGTTTACCCTGCCTCTGAAAACTGTTAACAACGTGTCTCCGTACATAACCCGTTCGAGTTTGATGCGATCCATGTCGAGTTTGCCTGAAGCATCAGCCTCGCCATCGTTGTTATTGTCCGGATCACCGTAGGAAATACGGTACGAATCGAAGTCGCCAAATTTAAGTCCACCACTACATCGATTATCGCAGTGAACACGAATCGATCCAGTTTGACAAACTAGTTTGAGTGGACAGGTATAGCTACATCTGGTATCGGGAGTATAGTTGAAATAGAATGAGTAGGATTCGGTTGAATTGACTTTGCTGGTACTACATTCTCCAATAAGTTTAACTATGAGCTCGGAACGAAGCAAAGCTATGGTTGGTCTGCCCTTAAATTGAGCATGAACACTGTCTCCTATCAGTTTGACCGAGTTAGGGCGCCAGGTTTGCCCTGTGTGACTCAGAAACTGAAAGTCTTTAGCCTTTAACGAGTGCTTCGTTCCCTTGGGTAACCGTAGGTACAAATCGAACTGGGAATTAGCAGTATTGGCTATAAGCGAAGCATTGGTAACCGTAAAAACAAATTTTGCCGTATCACCTGGGTTTATGTCCGTTGGGGTGTAAGAGCTTAATGTTAGGCGTTGGGCAAACCCAACTCCTCCCCATGATTCAACCTTTTTGATTTGCTGCTTGCATTGATCTTCATAGCTGGCAGTGAACCTCCAACGGTGCAAATACATAGACCCAATACACGCATTCGTACAACATGTTTTGCTGTTCCAGCTTATTACAAGTGAATCGCCGGCTGGCAGATCATCCAGAGCGAGTTCCATGTACCCAACGGGATTTGTCCCCAGGCAGGTAAAGTTGCCACCCGTTGAATTAAGTTGGGTTTTAACGGGTTTTAGTTTACTTGTTTTGCCCTTGAAACCATGCTGTAAGGTAAGACTAGCCGTGTCGATGTAGGAATAAACACCCTTATTAAAACCACCACCTATGCTCTGAAAAATGGTAACGTTAAAAGATCGGGCCGTGTCATTTCCTTTGTTGTAGATAATCAACCTTTGAGGACTAGGTATTGAAGGGTCAAAACACGTAGAGTTGGTTGAACCTGGTGAAAAGACCAATTCGGGTGCTTTACTTCGGAGGTTTGCGTTCATGCCGTATTTAAGGCTTTTACACAGCTTACCTTCACACCCCCAGTTCAGGGTAATGCTGGATGATAACTGTGAACATCCATCAATCCTCAGGGTATCATAAAATACCATTTCCTCGTTATGCCCAAGGTACACATCCTTGTTACCTATCGCTTTGAAGTGGGACGAATCAAAAACGGTTCGGAAGGTATCTCCAATTACCGTGGTTTTTCCCCCTTTGATTCCAACCAGCTTGATTCCTGAATTAACAAGTTGATCCGTTTGAAAACCTTTAATTGCTCCTTTACCACTGTTTTTAATGGTGATTTTTCGAACAAACACTTCTCTTAGATCTCCAACATAAAACTGGTTGGTAATGGAAGTGATGTTGACCGATGGTTGTTGAACGGTTAACGGAAGGCTTTTATGTGTTACGCTCCCCCCTGAGTAAGATGCGTTTACGGTAATGGTAGGAATACCTCCAGCCGTAAGGAAGTTTTCCATAGAACAGTCTGCCTGCACGAGTATAGACACGGTAACACTCTCGGTTATAGCGAGGTCTGGTAAGTAAAATTCTGGTCGTTGGGAGTTTGATGTTGACTTTTCTGATACACCTGAGCCCGAAACCGAAGATTTGACATAGGTTACTCCCTGTGGTAAAATGAATTGGACAGACTGCCCGGTAACCGAAGAAGTAGTAATGTTGCGAACATTCACTTTTATTTCTTCTGATTTTCCGCACAAATCAATGCCAGAGGGTAACGTAGAAGTTACATTTACCTTCGATTGTGCACACACAGAAACATAGAACAAAGTGAGTAAAGTTGCTCCGAATAGCTTCCACGCACTCCTTATGATGGGCATTTTTATGCGACGTATCATAGCCAAAAAGGAACTCGCGAACCTGAACAAAGTTAACGAATGGTTGGCACATGGCCGTAATTGGACGTAACAGGCTATATGTCAACCTGTTATTTTGTCGATCTTCCCCTGAAGCAAACGTTTTTCCGCCTGGTTCTGACTTAGTTTAATAGCCTTTTTGTAATGGGAAATGGCCATTTCCCTGTCCTCATTTCGTAGTAGGTCACCCATGAAACTTTGAAACAGGTAATTGGATTGCCAATTCGCCAAATGCGGTGAGCGTTCAATTTCCATCCGTGTTCTTTCCAAACCATAAACCTTATGAAATACAATCATTCTGTTTAGGGAAACAATTGGTCCCGGGTTCATACCCATTGCTATGTCGTAGTACGCAAGAATTTGGTTCCAATTGGTCTCTTCTATGGATGCTGCCTTGCAGTGTTCGTATGCTATGGCCGCTTCAAAATGATATGTGGTAAGCTGGCTGCCCGAGGCAGATGCGTTTAGATAGTGATGTCCTTGCTCGATCAGTTCCTGGTTCCATTTCGACCGATCCTGGTCGGCTAGAAGAATGAGGTCGCCGTTTTCATCAGTTCTGCTTTCTATCCGTGCGGTATGAAAGCACATCAGGGAGAGTGCTGCCAAAACCTCCGGCAAGGCGGTTCGTTTGTGTTCAGAGAGCAACTTACACAAATAGATGGCCTGATTCAAAAGATCCTTGCGTATGGGAAGGCTGTTGTGGGTAGAGTTATACCCTTCGTTAAACAGCAGATAAATAGACCTTAGAACGGCATTTACCCTGGGCCTGATTGCATGTTCCTGAGGAAAAATCGGCTTAATGTCGTTTTTTCGGTAGTACTCCTTTACCCGGTAAAGCCGTTTCGATATGGTTTGCTCATTAACCAACAGTGCTTTTGCAATTTCAGCGGTGCTAAAACCGCAAAGCGTTTTGAGCACCAGGGTAATTTGACTATCGATGGAAATACCATCATCGCAGCAGGCAAACATCATACGGAGTAAGTCATCCTTAATGGTGTCTTCCAACCACAATTTATTCATGGTTAGTTCTACCGTATACTCAGAGGAAAGCAGTTGACGGTTTTCTTCTGTAATATCGAGATCGGCCGTAAACCGATTACGCCTAATCTGGTCAGTGGCTTTGTTTCGGGCCACTTTGTACAACCAGGCCGACGGGTTTTCCGGAATTCCGTTTAATGACCAGGAGTTAATTGCAGTGGCGAACGTATCCTGTACCATATCCTCGGCAAAGTCGATGTGCTTCATACCAAAGATCTTGGTCAGAACGGCAGTCATCTTTCCAGATTCGTGCCGAAACAAGTCTTCAACAAGGGTTTCGAAATTTTTGTGATCGCTCAAGGTGTGTCAGGCCTGCTTTCGAGTACTGCTTTTAATTGTTGTAAGTCTTTTTGATTGGCTCGACGCATCATCATGGACATGAATGGGGTGAAGAACCGTGAAAAACCACTTGGTTGGCCCTCATTCGTCAACGTCATACGGGTTAACGATTCGCTTAACTTTTCCCATTCATATGTGGTTTTCATTGGAAACGGACCATCGCTTGTCTGCATCACAAACCGATCTGAGTTCATTTCCATGACCTGATAAACGTAATACAGCTTACGGTTCATAAAATGCGCGATGAAGGCAATTTGCGACCCTACTCGAAGCGGTTTCTCTGTTTTAAACTCAACCGACTTGATGTTCTTATACCATCGCATTGCGTTTTCCGGATTGGAAGCAAACCCAACGACCATGTCAATGGGTTTGCTTATGGTAATATGTGTCGTTACCCGAACCACGTTACATTTCAAGCTTTTGAATCTCGCGTACTTCTACGATTCCATTTTCAAATTCCAGAATAGGACAGCCTTTTGAAATTTCCATTGCTTCATCGTAGTTAGCAGCTTTACACATCAGGTATCCGCCAACCATCTCTTTACCTTCCATAAAAGGGCCATCCGTAACAATTTTGTTCTGACCGGATACAACCTGCCCGGAAGCTGCCAAAGGTTGTGCACCCATCATTTTTCCTTGTTCGCTTAATTCACCCATCCAGGTACCCCAACGTTCCATGTGCTTTTGCCATGCTTCTGGTGACTTTCTTAATTCATCACCTTCACCTCCACGAAATAATAATAAGAATTCGCTCATTGTTCAGTTGTTTAATTGTCTGTACTTAATTTTAAGAATGACGTTTGTCTCAACCAAATTTGGACAAATTCTTGAATAAATTTTAATTATTATCACAAAGCGTTGATTATCTGCAAATTAGCTGGGCATTTTTTTCGTACAATATGAACAGATTCATACACGGTGTACTAATTCCACTGGTTTTAATCCTAGTCTATTAGAAAAGGAGTCTTGCCTTCACTGATAATCACCTTCGTATTGGGTGAGGTTGACAACTCTTTGAATGCCTCGATACTCTTGAGCTCGATAATTTCTTTTGTCAAACCCTCTGAAAGGATCTGTTGTGCATCCCTGTTCCCCTTGGCTTCAATAATTTTACGTTCGGCCTCGAGTTTTTCTTGTTGCAAAACAAACTTCATACGCATGGCATTTTGCTCGGCTTTAAGTTTTTCCTCTATGGCTTCCGAAAGGCCATCTGGTAATTGGATACTCTTCATTAAAACCGACTCAATGATGATTCCTTCTTTGGCCAAAATTCGGTCCATTTTGACACGAATTGAGTCTTCAATGTGCGCTCGCATACCCGAATGCATGTCCTTTGCGTAAAACTTGGCACAAACATCAGACGAAGCAGATCTGAATATGCTGGAAATTATGGGTTCGTAGTTTCTTCCAAGGTTTGTAATAATAGACGGGACACTGTCTTTTTCAAGACGATATAAAATAGAGATCTTGGAAGTAACACTAAGGCCTTCTTTACTAGGCAGGTTGAGGGTTAACACCAGGTTGTTGGTTTGAACCGAGGTAAGAATAACTTTAGACGTGAATGGGTTGTAACCAATCACACCCTGGGTTACGACTTTACCTGAGAGTTTTCCAAGACGTTGTTTAACACCTGCCTGTCCGGGACGAACAATGGTACAGTTGGTCAAAAAAACAGTAAAAAGAAGCAATGAGAAGAGTTGAAGTGTTTTGTTCATGATATTTACTTTCTAACTAAACACTCAAACACCGAACCTGTTTGGTTTGCTATTTAATAATCGAAGTATTACTACCATATGTTCGCATAAACCATACTACAGATGGCCAAAGCACCTCACAACTGCAGTGCTATTTCAAAACGCTCATGTAGTTTATCCAGGGACCAACCTCACCTTTATACTGCTTTGCCATTACGCGGCTAATCTGCCCGAAATGAGCAAGATCGTGAACCACCCAACTTGCCAATAGATTGCGTAAACTCACCTCACCAAATTCCGGGTGAATTCCCTTCAGGTTTAATTGATCGTCTTGCAGGCTTAGCCGTTCAAGACGAGCTAGACTAGCCACTCGCAAAGCCCTAAATTCGTCTAGTAAGTCAGATATAGACTTCCCCTTACTGTTTTCAAACTGCGCAAAGCGGTCAAACGGTTCAAAATTTTTAGGACCATTTTCCCGGAGTATAATTTCCAACCTTGGAATCCAATCCGTTTTCTCTCCGTGGATGTAATGTCCTATAATGTCAAACGGGCACCAGGAGTCGCCCCCCTCGTTGTTTTGTATCCATTTCTCCGGTAAGTCTCTCAACCAAAGATCAACTATTTCGGGAGTTCTTTTTAGAATTTGGGTCGCATGGATGAGGTTGAATTCAATCAAAATAAAAAGTTATTAAACGCCTATACCCGCATACCGAACACCTGTAAGCCTGTGAATATCGTAATCCATAGTGCTTAAGTCGTCGTGGTTGAATTTACGAATATGGTCGTGACCACACGCACGTGCCACAACCCGAATGAGATCATTACTTGCAACAAAGAAATTTGAAAGTTGGCTTGCCGATGACTCAATAATAAGTCGCTTTCTTAAGCCTTCTTTTTGGGTAGCAATTCCAACCGGACAGTTATTAGTACTGCAAGCCCGCATTCCTAAACAGCCAATTGCCTGTAAAGCCGAATTCGAAACAGCGATTGCATCGGCACCTAACATCAGTGCTTTGGCAAAGTCTTCTGCAACACGAAGTCCTCCGGTAATGATCAACGTTACATGGTCAGCACCTCTCAAATCCAGATGTTTTCTAGCTCGGGCGAGTGCCGGAATGGTTGGCACGTTAATGTTGTCTCTTAGAATGGTTGGAGCCGATCCGGTTCCTCCTCCTCTTCCATCAAGAATGATATAATCTACACCAACTTCGAGAGCAAAATCTATATCTGCTTCAATGTGACTGGCTGCTATCTTAAAACCAACCGGAATGCCACCAGTATGTTCCCGCACCTGGGATGCGAAGTTTTTAAAGTCTTCTGCCGTAAATAAATCAGGAAAAGCTGCTGGTGAAATAGCCGTTTGCCCCTCCTTTAATCCTCGTACCTCGGCGATTTCTTTGGTTACCTTGTTTCCGGGTAAATGCCCTCCCGTTCCCGTTTTTGCGCCTTGTCCACCTTTAAAGTGAAAGGCCTGTGCCTTTTTCACCTTTTCCCACGAAAAGCCAAATTTTCCGGATGCCAGTTCATAAAAATATCTTGAATTGCTTTCTTGTTCCTGTGGTAACATACCTCCTTCCCCACTGCAAATCCCGGTACCAGCCATCTCAGCCCCCATTGCCAGGGCAATCTTAGCTTCTCTCGATAAGGCACCAAAACTCATATCTGAAACAAATACAGGTATCTCAAGCGACAGTGGTTTTTGGGCATTAGGACCAATGGTAACACTCGTCTCTACTTTTTCATGGTCAAGTAAAGGACGACTGGCCAATTGCGCAGGTAAAAACTGAATACTTTCCCACTTGGGTAAGGTGTTTCGATCAACTCCCATGGAAGCTGAGGGACCGTGGTGTCCCACATTCTTTAAACCATTACGTGCTAACTCCTTTATGTAACCTGTATAAGGTTCCGTAGGTTCAGGATGTGTATCGGCATAAGCCCCCAGGTAAGACGACCGGTCAAAAGGTTGGGGATGTTCCTTTAAAAAGTCGTCTATCTCTGCTTCGTCAATCCAAACACTACCATCTTCTACCACTGCAGTAAACTTATTCAGTGCCTCCTCATTGTTGTATTCGCTTACCCCGGTATCGTAGCGATAATCCCAACCGTGAACCCCACAAATCAGATTGTGTCCGTCGATATGTCCATCCGACATAAGTGCACCTCTATGTAAACATCGACCATATAAAACGGATACCGTATCATCGTATCGAATAACCACAAGGTCCAGATTATTTATAAGTTGGTGAACCGGTTGTTTAACCGGTAACTCATCATACGAACACAGTTTTAGTCTCTTTTTCATTCTTATTTCTTAATACAAACACAATTCACCACAATCTACCAACCAATATCACAAGTCGGTTATGTTGGCTGTTCGATTCAAATATCGAATTATTTCGGATACTACAACATTGTTTCCACCATGCTGATCGTACCATACAACTGCTTGTGATGAATATTGGATTGAGTCGCCCTTGCCAGGTATTAAAGACAACTCACCATGTTATTTACGAGAAATCAACCAAAACGAAAAAGGAGGCCAATGGCCTCCTCTCCTTAGCAACAACCGCCGGAGCAACAGCCTCCGGGGTTGGAATTACAGGTGCAGTTACAAGAACAGTTATTGTTAACTGTAGGACAGCACGAATCCTGATTTTTCATTGTGATTGTAATTAAGGTTAATAAATCAATTGTCAACCTGTAGACGTTAAAGATGAAAAAGGACGCACTAAAGACAACCACATTTACCCGACTCATTATCATAAATGTTGCCATACGAGTCAAACTTCAGTTTGCAACATTCGAGAAAAAGTTGCTTCAACCTTTGACGGCCCCGTTGCACGCGCGACTTTACCGTTGAATAAGACAAACCGTGAAGTTGGGCATACTCTTTTTGAGAAACGCTCCCAAACACCGTCTTACGAAGCACGTCTTGGTAAATGTCAGGAAGTTTGTCAATAAATGGATGCATACATGGAAGATATTCTTCATTGAGGTTGCTTTCCTCTGGTAGAATCTGCTCAAATTCCTTTAACGCGGAGCTTTTCTCCTTTCTAAAGTAATCAATTATGGTATTTCGCGTGATTTGATACAACCAGGCTTCGAGCCTTTCCTTATCCTTCAGAGCATTTTGCTTAAGGTGGATTTTGACAAAAACATCCTGCAATAAATCTTCAGCCAGCTGCTCGTCGTTCACGCGGGAACGAATAAATCCTTTTAACCTGGATTGAAACTTTGTCCAAATGTCTTCCGTAAGAGTCACGTTTTTATTTCAATGACGTACGAATAAAAAAAAGACGCAATGTTTTTAGAAACCATCATGTTTCTTTTTCGAAACCATAATCGCGTTCTACTCGTGCAATCCTCGTCATAAATTGCTTGTACCACCTGGAACGCCCCATGTTCCGTGCTAACACATGTTCTGAATGTTCTTTCCACATTCGAATCGACTCTAAATCGGCCCAATAGGACAATGTAATTCCTAACTCATCCCGTGCATGTTCTACACCGAGATAACCAGGTTGTTGCGCTGCAAGTTCCAACATTCTGTCCGAGGTATCAGAATAATTCTCGTCATCATCTGTTCGCAGATTGGAAAAAATAACGACGTAATATGGAGGTTTAGGGGTTTTAGCAATCATTTTTCGTGAATCAGGTGATCTTCCGCTCCTACCGATTTTTCTGTTGCGAGTTTCAGGTCGGATTTATGAATTGTATAGGTTTTAGTGAGTTTATCATGTAACGTCAGGCGTTGACCATTCAACACCCACAAAACGTCAATCGGTATCCACCTTAGGAAACTCCTGATCAGTGCTGTTTGGGGTGTTATCCGGGTGCCGTTCTGTTGAAGAGTAACCAAATTCGTAACCCTTTTGCCTAACGTTGACATTAATTTCGCCTCACAGAAGGTATAATACGTTACATCCACGCCAAACAACACCCAAAGATTTAGTGGTACCGACGGAAGCGGTCCGAACTTATGGTACGTCATAATTCTCCAAAACGGTAAAGCACATATGCCAACTGCCGTTATAAAAATTATCAATCGGTCGATCAAAAAAGGATATATACGTCGTACTGCGGCGGCCGGAACAACTGGCACTCCGAGGCGCTGCTTTAGCTCTTTTTCATGCAGCTCAAGCTCCCGGTCAACGTGGCTCGTTTTAGCCTCTTGAACAACCTGTTCATATACACCTTCTAGCCCTGAAACGCCTCGATCTCTCAGTATCTCAATGGCCGCCATTACTGCATTCTCGTGATATCCCTCCCGGTCATCGACAACCTCCTTAAGTTGTGCATCGGTCTTCTGAGAAAATCGGGTTATGAACGGATTGGGTGTTGTCATTGTTGGTTCTTTTGATGAGGTAAAATTAAACCAAGAAAATGAACTTGTCAGCCTTTTGAATTCTTAGCGACACTTTGTCCACGAGCAAAACATTATGCCTCGGTTAATTGTATAATTGCAAAAAAAATAAACGATGTCTGAAAACGTAGAAAAAGTCGAGTGTTTGATCATAGGAAGTGGGCCTGCAGGTTATACCGCAGCAATCTACGCGGCACGTGCCGATATGAAGCCTGTATTGTATGAAGGAATGCAACCAGGTGGCCAGCTTACCATTACAACGGATGTAGAAAATTACCCTGGATACCCAGATGGAATCATGGGACCTGAGATGATGGATAATTTCAAGAAGCAAGCTGTTCGGCTTGGCGCAGACGTTCGTTTTGGAATGATTACCAAGGTAGACTTTACGCAAAATGGTCCCCACCGCGTATGGGTTGACGACGAGAAAGAGATCGAAGCTGAAACTGTTTTGATATCAACCGGTGCTTCTGCCAAATGGCTGGGTATTGAAAGCGAAACACGCTTAAACGGAAGCGGAGTTTCTGCTTGCGCCGTTTGTGATGGCTTTTTCTATCGGGGCCTAGACGTAGCTATTGTTGGCGGTGGTGATACGGCTGCTGAGGAAGCCAGTTACCTCTCCAAGATTTGTAACAAAGTGTATATGTTGGTTCGAAAAGGAGAAATGCGGGCCTCTAAAGCGATGCAGCACCGTGTAGAGAATACCGATAATATTGAAATCCTATACCATTCTGAGACCGATGAAATCCTTGGAGACACTGAGGTTGAAGGTGTTCGGGTTCTAAATAATCAGACCGGCGAAAAAACTGAAATACCTGTAAAAGGGTTCTTTGTTGCCATCGGACATACACCCAACACGGCCATATTTAAGGACTTTATCGATATGGACGAGCAAGGTTATATCAAAACCATTCCTGGCAGTGCAAAAACCAATATTGAAGGTGTTTTTG
>JAEPQQ010000095.1:0-353 GCA_017640445.1 Bacteroidia bacterium | reverse complement strand
GCAAGATAAAATCTATCGACAAGCAGTTACTGCTGCCGGATCCGGCTGTATGGCTGCCCTTGATGCAGAGCGTTACCTCGCCTCAAAGGCGCACGCTGTAGCATAAGATATAGTAAGACTTTCTGCCGAGCCGTTTTTTGAGTAACTTGCATTTAAATTAAATGTAAATGTTAAGAAACGGCTTACTGCTCCTGGTTTCTTGTTCGCTATTCCTTACAAGCTGCCTGAGTTCCATTGAAGAAACTTTTGATAAAATTGAAGGGGTAAATTCCGTCCAATGGGATCCCACTTTTGCAGGTCCTCTGGTTAAAACACGGCTAACCATTGCCGACTTTCTTGATCAGACATCTACC
>JAEPQQ010000094.1 GCA_017640445.1 Bacteroidia bacterium | reverse complement strand
GCCAATTGGAATAAAAAAAGCCAGAAACATGCCGAGGAGAAGACTCCAAACAACCTCGTACGTTAAGCCGGTGTGAGACAGTTCTTGGCCACCTTTAAACCCAATGGATAGAAGAAGATAAACCGAAATAAACTTCGAACTTGTTTCGGGTATGCTGAGATCACTTTTTATTTGAACGGCAATTATCCCCAATAAAAAGAACAACAATGCCGGGTTGGTTAGGTTAACCACCAAAGCACTAAAATCCATAGAATCAGTCCGTTATAGAGATGATTACGTTTTTTTCATAGTTCACTTTCTTTCCCCGTTTTTCAGCTTCGAGGGTAAAGTTGTGCAGCGTCATCATGGATACCGATGATAGTTCAACCTCGGTAGGTGACTTCCACTTAATTTCAGAGTTGTTCAGTTCACCCTTGTTGGCTAACGTGTCCAAAAGAAGTTGATTTAAGTCGGTGTCGGGTTGTGGGTTATCAGATGATGGTTTACATGGATTGTCTCCACTTAAACGGTGGCAAATGGTGATGGCTAATGATCCGGTGTTACCAGCGGGAGCGTTTTGCTTTACTGGATAATTTTTTGGGATGTGATTCATGTTAATAGAATTTTGTTGTGCAAATGTCTGGCGCGCAATTCATAAATTTTTATTTAAACTTTTTATAAAAAACATTAATATTTGTTTATGAATTTCACATTGCACCAGCTCAAGATTTTTGCTACCGTTGCCAAATGCAAGAGTATCACCAGGGCGGCAGAGGAATTGTTTCTGACCCAGCCGGCCATTTCTCTGCAACTCAAAAAACTACAAGGACAGTTCGACATACCATTGACAGAAGTAGTAGGAAGGCAACTCTTCATTACCGACTTCGGACTTCAAATAGCTGAGCGATGCGAGCGGATACTCGAGGAAACAGATTCAATCCAATCAACAGTTGACCAATACAAAGGCCTGCTTTCCGGTCACATAAAAATTTCAGTGGTTTCTACGGGGAAATACGTCATCCCCTATTTTGTAAAACCGTTTACCGATAAGTATCCAAGAGTAAGAATCACTATTGACGTATCAAATAAAGGAAAGGTGATCAAGGATCTGGTTAATAACGAAAGTGATTTTTCATTGGTATCGGTGGTGCCGGAGAACCTGACCGTTCATAGCCTGGAACTAATGGAAAACAAGCTCTATCTGGTCGGTAGCAACGTTCATTCCAAGCCAATAAAATCAGTGGGTGAACTGGAAGATGTCTCACTCCTGTTCCGCGAAGAAGGTTCGGCAACACGAAACGCCATGGAACAGTTTTTAAAAGAGAACAATGTAGAAGCCAAAAAAACCCTTAGCCTTGTTTCAAATGAGGCGGTGAAACAAGCCATTAATGCTGGCCTGGGATACTCTATAGTGCCCCTGATCGGATTGAGACTTTACTTAAAAAGTGAAGAGCTTAAAATCCACCACTTGCCCGAGCTACCAATTGTAACCAAGTGGAACCTGATATACAATACCGGTAAAAGATTAAGCCCGGCCCACGAGGCTTTCTTGGACTTCGTTAACGAACATAAAAACGAGATCATTCGCGAGAACTTTGACTGGACCATGGACGGTGGTTAAGATAATGCATCAGTTTTTAAGCCTGCTCCTAACAACGGTTCTGGTTTTTTGATTTTTTCGGATTAAAATTGAACGGCATCGGTAAAATGGTGTCGAACCGTTTGTAAATGAACATAGAAATCACATCCAACCCCAAAAAGGAAGATCTCAAGATTATTAGTAAGGGAATACAGCGTTATAACCAACACCACATTCCGGATGACGTGGTTTTTGAGCCTGATACGAAATTCGCAGTGTTTGCAAGAGATAGCCACAATTCGGTGGTTGGGGGCATTCGGGCTTGCGGTTTTTGGAACTACTGTATCATCGAACTTCTATGGCTTTCGGAAGAGGCAAGAGGTTTAGGCGTTGGCAGTAAGCTCATAAAAGCAGCTGAGAAGTTTGCTCGAGAAAAAGGGTTTGGATACATGAGAACTGAAACCGTAAGTTTTCAGGCACGTCCTTTCTATGAGAAACTGGGATATACGGTGTTTGGAGAATTGCCAGATTATCCAAAGGGTCATACCACATACTGCTTGTTTAAAGAACTCAAATAATCCCCTGAAGCCTGATGGAAGGTGTAGTCTTCCAAAACTTCGATCATTTTTTGATACATATGAGGTAGGGTGTTTTGCCTTTGCCCAGTCACCCTCAATCGTGAAAAAGGAGTCCGGTATTTCCCATACCTCATTAGGGTAGTTTGTACCATTTCCCTTAGGAAATTGTATATTTGTGTTAAAGCGTTTCCACGGAAACGTCTATACTACTTAAAATTATTAATGATGAAAGTTACTAACGAAGTCCAGGTTCGTCAAGAACTGAAGTGGGTAAAATTTACCCTGATCACCACACTCTTTAGCGCATTTTTATACGGATTATTCCTCCTGTGGGGTAATTTCTTCTCGTCAACTGATTCGGAAGCGGGTACGTTGTCTACGAGTGTAATCGTTAACGCGTATGCGCACGTTGATTCAATTTCCGGGTCCGTACTCTATCTGTCGTCGCCTGATGAGACAAACGATCAGTTTGAGAAAGATGAAAAGGTGTTAATTATTCAGATGCAAGACAATGTGCTGGGAGGAGACACGTTGAACAACAGTTCTTTTGGTACTATCAACGGAATTGGAAGTGCAGGAAGCTATGAAGTGTTGGAGGTGGCGAGTGTCACCCGAAGTGGTGGAGTAATTCAATCCATCACCTTCTCTGGTTCTTTAACCAAATCGTTTTCATTTGGTGCGAACAGCACCGTTCAACTTGTTAGCTATCCCAAATTGGGCAGTGGAGGTGTGTTTACTACCACATCGCCTATTGAGGCTAAGAACTGGGATGGAAACACAGGTGGAATTGTCTTGTTCGAAGTGGAAGGCACCTTACAGTTAAAACACGATGTAACGGCCAATGGAGCAGGCTTTAGAGGTGGGGCATCCGACAATGGGGGCTCTGGTTCCTGTGTCTCTACCGCGTATATCAGCGCCGTGCACCAGAATTACGGTGATAAGGGTGAGGGAATTCATCGAAGTTCGAACCAAAACTGGGCTGCCGGAAGAGCAAAAATAGCAAACGGCGGCGGTGGAGGAAGTAGCCACAACGCAGGAGGTGGCGGTGGTGGAAACTACTCAGCAGGAGGCGACGGAGGCCAGGGTTGGTCATGCTCCTCAAATACGCATGGACTTGGTGGAGCGAAACTGTCTACTTATATATCCGCCGATCGGGTTTATATGGGAGGCGGCGGCGGAGCCGGAGAAGTAAATAACAATGGTAACTCAGCCGGAGGCAACGGAGGTGGAATGATATTCATTAAAGCATCTAAGATCGAAACCGTGGCCAATATGGGAGATGTGAAGATATTGGCTAATGGAGAAATAGGGTCAACAGTAGGTGGCGATGGAGCTGGCGGTGGCGGAGCTGGTGGCTCGATTGTACTTAAAGTCGATACGTTTAGCATACTGGCAAGTTCCGAACTCGAAATATGTGCCAATGGAGGCGATGGAGGAAATGTAGACCACGCTCATAGCCATGGAGCTGGTGGCGGTGGAGGTCAGGGTGTGATCTACTTCTCGTCGGTAGAGCCTACTCAGAATACTACTATTCATGCATTGAACGGGGATGGCGGAGCAAACAACAACGGAAACACTTCCTTTGCGGATGATGGAAGTGGGGTAGACGATGGGTCCATCTTCGATCAGGAAGCCATTACGTTACCCGTTAGTCTCATTTACTTTTCAGCCACAGGCATGGAGAACATGAACAGCCTCGAATGGTCAACAAGTATGGAATTGAACAACGACTTCTTCTCCATAGAACGGTCAAACGATGGTGTTGACTTTACTGACTTCCATACCGAAGATGGCAATGGTACATCCAACCACGTGATTGAGTATTCGATTATGGACGTCGATCCGTATCCGGTAACGTACTATCGATTGAGCCAGACCGACTTTGATGGAATGCATGAAGTATTGGGTATTCGTGTGGTAAAACGAGGAAGCAAAGAGTCGTCAGTGTTAAAGGTGTATCCAAACCCAAGCACCGGAGAATATGTCCAGATTGAACCACCTCTTGATGAACGTGCACAAGGCGTTGTGACCATTATGGATATGTCTGGAAGGTTGGTAGATCGCATTGATATTGACGATCAAATGAACCGAACGATAAGCTTCAATACATCGGAGCTGCCAAAGGGTACTTACATTATACAGTGGAGTAACGGTGCTAAAACACTAAGTGAAAAACTTATACGAAAATAACGAGATGATCGATGGGAGATTCTGACGAAACGACAATTCGTTTCATAGGAATCTCCCTTTGTTATTCCGTGAGTTGGTTTAATCCTGCTAAGAGTGCATCGGCACCCAGCAATCCACTATACTGATATACGATCTCATTGTCTTGGTTAAGAAGGCATACAGTTGGGTAGGCCAACTTCCCATCAATGGTACCTAGCTGTTCGGCCAGTTCGTGGACGCCTGTGTTCGATCCGTTTGGTTTGAACTTAAACGTGTGCCCACCGTAACGAATGTTCTCTTTGGTTTCGGCATCCAGTTTAACAAAATAGAAACTGCGATTTACACGATTGACCAAGCTGTCGTTGGTAAACGTGGTGTTTTCCATCTGGTAACAGTATTTACACCATTCGGTATGAATGAACACCAAAACGGGTTTTTGTTCAATTGCGCGCAAACTGTCGAGCTGATCGAAGTGAAAGGTTTGGAGCTGAGCTAATCCCTTTGCCGGGTAGAACAAACCGAGCAACATAAGCACGGAATAACGGAATAAATGTCGTCGTTTTAATTTTTTCATTTGTTTAATGTATAACGCAATCCCAGAAAACCTCTTAGACCTTGATTTGGGCCATATACGTACGTGGGGTCAAACACCAGTTCGTTCGGTGGTGTGTTTCGCTCGAACGGGTCAGCCGTATTGCCCAGGTACGAAGCTTTTAGATGCCTCCAGGGTGTCCAGTTCAGTAGGTTCTTTAAACCACCATACACCTCTAAATTCTGTCCAACTTTTTTAGTGACCTGGAAGTTTTGAATGCTCCACCAGGGTGAAGTTGCAGGCCGGGGGTCGTTAAAAGTCTCCGAGTCTTGTGTAGGCAGTTCCATTGGACCGTAAAGATTTCCGGTATAGTCGAGAGACAAACCAATAGAACGAAAGTTATAGCGGATGGTCCAGGTTCCGGAGAATTGTTCCGTAAGCTCCTGGCGCTCCCGTTCACCATCCTGAACACTATATACATCCATTGCGGTGGCCCCTAGAATCATCTTCAAACCTCTGTGCGAAACATCGAGGTTTACGGAAACACCGTTGGATACGGCATAACCCGATAGGTTGTCATATATGATTTTACTGGGATCCGTATCGTAGTCTGCAAATATTTTGTTGTTGAAGTGCGTGTAAAAAATGGAGCCATCGATTCCGACAAACCAACCTCTTTTGGTAAAGATCTTTTTAACGTAGTTAAGATTACCGTTTACCGAGGTTTCGGGGTTCAGGTCGGAAAGAAAAACAACGTCTCTTCCTCCCGTGAGAGCTGCATGGTCTTCGGTAAATACATTGGCAACACGATAGCCGGTTCCAACGCTAAAACGCAGAATGTTCCGCTTGTTTTTGGAGTTCCATTTATAGTTGAAACGGGGTGTGAAGATATCTCCATGAATTGAATTGCGATCGTAACGCATGCCGAGCAACATTTTATTACGAGAGTTCAGGCTTATCTCGTCCTGAACAAAAATACCAGGCAGGTAGGTTTTGGTAGGCGCATTATTAATGCCTTCGGTTTCTGAGGATCGGGTAGCCGCTGTATTATCGTCGTAATACGTGTATCGCATTGCGGCGCCCAGCAGGGCCTCGTGTCGCTTCCCAATTTTTTTATCCCAGGTAAATTGTCCAAAGTTGATTTTTTGTTTGGCAATAAACCATGTGTCGCCATACACCGAGTTTTGGTCGTGTTGATTTGCGCTAAACTGGAGCATCATGTGCTCTTTTACCGGGAGTTGATAAACACCAAACACCTCCCATCGACTGGTGTATATGCTTTCACCGTAAATGGAATCCCCACCTCTGAATTCGGGCGTCCAGTTCATGTCACCACCGAAGCGATCTTCATAGATGTATCGGCCCGCTAAAGAGAAAACGCGGTTATGCTTACGCTTAAAATTCCATTTGTTAAATACCGAAAGGCGATCCTGTAGGGTTACATCGGTAAAATTGTCGTTGTTATTATCTACTCGATTCTGGAAGTTGAAATAGTTAATTCCAACAAGGGATTCTGCTTTTTTACCCAGTTCGAACTTTGTGGCCAGGTCGGTGTTAATCTCGTTCCATGTAGTGCCAAAAACTTCCGCAGACACAATTGGAGCATTCGAGGTTTTCTTGGTGATCACATTTATTAAACCGCCTACAGCCTCTGAACCGTATAGGGTACTTGCAGGCCCTTTAACCACTTCCACCCGCTCAATTAAAGACTGGGGTATGCCACTTAAACCGTAAACGGTTGATAGTCCGCTAACGATGGGCATGCCATCGATCATCACCATGGAGTACGCACCTTCAAGTCCATTGATGTGGATGTCTCCGGTATTGCAAACCGAGCAGTTTACCTGAGGTCGAACACCATTCACATTTTGCATGGCTTCATATACGGAAGGTGAGGGGTTTGACTTAAAAAATGTTGGTGTATACACTTCTACAGGAACCGGGCTTTCCAATTTTAGAACGGGCTTTAGTGTTCCTGAAATAACAACCTCTCCTAACCGTGATTGGTCTGGCAACAGCTTAAAGTTGATCGTTTGATCACTATTGGGCAGCACCGTTACCTTTTTTTGGAGTGGGGTGTATGAAACGAAAGAGGCCACTACGATGTGTTGACCATTGGGTACGTTCTCAATAACGTATGCACCATCTTCGTCGGTGGTAGCGCCCATGCTTTTGCTCTCAAGATATACACTTGCATAGGCTATAGGGCCTGAACTATCAGAAACTGTTCCCCGAATGGTTGAGGTTTGTGCCATTAAGGTATTGGCAACAGCCATGCAGATCACAAAGAGGTATAAGCGCATTTTAATTGTTTTGTACTGCAAATATAAATTGTTAGTCTAATCTAACAAATTTTTTATAGTATTATATTTTTACCTTTGAAACCTGTTTATGCCCACCCAGACCAAAGAGAATTATTTAAAGGCACTGTATTATCTGCATCAAAGAAGTGCCGAAATATCAATCACCGATCTGGGAAAGCAGATGGATGTGAGCAAGCCGACAGTGAATGCCATGATCAAAAAGCTTCAGGAGCAGGGGTGGGTGACGTATCTGAAGTACAAACCGATTCGGTTAACGAAGCAAGGCTTGACACAGGCGGCGTTTATCATTCGCAAACATCGCTTGTCGGAAATGTTTCTCAAGCAAGTTATGGGCTTTGGTTGGGAGGAGGTGCATGACATGGCAGAGGAAATGGAGCATCTTAAGTCCGATTCATTTTTCAATCGAATGGATGAAATCCTTGGTTTTCCTACCGTGGATCCGCATGGATCACCAATACCCGACAAAGACGGGAATTTTGTCAAACCCGAATACAAATTACTCTCTCAAATCGAGCCAGGAAACACCGTGGTATTAAAAGCACTTCGAGAAAGCTCTACCGACTTTCTTATGTACTTGAATAAGAAAGAAATCAATCTTGGTTTGGAGATAACTGTGTTGCATCTTGAGCCTTTCGATAAAACCATGTCTGTTTCTTACGGAGAACATACCGATGTAGTATTAAGCCAGGCAGTTTGCAATAAACTGTTGGTGTTAGAACAGGCCTAAGGAGTAACGTGTTACCCCATTCATTACAATAGGTTGGTGAGGCAGCGGTGTCTAATCTTTGAACAGTTTACCCAAATACTCATTATTGAATGCCCCTAAATTAATGACGGCGCTCAGTACTTAGCGCCTCACATCGATCGTGATACTTCATGGATATATCAAGAACTTCAGTCAATTTCACAACAAAGGCGTATCAAGTGAAAAGCGTTGTTTACATTTGATACGAAATGGCATCCGAACCTGAAATATTAAAGGTCTACATCGTAGACGACGAGCCCAAGGCCATAGAAACACTAGCCGAAATCGTTAACTCGTTTGTGCACGGTGCTCATGTGGTTGGCTCTGCCAACACCATCGATCGGGCCTTTACAGAAATCAATGCGTTGGGCCCGAATTTGGTATTTGTCGATGTTGAGATGGGAGATGTGACCGGGTTTCAACTATTGGAACAATTCGACAAGATTAACTTTCACATTGCTTTTGTTACTGCTCATGAAGAATTTGCGCTTAGAGCAATCAAGTTTTCTGCCATTGACTACATTATCAAACCTGCTTCTATCAGCGAGCTGCGCGAGCTCATTGCTAAGATACAAGAGAGGCCTAAATTGAAGGACGAGAATCCAATGGTTAACCAAATGTTTGGTAACCTGGGTAATTCCGACTTCAGTACCCATAAAATTACCATTCCAACCTCCGAAGGCTACGAGTTCATAAGAATAAAAGATATATACCATGTACGGGCAGATGGCAGCTACGCCGTATTGAAACTAACCGATGGTAACGCCTTGGTGAGCTCGAGAAACTTAAAGCACTACACCAGCATGTTGGAAGAATACGGCTTTTATCGCATTCATAATTCGACTCTTATTAACCTGGACTACATCAAAAAGTTGAACAAGGCCGCCGGAGGATCAGTGGTTATGGAAGACAACGAAGAATTCAGTATCTCAAAAAGCAGGAAGGATGCTTTTTTGGAACTGCTATCCATCAAATAACCACAAAACAAACGGTGCCATTCAGACCCGAAATTCAATCAGTTATAAAATCAAACAATCTATTAGTTTGTGCATCGGTTAATTTGTCACCTTAAATAATAAAGTGAAGTCGGTTATACATACACTCGTTGTTCTTATGGGGCTTGTTTTGTTCAATTCAACTGCCCATAGCCAGGTAACGCTGGAATTGAGGGACAGTATGTTTAAGGCGATGCACCAGGAAGAGGACACCTTCACAAAGCTTGATCTACGTTATAAGTGCATCTCGCTAACCGAGCCGTTTTACCTCGACTCGATTCTGTACTACCTGGAACTATGGGAAAACGAATATGATGAACAGGGATATACATTCGGAATGGCACGAATGAGGTCGCTTCGTTCATGGTATCTCAATTATTGGAATGAACACGAAAAGGCTCTAAAACTTGCGCACTCGGCTCTGGCGTTACAAGATTCACTAAAGGATACACTAGGAATAAGCAGAACGCTAAACCGCATTGGGACCTTGAATCTTCAATTTAAGCGCTATGACCAAGGTGCACTTTATCTAAACAAGTCGCTTGATATGGCTCTTGAAGCAAAGGATACGGCACTCATTGACATGTGTCTGAATAACCTGGCTATCGTGTATAGTAATCAAAAGCAATTCGTCAAGGCTGTTGAGTATCACCGTAGGTGCTATGAGTTGAGGAGTTTTAAGCGTGACACGTTCTGGATGGCATTTAGCCTGTACAACATAGCCGAAGCTTATTATGAGTCTGGAATTATTGATAGTTCAGGCGTGTACTATAAGAGGTCGGTAAAACACTTTCAAAAGGCCGCTCAGCGCGATATTGTGCCAGCCATGGTGCATTCGGGTATGGCCAAATATTATGCCGCCATAGGTCAGCCGGAAATGGCCTTACCACATGCGGAAAAAGCAGTAGAGAAGGCAAGAAAAAGAGGACTTAAAGACTCCGAGATAGAAGGCATGCGCATCTTGGCTGATGTTCAGTTCAAGGCGGGTCAGCATAAAAAAGCATATGAAACACTCGAGGCTTTTGAGCAATTGAGGGAAAAGGTTGACAGCGCAAATAATGCCACTGAGGTGGCCAAAATTGAAGAGAAATATAAAAACGCACAACAGGAAGCTGAAATAAGTCAACTCGAAGCAAACAACCTCGAAATAGAAAGCAAGGCCCAGAAGTCAAAATTTAAAGCACTTGTAGCAAGCCTGCTTGCCCTTGCCCTGGCCATAATAGCCATCGTTTTTATTACACTAACCAACATCAAGAAAAAAACGGATCAACGTGTCCAGAAGGCTTCTTTCGACAAAAAGGTCTCCGATCTTAAGCTCATGGCCCTGCAGGCTCAAATGAATCCACACTTCATCTTTAACTGTATCAATACAGCCCAAAACTTTATCATTAAAACGGAACGAGAAAAGGCCTATGAATACCTTGCACAGTTTGCAAAGCTGATACGAAACGTTCTCGAAAACTCCTCTAAGGTCTATATACCAATCCAGGATGAGATTGACCAAATCAAACAATACGTTGAACTTGAGGCAGTGCGTTTTGATGGTAAGTTCTCATATAACATGTCGATTGATGAAGCGTTGAACCAGGGGGTTTTTGAATTGCCAACCATGATCATTCAACCATGCGTGGAAAATGCCATCATACATGGCCTGGTGAATCGAACAGAAGACGGGGGCAGATTAGACATACGGCTATCCTTAAAAGGCAGTCTTATCCATATTGAGATAGAAGACAATGGTGTAGGACGGGAAAGAGCATTAGAAATCAAGCAGTCGAAAAGGCATCATTACTCGTCTACTGCAACCATGAACATACGCAACCGTCTGGATATCATTCAACAGAATACATCGGAAAAGATACAGTACGAGGTAACCGATTTGCGAGATGAAACCGGAGCCTGTGGAACACGGGTTTTTATCGCGGTGCCATACCGATAGTGTTCAACTACAAAACCGAATAACCAGGTTGTTTCCAACTACAAAACGAAAACAGCCAACTACAAATTTTGGTTATTTGTCATACGGGGCATGTCTTACTTCGAATCAAATTTAATAGACATGAGAACATTTATATCCCTTATCGTAAGCACGTTTGTATCAACATTGGCACTAGCGCAAACAGGAAATTTTACATCGAAGATTAGTTTTAATGGAGAAGAACGGGTTGTGGCATGGCACGTGCCAGACGGCTATGATGATTCAAAATCCTACCGCCTGATGGTTGGTCTTCACGGCCTTGGAGATAATGCAACGAATTACCGAAATAGTATCATTAACTCATTGAAATGGAACACCCTTTTTCCAAACACAATTTTCGCTTTCCCGGATGGGGGAGCTGATCAAAATTCGGACTTCTATGCTCCGGAAGGCGATGAAGCATTTATCGACGAAACCATAAAATCAGCCATTGGTAGCTACAACATCACTAACGGACGTGTCATCCTTCAGGGATTCTCCCTGGGGGGAAGTAGTGCTCTGCAGTACGGGCTCGATCATACAAACAAGTTTGAAGCACTGTTATTAAACACACCTGCCGTACAGGGGTACTCCACAGCCGCAAATATTCTTGGACGTGGTTTTGCATACGAAAATGCCAGCGATCTTCCTATTTTTATCACCCATGGTGAAGATGATGCGCTTTATACACCGTCTATCAATGAATCGGTTCGGCGGCTGAAAACGAATGGTGGTAAAGTACAATACATTCTAATGAAGGGTGTAGGGCATAGACTACCCAGCACTACTATCATGAATCAAGTTCTTCCATTTTTTGATCAACCGGCTGCTCAGTCGTACGACGTTGACCTGTTTGAGCTCCAACTACCATCCCGGTCTTGTTCCGACCAGGTGGCAGCGCATATTTTGGTTCAAAATCGTGGGCAAGAAGTGGTGACCAGCCTTGATATGATTCCAATCATCGATGGTCAGGATCAGGCAACGGTTAACTGGACAGGAACACTAAAGCCTTTTGAAACGGTTTCCATCCCTTTTAGTATTACAAGTAGTCAAGGTGACCATGAGGTAGGAATACGTGTGAATAACATCAATGCAAACCAACCAGACCAGGAATCAGCAAACAACGAGAGAAGTCAATCTATTTATTTGGTGCCAGGTAACGGCCAGACACCTGATTTTATGGAAGGTTTTGAAGGGGATTCGGAAGCGTGGTTGTTGAACGAGTCAAAGACCATTTTTCAATGGTTTCAGGATGAAGATGTAAGTAAATCAGGAAGTTTCTCTCTAGGTAACTTCAATACCATATTAATCTTCAATACATTGGGAAATGTTGAGTATTTTGAATCTCCGGTTGTTGATTTGTCATCCATCTCGAACCCTGGTGTAACCTTCGATCTCTCCTATAATTACCACCGATATACACCACCTTATTTTACCGACACAGTAAACATCACCGATACTTTGGAGGTTCAGATTTCAACCGATTGCGGCACGACTTATGAAACCATCTACAGAAAATGGGGACAGGCCCTGGCTACTACTGACGAACCCATCGTAAACCCACTGCAAGTAGCAGACTGCTTCTTTGCGCCGGAGGATAACGAATGGAGGAATGAAGGCATCAGTTTGGAGAAATATAAGAGTGCAAAAAACGCGACCATCCGGTTCAATTACATCTCCGGGTTGGGAGGTTCCATTAACATCGATAACATTCAGTTTGGGTCGAATCTGGATGCGCCAAAAAAGGTCTCGGTACCATTTGATGTCTTCCCCAATCCAGCAAATACATATGTACAGGTGGAACTGGGAGGACAACGCATTCAACATGTCCAACTTACAAATACCCTTGGGCAGATAGTACTCGATAACCGTTTAGATAAACCAACAGGAAACTACAGATTGAACACCACCAATCTGGAAGTGGGTATGTACAACGTTTCCATTGTGGATGAAGGTGGAAACCGTTACGTCCAAAAAGTAATGCTACAACATTAGGATATGCAGAAATGAGTCAAATAAGCCTCGGAATTTCCGGGGCTTATTTTTGGTGCTTTACGACTTTTGAAAGTGTTGTTAACCGACGATCTGGTTCAGAGTTAAAGGGCAATTTAGGATGCAACCTTAAAGGCTTTGCGTACCAACCGAGAAAGCAAGCTTCGCTCTTCCAAAACTATTTCTACTTCGCCTTCCAATCCTTGAACAAAATGAACCTGTGTGCCAATATTGGTTACCAAATCCTGTGGCAGTGCTACTTGAATCTGGTATTGACTTTCAACGGGTACCCCGGCTATAAACTCCACTGTTCCCTGGAGCAATCCACATTCCTCAAATGGGTAACCTTGTAATTTAATGTTCACCGGCATGCCCTTGTGAATCTTACTAAAATTGAACTGACCAACCTGAACGATGGCAATCGTTTTGGTGCTGTCGGGCCGAATGTACATAGCAATACTCTGCGGAGAAATTACCTTGCCTACGCCGAGACCTATTGGAAAGGAAACGACTCCTGATTTGGGAGCAATCAGCGTATACGTGTGAATGTAATTGTTTAAGGCCGTTTGTAGGTTCTTGAAGCTTTGAATGAAGGCCGACTTGGGGGTTGTAATGCTTTGAAGTAACTGGACCCGTCTTTCGCTTACATCATTTTTGTTTTGCTCGTTGACTAAAATCTGGTTTAGTGTAAGGTTATACGACAGCTTTTTGCTGAGCATTATACTCTTGAATTTGTCCACCTCATATGCGGTTGAAGCTCCTTTTGTTTGAAGCAAAACCTCATTGTCGTAGTTCTGGGTTGCAATCAGCAAGTCCTCGGATTTTACCTGTTTTTGTACTTCAAGGTTATCTCCTACCCCTTCGAGGTTACGCATTTTGCTGTTAAGCAGGTTGAGTTTGGTTTGCAGAAAGTTATCGGAAAGCGCAAAGGTCAAATCGTTATACGATCGCATAAAGACTTCATAAACGGGTTGTAGGCTGCCTAGTTGCGAGAATTGGTAATAGCCAATATTGAGTTTTGACACAAGCGTTAGATCAGTAGCGTACAAGCTGTCAATTTGACTGACGAGCAGGCCTAACTGATGTACATCTGCATCGTTGGCATCACCCTGCAGCCGAGCCAGTACATCGCCCTGCTCTACGTGATCGCCGTTTTGCACCAGGATAGACGAGATTCTGGCGGTAGTTCTCGAAACAATTTCGTGTGATGGAGTTTCGGTGGATAATTGCGCTGGTGCTTTAAGAGTTTCCGGCCAGGTGAAAAATGCCGCTGCTGTAATCAACGCCACACCAACTGCAAATAAGAGTGAGGTGCCATGCCGAAGAATGATGTTAAGATCGTCGCTGAACAGATTTTCAATAACGTCTCCTTTTGCGTAGAAGGAGTCGTCTGGCTCTGTTCCGTTATCCTGTTTCCCATTGGTGTTGTTCAGGATGTCTTTTAATATGTCGTCCTTAGCCTCCAAGTTCTAATTGATTTTTAATTAATTGAAAATAAACCCCTTCTCGTGCCACTAGTTCGTCGTGTGTCCCCGATTCCGAAATACAACCGTTGTCCATTACAATGATGTTGTCTGCATTCTTAACCGTACTTAAGCGATGAGCTACAACCACAACAGTCTTGTCTTCAAATAACTCGTTGAGATTTTCAATGATCATACGCTCATTCTCAGCATCGAGTGAGCTGGTAGCTTCATCGAGTAAGATGTAGTCTGGGTCCTTGTAAACGGCACGAGCCAGCAGAATTCGCTGTTTTTGACCGGTACTAACGGGCAAACCTTCCAGGCCGATTTCTGTTTCAAATCCCTGAGGCAGTGCGTTGATAAAGTCGTATATACATGTAGTTTTAGCTGCTTGAACAATTCGGTCATGTTCTTTTTTCTGCCCAAGGGCAATGTTGTCGGCAATGGTGCCATTTAGCAAAATACCATCCTGTAATACGGCACCACAGCGGTCGCGCCAGCTACCATGATGTAGGTTTTTGAAATCAATGGACCCAAGTTCAATTGAACCTTTGTTTGCGTTATAGAATTTAAGAAGTAGTTTGAGCAACGTTGTCTTCCCACTGCCACTTGGTCCGACAATGGCCGTTGTTTTGCCCGCTTCAATGGTGAGGTTGAAATCTTTGATGACAGGCTCTACTTTCTCGGTGCCATAATAGAACGTTAGATCTTTGATCTGAATAGACTCGCATGAGGGTATATCGCGCATCAATGATATGTTCACCGGGTCTTCATCATCTTTTGCCGTGATGTCTGTTATACGTTCCAGTGCAATCTTTGCATCCTGATAGG
>JAEPQQ010000093.1 GCA_017640445.1 Bacteroidia bacterium | reverse complement strand
CACCTCCGGCAACCCATATCTCATTGTTGACCGGCGTTATGGAAAACGACGTTGAACGCTGCGGTCCGTTAGGCCGGGCGTATGAATAGGGGCCATCGCCTTTGTTGGCTATTTTTACAAGGCCGGTATTGTCTCCACCGGTCCATATGCTGTTCTGAAAATCGAGAATGGCAAACCGGTTACCAACGTTGTCCCTTACAAATTTTTCATTCCCGTCAAGATCCATTACCCGAATCCCGGCAGGAATGGTTCTGAAACTATCCGGAATTTGAACGTAAACCAGATGGTTATGGCAAATCTCCATGCTACGGGTCTCCATCTTGAAGTTGGGAATTGTGTCGCCTTTGAACCGCCAGCGAACACCGTCGTACACCCTTAGAAGCTTGTCCATCTCGCAGAACATCTCACCACCAAAAACCCGAAGCAACTTAGCATTTTGGCTCAAGTCAATGGGTAAGGGCCCCTCCCAGCTGTTAAAATCGCTTAGGTTGAGTCCTTCCTTTGGCGCTTTGATCAGACCTAGGTCCGTTGCAGCGAAAATGGTATCCTTAAAAAAGGCAACCGAGTTTATGGCTGTTGGAATACCATTTGGCCCAATATTCAGGTAAGAGTCTTTGATGGCCTTTCGCTCAAGGTCAATAATAACGATGCCAAAGGAGCATGAGAGGTAGGCAAGGTTGCCCTCAAAGTGAATATCGTTAATCGTTTTTTGACCTAAAATAGACTTTCGGTCGATGTCGGATATGTTGAAAATGGAACTGCCCTGGAGAATGTCAATGTTTGTGTTTTCGTAAGCAACCAATAACAAATCAAGACCAGCGTGATACTTTAGAAGCTTCACTTCAACATCCGAAAAACCATTTACTTTCGAGTAGAGCTCCATCTCTCCCGATATCTTGTCAAAACTGTAGAAACCGCGTTCTGCCCCTATAAACAGGTAGCTTGGGGTCTCAGCAATGCTGGCAACGTTGTTGTAAGGGAGGTGAATTCTCCATTGTCCAATGGCCACTTCGTCCTTCTGTCCAAAGGCCAGGGTAGACAGTAAAATCAATAGGGTTAAAAGGTACGATCTCGACATCTTATCAATCAATACAAAGTTAAAGATTAATGATGGGCATTATATGCTCCTTCAAGAAAACGGATAAGCGATAAAATTGTTATGTGATGAAGTATTGAAGGAAAAAACTAACATTACCTTTGTAGTAGATGGCAAATAAGATTGAGAATAAGCCGCCGGTTAAAATTGTTCAGAACAAACGTGTAAAACCGGATTGGTTGAAAGTGGATATTGCCGGTGGTGGAAAATACGCCGAAATGAAAGGCCTGGTTCAGAAACATGGCCTGCATACGATTTGCGAAAGCGGTAAGTGCCCCAATATTGGAGAATGCTGGGGTGTGGGTACGGCTACCTTTATGATTGGAGGAAACACGTGTACCCGTTCTTGTCAGTTCTGTAACGTTGCCACTGGAAAAGGGGAAGCGTTGGACGCGATGGAGCCGTTTAAAGTTGCTCAATCCATTAATATAATGGGCATCAAGCATGCAGTAGTAACAAGCGTTGACCGAGACGATTTACCAGATGGTGGTTCAGAGCACTGGGCAAAAACCGTTTTGGAAATTCGAAAGTGGAACCCGGATACTTCGCTGGAGACATTGATACCCGACTTCCAGGGTAATACAGATCAACTTGATAACATCATCGCTGTGCACCCGGAGATCGTTTCACACAACATTGAAACGGTGAGAAGGCTTACACGCGAAGTCCGAATTCAAGCCAAGTACGATCGCAGTATGGAAGTACTTAAGTATTTGCGCGACAAGGGCATGAAGACGAAGAGTGGCCTAATGCTTGGTATGGGAGAAACCGATGATGAAATAAGAGAAACATTGTCTGACTTGAGAGCAGCTGGTGTTGATATCATCACAATGGGGCAGTATTTGCAGCCTACACCGCGTCACCTGAAAGTAGATCGGTATGTAACTCCAGAGGAATTTGCCAAATACAAGGATTGGGCAGATGCGATGGGGTATGAGTTTGTGGAAAGTGGTCCATTGGTACGGTCAAGCTATCACGCTGAAAGACACATCAAAAAGTAAATCTTACGATTCTTTTCCCTCGAAACTATTGAGGAACCGCCACATAATGGCGCGAATTTGTTCAAGGTCTTCGTCGCTCATGTTTAGAGCAGATATAAGAGCCGAGGGGACTTTGTGTGCGGGTTCCTGAAGTGACTTGCCCTTCTGTGTGAGTTCGATATACACCGTGCGCTCGTCTTCACGGCTACGTTGCTTTGTAAGCAAGTCTTTTTCTTTCATTTTTTTGATCAACGGCGTAAGCGTATTGGTCTTTAGGTATAACCTGCTTCCAAGCTCGGTTACACTGAGTTTTTCTTCCTGCCACAAAACGAGCAATACAAGGTATTGAGGATAGGTAAGATCAAACTCATCCAGTATGGGCTGGTAAAGCCGGGTAATCATGCGTGAACTTGCATACATCGGAAAGCAGATTTGCTCCGGAAGTAACGGGAACGATGTTGAACGTTCAGAGGTGTCTTTTTTACTCAAAATGGTGTTGTTTTGTCTTCTTTTTGTAATTATGTCGCACAAGACATAGTTGTGTACGACAATTTTAACAAAATTTCTTTTTTTAAAGAGGAGAAAGCCGTTTTTTTGAGGAAGGATGTCGGTTTTTTAGTTAAAACTGGCACTAATCTTACCAAAATGGCTTCGACTAACCCAAAACAGAACTTAAAACAACAACGCAATGAAAGGTGGAGAATTTATAATTAAGAATCAGGAGGCAAACGATGTATTCATTCCCGAAGAGTTAAACGAGGAACAGGTGATGTTTCGGAGTATGACACTCGATTTTATTGAAAGTAAAATATGGCCAAATGTGGCCAAAATCGATAAGCAGTTGGAGAATCCGGATATGATACCTGATCTTTTGAACGAGATTGGTCAGCTTGGGATACTCGGAGCAGGATTGCCAGAAGAATATGGCGGAATGGGCGTTAACTTTAACACCGAAACGGTTCTCAGTGAGGAGCTTGGAAAATCCTTGTCATTTGGCGTTGCTGTGGCTGCACATACCGGTATTGGAACCTTGCCCATCCTTTATTTTGGCACAGAAGAGCAAAAGGAAAAGTACTTACCCGGTTTGTCCACTGGCGAATTAAAGGCTAGCTATTGCCTTACCGAACCGAATTCCGGATCGGATGCCCTGGCCGCTAAAACCAAGGCGGTTCTGGATGGTGATGAGTGGGTGTTGAACGGACAAAAGATGTGGATCACCAATGCAGGTTTTGCCGATTTATACATCGTATTTGCGCAAGTAGACGGAGATAAGTTTACCGGATTTGTGGTGGAACGTGGCACTCCCGGGTTGACACTTGGAGACGAAGAAGTTAAGCTTGGGATCAAAGGTTCGAGCACCCGACAGGTGTTCTTCGAAAATGTTCGGATACCAAAGGACAATCTTCTGGGTGAAATTGGTAAAGGACACCGAATTGCATTTAACGTATTAAATATCGGTAGGTTTAAGTTAGGCGCAATGGTTATGGGTGGGTGTAAAAAAGCCATTGAAATTGCCGTTCAGTATGCCAACGAACGTCATCAATTTGGTCAACCCATTTCCAACTTTGGAGCGATCAAACATAAACTCGCGGAGATGGCTATCCGTACATATGCCACCGATTCAGCCACCTATCGGATTGCTGATCTTATTTCGGATAAAATTGAAGAGCTAAAAGCAGCAGGGGCTACTAAAGCAGAGGCCAAGCTAAAGGCGGCTGAAGAATACAACATCGAATGCGCCATTCTAAAAGTACTTGGGTCAGAGTCGCTCGATTACGTGGTGGACGAGGCGGTTCAGATTTTTGGTGGTACGGGTTACTCCGAGGAATATCCGGTGGCACGCATGTACCGCGATTCAAGGATCAACCGGATTTTTGAAGGGACCAATGAGATCAACCGAATGCTGGCCGTTGGTCAGATGATGAAGAAAGCAATGAAAGGTGAGCTTGATTTGATGACGCCGGCAATGAAAATTCAGGAGGAGCTTATGGCAATACCCGATTTTGGAGAGGATGACGATGCTGATCTGTTTTTTGCCGAAAAGAAGGCCATTGGTAATGCCAAGAAAGCCATTTTGCTGGCCGCAGGAGCAGCTGCTCAAAAGTTTATGATGGAGCTTGAGAACCAGCAGGAGATATTGATGAACCTGGCGGATATGGCCATAGACGTTTTTACCGCTGAGAGTGCAATTTTGCGAACGGAGAAGATGGTTGGTCTCAAAGGGGAAGAGGCTTCTAAGCTTCAAATTCTGATGGCGCAAACGTATTTGTCAGATGCCCTGGAGAGAATTCACATGGCGGGTAAACATGCCGTTGCAGGCTTTGCAGAAGGAGATGAATTGCGCATGATGTTGATTGGTATTCGACGATTTACAAAGTTTGATCCAATGAATACCATTGCGGCCCGACAGGCAATTGCAGATCAAATCATAGAATCCAATAAATATCCATTTTAATAGAACACCATGCACGTGATCGAAGCTGATAAAAGAAAAATACGCTCGGTAGCCATCCTTGGGTCCGGAGTTATGGGAAGCCAGTTGGCCTGCCACTACGCAAACATTGGTCTAAAGGTATTTCTACTGGATATTCTCCCATTCGACCTGAAAGAAGGGGAAAAGGAAAAAATACAGGCGCGCAACCGGGTTGGAAACACCGCCCTCAAAGCGGCCTTAAAGTCTAACCCATCGCCCGTGTATACGAAGGATGTTGCCCGACGCATCACCGTTGGCAACATGGAAGATAACATGTCGTGGCTGTCAAAAGTAGACTGGATAATTGAGGCGGTAGTGGAAAACCTGGGAATTAAGAATGAGGTATTCGAGAAAGCCGAATTACACAGGAAACCTGGGACTCTTGTTACTTCCAACACCTCGGGTATTCCCATTACCATGATGCTAAACGGAAGGTCAGACGATTTTCAAGCGCATTTCTGTGGTACCCACTTCTTTAACCCTCCTCGTTACCTTCCTTTGCTGGAGATTATACCTACCGAAAAGACACATCCGGAAGTTGTTAATTTTCTAATGCACTACGGCGACCTGTTCTTAGGCAAACAAACGGTTCTATGTAAAGATACGCCGGCTTTTATCGCAAACCGGATTGGAGTTTTTAGCATTATGGCCATCTTTCACCTGATGGCTGAGATGGATATGACCATTGAAGAAGTAGATGCCGTTACGGGTCCGGTTTCGGGCCGACCTAAGTCAGCAACCTTTCGTACCTGTGATCTTGTTGGGATAGATACCCTGGTAAAAGTAGCCAACGGAGTTGCTCAGAATTGTCCAAACGACGAAGCCAGGGAGTTGTTCACCATTCCGGATTTCCTGGATAAAATGGTTGAGAACAAATGGTTAGGTGATAAAACCAGGCAAGGATTTTACAAGAAAAGCAGAGACGCTTCTGGAAAACGAGTAATTGAAGCACTTGACCTTCAAACATTTGAATATAAGCCTAAAACGAAGCCAAGATTTGAATCCATTGGCACGGCACGACAGTCTGATGTGTTAAAGAAACGCCTCAAAATATTAGCGAAAGGCAGCGACAAGGCAGCACGATTTATACAGGCACTAAACCTGAAGGTGTTTGCTTATGCAAGCAATCGAATACCTGAAATTGCCGGTCAATTGTATCAGATCGATGAGGCAATGAAGGCTGGTTTTGGATGGGAACTTGGTCCGTTTGAGGCTTGGGACGTGTTGGGCGTTTCCCGCATCCTTGAAACCATGGAGGCAAAAGGCGAAAAGCCAGCCGATTGGGTGGTTGAAATGGTTGAGAACGGAGTGGAACAGTTCTATAAAACAGAGAACGGAGCTCGATACTATTACAACATCACAACTAAATCATACGAGGTATTGCCCGGTTCTGAAGAAAACATTGTGCTTGATAACTACCGGTCTAACAAACTGGTTTGGGGTAACAAAGGCGCTAGTTTGCACGATATTGGCGATGGCGTACTGTGTCTGGAGTTTCATACCAAGATGAATGCCATCGGATCAGAGATCCTTTTGGGAATTAACAAGGCAATTGATGTTGCGGAACAAGACGGCTGGAAGGGTGTTGTGATTGGGAACGATGCGGCTAACTTTTCGGCTGGCGCAAACCTCGCTATGATGCTGATGTTGGCCATTGAGCAAGAATACGACGAATTAAACATTGCCATCAACTACTTCCAAAAAACGGTAATGCGTCTCCGATACTCTTCCGTTCCGGTAGTAATGGCGCCCCATGGAATGACGCTGGGAGGAGGATGTGAAATGAGTTTACATGCAGATTCAACCGTGGCGGCCGCGGAGACCTACATTGGTTTAGTTGAGTTTGGTGCAGGCCTGATTCCAGGTGGTGGTGGAACCAAGGAATTTGTGGTTCGAACAAGTGATGGATTTTATGAGGGCGACCCCCAACTTCCATCGCTACAAGAAAGATTTACAACTATTGCTACGGCAAAAGTGGCAACGTCTGGTTTTGAGGCCTTCGAAATTGGGGTTTTACACGAAGACAAGGACGAGGTTGTGTTGAACAAAAAACGACTGATATCAAGTGCCAAGGAAAAGGTGTTGGAGTTGGATCAGGAAGGCTACGTTATGCCGGTTAAACGCGACGATATCCTGGTGCTTGGTAGAACAGCTTTAGGAACATTGTATGCCGGTATTGAGGCATTTGGCGTCAGCAATTTTGCCACGGAGCACGATCAGAAGATTGCGCGAAAGCTTGCCTTTGTTATGGCAGGCGGCGACTTGTCGCAACCTACTCGGGTGTCGGAACAGTATCTGCTGGACTTAGAACGCGAAGCGTTTTTGTCACTGCTCGGAGAACGCAAGACGTTGGAGCGAATACAACACATTTTGAAAACAGGGAAACCACTACGTAACTAGTGTGATGTGGTTGAAGTTTTAACAGTTTTATTGAAGAAATTAATATGACGAATGCATATATCATAAACGGGTACCGAACCGCCGTTGGTAAGGCAAAGAAGGGAGGGTTTCGATTTACTTCTCCGGTTGACTTTGGAGCAGCAGTTATCGACTATCTTATCGAACACACACAGGGATTCGACCCCAATACGGTTGAGGATCTGTTGGTTGGTAACGCAGTGCCGGAAGCTGAACAAGGTTTGCAAATGGCACGTTGGGTCGGTGTGAAATCCAAGCTTCCTTTGAACGTTGGTGGGGCAACCGTAAACCGCTATTGTGGAAGTGGACTGGAAACCATTAGTATGGCCGTAGCGAAAATCCAGGCTGGACTGGCTGACTGTATCATTGCAGGCGGTACGGAAAGTATGAGCCTGGTTCCTACAGTAGGCTTTAAAACCGTACCAAATTACGAGATAGCGAAAGAACATCCCGACTATTTTCTTGGCATGGGGTTGACGGCAGAAGAGGTGGCCCTGAAATTTGATGTGAGCCGTCAGGATCAGGATGCATTCGCCCTTGAGTCACACAGAAAAGCCATTGAAGCGATTAAGCAAGGGCGATTTGTTGACGAGATAGTGCCGTATACGGTTGAAGAAGTGTACTACGACGCTGAAAAACGAAAAAGAAAAACACGCGAGTTTGTTGTGGATACAGATGAAGGTCCAAGGAGCGATACCAGTCTGGAAGTGCTGGCTAAGTTAAAGCCCGCTTTCAAACAAGGTGGAAGTGTTACAGCAGGTAACTCTTCACAAACCTCTGACGGAGCCGCGTTTGTGTTGGTGATGAGCGAAAAAATGATGAAGGCGCAGGGATTGGAGCCCATGGGGCGTCTGGTGTCAGTAGCTAGTGCAGGAGTAAACCCACGGTATATGGGAATTGGTCCTGTAGAAGCTGTTCCTAAGGCCCTGGATCGGGCTGGCCTGAAGTTGAGCGACATCGAGCAGATTGAGTTGAACGAGGCATTTGCATCGCAAAGTTTGGCAGTAATCCGTGAGCTGGGTTTGGATCCACAATTGGTAAATGTTAATGGCGGGGCAATAGCACTGGGTCACCCACTGGGATGCACCGGGGCTAAACTCAGTATTCAGTTGCTGAACGAAATGAAGCGACGAGATCAGAGATACGGCATTGTAACCGCCTGTATTGGTGGTGGTCAGGGTATTGCGGGAGTATATGAACGGCTATAGACGACCAAAGCTCATCGCGTGATGATCACATCGTACCTGTACTTGTCCATTTTGTGAACTCCTTTAATGGAAAAACGTGCACTTCTACGATTTTCGAAGGTAGGGAGCGTTGTCCATGTAAAAGAGGTAACCCCTAGGATGTCTTCATCTCCGAGGTATTGTCGTATGCCAGAGTAGTTGTCTGCCTGAAAATCAGTTTTAAGCCGAAGCCAGTTTGAGCGAATGGCAGAATCAAGAATTGGAATGGGCGTTTCATTGTCTTCTTCAATCATTACCAGTGTGTAATAGTCATCGTCTTCTTCTTCCGCGGGTGTCCAGGAATAGGTGTGTAACGTGTCGATGTTTGTGAAAACATGATACTCACTAGATACGAGCTGGACCGTATCCATGTTGCCGTGAGGATGATAGTATAGCAGGACCACGATTTCGTCGTTTTGAGTTGCCAGCATGTTCATATCTTCGCTCAGGTTGGAAGTGTACAGAGTAATCCTCTTTGGTTCAATGTCCTCATTCAGTGTAATCTGGGGTTCTTTCTTCTTTACCGACTGGATTGCCTTCAGTGGTCTGTTGCATGCAATGCAAAGCCCTGATAAAACGATCATGCACAAGAGTCTCGACATATGAGCTATGTTTTAACGGATGATGCTTTGTGAAAGCCTGTTAACACCATCGCAGCCACTATGCTTTTAACGAGGGCAGAAGGTATTAAGTATTTCAGAACATAATCGAAGCCAGGGTAGGAATGTTGCAGCAAGCTGTTGTACAACCAGGCAAATCCAAGCAGAATCAGATGTGCTATAAGAAGAAAAATGAACGCCTTTCCAGTCTTTGGTGTCTTTGATCTGCTAGCCAGAAACACAAGCGAAAGGCTCATAACCAGGAAGCCAATGACAAAGCCGGAAGATGACGACATAAGTATGTCAGCATCGGCTCGGTAACCACTCCAAACAGGAAGACCGGCAAGCCCAAGAGCCAGGTAGGTCAAAATTGCGCCAAAGCCCTGCCACCCGGCCCACAGTGAAACCACTCCGATAACCATGGTCTGTAGAGTAAGAGGCAATGGAAGACCCGTAATTGCGATTGGAGCAATTAGCGTCATTAGTAAGAGAGAAATTAGAAACTGAACGAAGGGCTTCATGTTTATTGCTCATACAACGTGTACACAATATCAGTATAATACGTGTTGGCAGGGAGGTCCATGGAAATGCCCGATAACCTGTATTGCAGATAAATGTTGTTTAGACCGCCCGCGCCCCACATAATGGATTGAGGCATGTTTCTGACCCGGGTGTAATTGGTGCAACCCCATGTGTATCCATTGCCGCTACCACCGTTTGTTCGTCGCACATATATTTTAACCTTGTTGTTCCAGTTAATGTCGCTTTTGTAAACGGTTACGGCCCAATATGAGTTTCGCTTGAGTTTTCGTATGGACATAGAAACACCGTCTTGCTTGCTTTCTGTTTCCAGAGAATAATCTTCTCCCGCCTTGATGTTGGCATACTGAAACGAGAATTCTACTTCGCCTTTAATCGTAACCTGTTGACCAAATGCGATGGAGAAGACTGAGAAAAAACCAAATAGAAGAATCAATCGTGTCATATCAATCGCTTATCGTATAGGTTATGGTTAAATAGGTCTTTGGTTCTTTGATAGCCAGATCGTCTATGTCCTTCAGTTTCAGTCGGTAGATCAGTTGGTGGCCATAGCTCTTTCCTCTTCGGGTGCACCCACCACCTATACGATAGACAACCACCTGGGGCTGGTTGGTTAAGATGGTCTTGGACCGATATCGCCTTCCCCATTTTCCTCTTCCGGGTTTATTGAGGTTCTTAACCTGTAACTCAAGTTCAACACCCTCCGGCACCACACCCGACGTGATTTGGGCATACACTTTCCGATTTCCACCGTGTTGACTTACAGAACAACTATAATTGAGCCATGTGTTGTCGTCCATAGCATCATCATCAATCCCTGGTTTTGCCCCAGCAGCAATGGGTAAACCCATGCTCAGATTTACGGTATAGTTGGTGGGCATTACAGTTACCAGTGACACCTCTGGCATCTTTAGCGAAATACCATGGTCGTCGTAACTCCAGTACGACTGGCCAAACGCCTGGGTAAGGCTTGTCAGTAGCATGGTTATAAGAATTGTATAACGTCGTTTCATTATTTACCTCCAACCTTAATTTTCTTTGTATTCAGGAATCGTATCTGTCGCACTTTGGGTGCAATCACCATGTTTATGTGTTTTTCTTCTGCAGCCTCAAGATCAACCATAATGTACGGTTTTTTTACCACAAAGTCATCCTTCCAATAGGTAGGAACCATCCGGAATTTCCAGGTTCCGGGTCGCAGGCTTCCAAACACAAAGTTTCCCTCACCATCGGCTCTTGTAAGCAAACTCTCGTCGCCATATGAGGCTTCAACAATGATGGAAGGGAATTGTACTTCTTGTTTCGAAGATTGTACCGTTCTTACGGATTTATCAAGGTCGATTTTACCAGTCACCTTGGCACTTTTGGTCATTCGAATCCCAATGTTTACCGTTTCCTCCGCTACAATGGTTACTTCAATGGGTAACGTGGTGTCGGGTAGGTCGCGAACGCCTATTGTGGCTCGATCTATGAATAAATGATGCGGGCCGGGTCGAACGTTGTTGAATCGGAAGAAACCTTCTGCATCGGTTGTGACCAGTTGGCCATCCATCATCAATACCACATTGTCTACCGACTCAACGCCTGCGTTAATCAATTGTCCCTTAAGGCTTCCCAGCTCGGTTAAGCGAATCATGGGTATGCCAAGTTTCATCAGGTAGTTAGCTGAGAGGAACCACTCGCGTCGGATAGGGGTTTGATGTAGGATACCATAGTTGGCCGCGAGACTGATCTTTTGACCCGGAGTAATTTGATACCCAAAGCGGAAATTGAATAGGTTTCGGTCGTTGTACAGGTCTTCAATCAAGTAATTGTTTTGAAATTCTACCGATGCACTTAGACGTTTACGGTATTTGTAATAGGCGTCTACTCCATACAGGAGGTATTGAGTTAGTTCATTCGTAAAACGGGTATTGCTTAAGAACTGAGAAAACAGACTCATTCCAAAACTCTCACGAGGACGATAGCTCATTTGAAGCTGAGCATCGTATCCAAATGATCGGGCAATGGCAGTTGATACATTGTTGTAAGTGTTCCCCGCTTCGGTAAGCAGACGTGTGGCAAACTGCCCCCGCTTGTAATTAAACGTCAGTCGTAGTCGCTCTTCTGAATAGTCGAAGTTCTGACTTGCCAGACGGTTGGTTTTTTCACGGTAAAGTCCATGAAATTGAATGTTTAACGATCGGGTTGGTTTTGCAATGATACCCGCACTGGTAAAGAAAGTGATAGGGGCAATGCTAAATACAGTATCCAGATTAGGACGGGCGTTGTTGTAGTTGCCATTCACCTGGAAACCGATACGTTTAAGGTTGTAACCTGCATTGAGGCCAACAAACAAGGAGTTGTTGTAGTATCCCTGGAACTTTTTATCGGCGTACAGACCATTGCTGGAGAACTTGAACTTTCCAGCTGACCAATTGGTGTTGTATCGAAACGCCATACCGTCGTCGAGGTTGCTAAAACTTCGGGAAACTTCGGCGTTGAAACGCCAGTCGTCGTAGTTGGTGAAATTAACGCCCAGAGAGGTGAGGTTGATTGTTTGTCCTTCACGAAGCATGTTGTTGAGGGTGTTGACCTGGTACGTATACTTCTTTTTGAGTGAGTAGCTTACCGAACTACCAACCTGTTCCCGAATTTCGGGTTGGAAGATAGGTCGGTTATAATAGGCGCGAACCGCAAGTTTGTCGGTTGGGCGTGCTCCGATATCGAGACCGGTTCCAAAACGAAAATTCTCGGTAAGCTCAGATAATCCAAATGTCTTTTCCCCAATGAACACATCGAGTTTAGGGCCGGTGTACCCAACAAACTTTTGGGAGAAGTTGCCAAGTCGGGTAATTCGAACGGCCCCAGGACCTCTGTACGAGAAGTTGACATGGTGTTTTTTGTCTACGTCGAGTGGGCCCTTGCCCGTTATCTGAAATTGAAACAGACTGTTTACGTATTCACCATTGATGTTTTGCGTTATGTAGTTGAAATTTGTGGTAACCGGAAACCTGAAAAAAGGGTCAATCTTTAAGGTTCGGGCCGGGTATACCTTTATGATTTCCTGATCACCAACCGATTGCTGTAATCCCGATATCTGGCAAAAGAGATCAATGAGCTGGTCTTCCACCTCGTACGTTTTGGGATCGTTGGTGATGCGTAGATCAACAAATATGGTAGAGTCTGGTGGTATGGAAATGATGTTTGGTCCACGGATCAGGCCATTTTCACTTCGCATGGTTAATTGTTCCCTGGCGTTACCATCGTTTATGATCATGAATCGTGCGTTGATGGTGTCGATCGATCGGGCGTACGTCGGTCGGCTGATAAGGTCAACTTTGATGTCGGTGATCTTGGCGATGCTGAACTTGGTTTTTTGAGAACCAACTGATTTCCCATTGTCCAGTAAGGTGAAGGACATGTTGTATTCTCCGGATCCTGTTGTGCGTGGTATGGAAATGGGAATAAGAACGTTTTTCGGCTTATTCGGATATACCACTATTTTTGGTGCAAAGATCAATGCACGCAATGGTCGGTCAAGCTTCTTTTTGAGCTTTAGAGTAAGTGTGTCTGAAGAGCTGTTTTGAAGATTTAAGACAATGGTGTGGGTGGAACCAGGCTGTAGTTCTCCTTCTGGCAGGTTGGATAGTTTAATCTCAATCTGTCCATTTGCGGAGAAGGGGATGAGGAAAATTGCCGCAATAAAAGCCCTCGTAAAGAGCTCCTTTAGCATGCACCTAAGGTTTGGTTTTGGGTTGAGGAACTTCTAGTTCCAGGTTCAGACCATAGATGTTTTCGTCGCCACAGTCAGCAACGAGAATACCATTATAAGTGCCCTTTGGTACTTCTTCTACCGGAAGTTCAAACAACTTGCAAAAGCCCGGATAGACCTTTTGGTAGGGGATTTCATTTCTATAAACCTGCTCACCTGATTCATTGTATAGCTCAAGAATCATAATAGGCTTTAGCATGTAGTTTCCCGTGTTGTTTATGCTCACTGCCAGGAGATTGACCTCTTTCGTTGTGTCAATGTCAACACCAATGATTTCAAGGTTCTTAACATTTTCGTTTTCAAAGTGTGTAACGATTTGGATGGCATATCGAATTAGAGAAGTAACGGTTACACCACGTTGAGGTGTTAGTGTGTCGAGGTCTTTAATTTCTTCCACCATGATTACTCCCCAGTAGCTGCCATTCTGTTCAACGTCGGTTTTAGGTTCAATTTCGTAGGTAAGTGTATAGCTTTGACCTCCGGAGATCACAATTTCGTTGTCCGACAAGAGGGTCCAATCTGAATTGCATCGATCGCGTTCTGTGTTCTCGTTAAATTGGGTCTGACCGTCGCAGTTGTGTTCAACGTCCGACTTGTAGATTTTTGCCCGTTTAGGTGTTTCGGCAGTGTTTTTAATAACAATTGATCCTTGAGATCGGTTGCCAACCTGAACAATGTGTTCATGTGAAAGGCCATTGACAATAACCAAACTGGCTTTGGTTGTGGCAGCCATAGAAAAAACAAGTAGTATTGAAAGTATTCGTTTCATAAGGTGTTACGCGTTGATATTCTATGTAGCGAAGCAACAAAAAGTAAATGTTTTTTGCTGGTTTACTTCTGCTACGTTGGTTTAAAGTGTCTGTAAAAAAGAACAGGGCAGCATGGAGCCGCCCCGATCTTGTATTGAACTACTGTAATCTTGTGCGTACAGCAGTTAAATGTAATTCTTAGTTGTTCGAGATTGTGTATGTGATGGTAAGTGTTACGTCGTCATCGAAGTCGATGTTAGCATAGCTACCAGCAGTTGGGTCAAGCTCAAGAGAGTAAGTTAAGTTGTGACCGTTGTTAGCACCGTCACCAGTATAACAGCTTCCAATACCGCTTACAACAGTTTGATCAGAAGAAGTTAGTGTTACCTGACCAGCAGAAGAACCCATCGTACCGTCGCCATTACCAGCGTCAGACTGAGCAGTTACCTTTAGCAACATTCCACCAGGAACAGAATTGTTTGAAATTTTAGCAGCTACAGTTCGAGAAGTTTCAGAAGCACCAACAATAGAAGAGTAGTTGATCCAAACAGAACTGTCTTTAGCATTAGAGAAGTCAACGGCCTCACCCGCTTCAGTTGGAGCTTCAACTGCAAGAGAAACACTAGTTGAACCTTCAAGGTCAAGGATAGCTACTTCTGGGATTGAGATTGCGACAGTGTGATTGTCATCAGCGTCGTCTTGTGCGTTAGCGTTGAAAGCAAATACAACTCCTAGAGCTGCAAGAGCAAATAATTTTCTTTTCATAAATAATAGTAATTAAGTAGTTCACTTTCCATCTGAAGTTTTTCAGATTTTCAGCAGTACAAGTATAAAATACCAAGGCGGATTTTGCAAGGAAAATGTGGAATAAATGTGGAAATCGGACGCCTAAGCGTTTATAAACGGAAAGTAGTTAAAGAGTTGATAATCAGTTAACTTAGTTGTGCTTGAGTGTAGAGTCGGTTCGTGCAGTAAAAGGTGTTTTGCTTGAGTGTCTAAACAACAAAAGGCCACCCTTTGGGCAGCCTTTCATTTTACAATAATGTATTTATAACGTGTATTTGAATTAGTTGTTCGAGATTGTGTAGGTGATGGTAAGTGTTACGTCTTCATCGAAGTCGATATCCGCATAACTGCCAGCAGTTGGGTCAAGCTCAAGAGAGTAGGTTAAGTTGTGACCGTTGTTAGCACCGTCACCTGTATAGCAGCTTCCGATTCCGTTTACAACCGTTTGGTCGGAAGAGGTTAGAGTGATCTGACCAGCAGACGTACCCATTTTTCCATCGCCATTACCAGCGTCAGACTGAGCAGTTACCTTAAGCAACATTCCACCAGGAACAGAATTATTTGAAATTTTAGC
>JAEPQQ010000092.1 GCA_017640445.1 Bacteroidia bacterium | reverse complement strand
TCAAGATCAACCTTGGTTGTATCGGTGTAATCAACAACAAACCAGCTGGATTTGTATCCCGAAGGTCCGTAAAGACATCCCATATCACTGCCATCTTCTCCGAAATCTGTACCAATGGTGTGACAGTTAACCAAAAGCCTCCCCGTGGCCTTTTCCAACGTATCCAACCTCAATGGAATTGCCGTTTCACAGAAGTCGCCTGAATGGAAATCAAACACAAATTTGGGCGTTACGTATTCAACACACTGATACTGATTACAGCTGTTTATCTGAACATAGTAGGTACCCGGTTGAACACATATATAGTTGCTATATTGTGAGCCAAACCCTTGATAACCATACACCCGCGCTATTCGTGGAACCCTTGTTAAACCATTTAGGGAGTCACCATCTATGGTAGATCGATATACTCGTATGTATGATTCATCGTGCCCGTATCCGCTTGAATTACCATCGTAGTCGTAGTTGTAATACATGTAACCGGTAGAGTCTACATTGAGTTTGTACCACACGGTTCGGGCGTACGCAGGATCTGAACAGTAGCCATAGTAATAGGTTCGGTTGTAATCCGTTGAATCTAAGGTTGCCCCCAGAAAATAGGTCGAATCACCCCGATAAACCGTTTTGGAGGTAAACACGGTGTTAGGCGTACCTACATCGTTTACCAGGTTGGCAGTGGAATAGTAGTCGTATTTTGTTGGTTGTACCGGATAGAAGTCAAACACCATTTGTGGGATGACGGTTCGATCACACTTCCAACCACAACGGTTTATTTGCATGTAATAGGTGCCGGGTTGAACACACATGAATTGGTGATATCCTCCTAACAGAGAACTATAGAACCTGGTGTTGTCGAAACTTGGATTAACATATTCCAGACCTGTTGTAGAGTCTCCCTTCTTTACCGAACGATAAATTCGGAGCCGATCCCGATCGTAATAATGATTGGAGGTTGGCTTGGGCGGTGTACCCGACAAGTCGGTGTACTTGAAATTACAATGCATGTATCCCGACGAGTCAATATCGAATTTATACCATACCGTCCCGCCTGTCGCGCTGTCCGTGCAACTCGTGGTTGTGTAATTATGCAGCAAGTCCGTTGAGTCAAGAGTCGCTCCCGCCAGATACGTTTCATCGCCCTGATAGAGGGTGTAGCTTCTCAGTTTTGTTGTATCGGCCCGGTTCGCCACATCCACCCTCAGGTCAAACTGGTCGAAATATGCATCAATGTAATAGTCGGCCGACCTGTACAGAGCCTCCACCCGGATCCTTATTTTTTCTGTTCCAGACGGAATGGTTCGAACATCGGTAACGTGGTCCCAACTGGAATCCGACGAATACCAGGAACTTCTCCAGGATGAAATTACATTGCCCGAGCTGTTGAGGTACTCTTTAACCACCCTGCCCTGGTCGCGCACCGTTTCCGTTTTTGATCGAATGTAACCAGAGAATCTGCTCTTAGCAGTACCGGCTGCAATCTGTTTGGCAAAACCCGTCACATCCACTTCCTGATACAAGCTTGCCGTATCGCTTCTATGATAGGGTTGATAATATGGCCACAAAACTCCGCCTTCTCTCGATAGGGTTGGATAGTAATTAAACCGCCAGCTACCCACAGTACTGGTCCATTCAGTGGTAGCGTTAAAACCTGGATTTCGCAACAGGTTGGCATCGTTCAGTCCATTGATCTTATTGGCTGTGGAGTAGTAATCAAACTTGGTATCAGGTATAGTGACACTATCGTATTTAACCTGTAACCAAATGTTCTGGTTGACGTTGGGTTTAGAAGTACTGTTGTAATAGTTTGTAGTCTCAACCAGTACATAGTACCTGCGAGGTTTGATTTTCTCACATGCCTCAATCGCAAAATCGGCAATCCGATCAGAAGTATAATAACAGTACCAGGTCTGGTCGCGCACAATGTACTTCAAGCCGTCGGCAACCGTGGAGTCAATCTTGCCACTTGACCTGAGGGACGCCAATGACAGACTTCCATCTTCATCAGATTCATAAACGGCAAATCGAATAGCGTTTTGCGGTGCGGCTAGCAGACTTGAATTTAGGCCTTTCAATTCCACCGTAACGTTACCACGTCCTTCTACCACAAAGCTATACCACAGGTTCCGCTTAGGGTTGTATCGATACGGGTTGTATGTGGTACCTGAAGAATAGGTTTGGTATGAGGAATCGTAAGGGTATAAAACGACATTGGTGTCTCCGCTATAAATGAGCGGCATTACGGTGTTGTAGCAGCTTGACTCAAACGGGTCGGTAATCTGTGCACCGGTTTTACATGTAATGATGTCGTGACTCGCGGGTAAGTTGGTATCCAACGGGTGAACATCTCCTATTTTACCGTCGTAAAACTTACCATCTCCCGGTATTTTACCAAAATCATAGGCGTGGTTTGCGTGATCGAACCGCGAAATCGAAACACTGTCGATGTACATAGTGGGTGTAACGGTTGCCCGAGTGCCCGCAGCGCGTTTACACATGTACACAAGGGAATACGCTCCGGCTTGGAGATTACACAGGTCGATGTAGTTCGCATTGTAGTTACATTCCTGGATAGCTTTGGCAGTTGCCAGCCTGGCCGAATCCTTGCGCACATCAAAGTTGAACAATTTCACGTCCCAACTCCCTCCACTTACCGCGCTCCAAACCTTCACATAGGCGTCTTTCGCCAGATTAAAGGTATAGTAAACGAGGTCGGTTGTTGCCGTATCACACAATTGACTTTTAGGAAAGTGGTTCATGGGTGTATCCAACTCACATTCCAAAATTTCAGTGGGTAATGAATACCGCTTAAGATTTAAATGATTTCCTGCTAACGTGCTGTAATTGGTATCATAGCTTAACGGTTTGTTGTTGTTAATCAGGCTGTCGAGATAGGCGGCTTTTGAAGGCCGATAATATTTGGGGGCTACTACGTTTGGTGCCCGCGCATTGATTTCTATTCGATGCGGATAATAATAGAGTCGGTGTTGATAGCCATTCCGCATACGCATTGTACTGTCATAGCCAATATCCCAATCGTTGCCCACCACAACGGTATACCAACCTGCCTTCAATGGTTTACAATCACTGGTGCGTTGGCCTCGATTCACCCTCCCCCAGTTGAGTCCGTCTTTATACAGTTTTAGACCCGATTTTCCATTTCGGATATCCCCTGAAAACAGGGAAATTTTATCACCCAAATAGTAATAGGCATAATAATAGTTGACTCCTACGGTAACTACCGCGCTTGAATCAAGATAAAACACATGATAGGTATTCCGTATACCACAGTTTACACCATCGATTGTATCGGGATTTGTTTTACACGTAAAGGTATCGTAATCGCCATAGTGGTTGCCATAGCCCATTATACTGTCGACAAACTCGGCCTTAGAGTAAGCATCAAACTTGGTTCTCGCCGTGGTAAACGTAAAGTTTGGTTGCTCCGTTCGTGAGACGGCATCATTGTCAAAACGAGAAACAAGTGTATATGTGCCAGGTTCCAGACAGAAGTTTTGATTGGCCTGGTTCTGTGGAATGCATTCATTAACGGGCACCAGACCTTTTAATGTATCGGGAAAAGACGAAACTGACTGACTGGCTCTCAAGGCAAGAGCATCTCCCTTGTAAAGTTGGTGCCAACTATTATAATCATAATACGGCCAGCCACGATAAGCCACTTGCATGTTACTGATATACAACATACCACTATCCGCGTTCCCGTCGCCGTCGGCATCACCAATGGTTAGGGTGCGGTACATCACCTTTCGATAGTCGCGGTTGGTATCACAACTACTAACAGGTAAAACACCGTCGTAACAGGCTACTGTATCCAGACCTCCTGTTATTCGGGTGAAGTTTGGCAGGTCGTTCAACCTGTTAATAGAGTCTGCTTCTCCTACGTTCTTTAGAGCAAACCGGTTGTAGTCTGGCATTGCCGTTCGAATCAGTCGGAGTCGGTAGTCTCCACCAAGATGCAAATTTGGATTACACCTTTGGTTGGAATAATTCCAGATAGAATCTACACCCAGCAGCTGAATGACATATTTCCCTGGAGGCAAACACCTGGCCTCATAAGTTGTAGTTCCATATCCGGATAATATGATGTTGGATGTATCAATGTCGGAGCAACTTGCCGTAACCGTATCCTGATAGAGTCTGAACGCCAGCCTCTGGTAATTCTTATAGTTGTTATTGCTACCGTTGTACACATAAACGGATAAATTTGAGTAAGAAGCCAACTCAAAGGTCATCCACTCGTTCATATTGTAGTTCCAACTACCCATCGAAACGGGCTGGTTATTACTATTTCCACAGCTGCTATTCGAAAACTTAGACTCACACGAGAACCCATATAGGTACTGATTGGTACCATCTGGCAAAGACCCAAGATCCCTTGTAAGGCTGGTCTCTGGTTTCGGGTAGCCTGCATACTGAGAGGTCTGATCTGTGATCCGGAATCGCATTGTTTTATCCAGATCTTTATGATAGAGCAATTGAACAGAATACACCTCTCCGGAATCAAACAGGCATTCATAGTCAACCACTACCTCGCTACAGTTCCAATAGCAGGTATTGGCAGATCTCCAATCGTAGTAGTTGGAGTCAAGCAGCTGTAGCCCCCCACTTCCACGGGCATCTCCCTTATAGAGGCGATACGCCATGGTATCAGTGGTTGCACAATTCGCCTTATGGCTAAACCTAAGCTGCGTATGGTCGTGATCCGTGTTCGACTTAAACACAAACCAGGCACTTTGGTTATACTCCTTGTAGTTCGTTCCAAGTCCCTTGTATAATTCCGACGAATCGTCGATGGTATAACACCCGAGCTCATATTCTACCTGCACATCTTGACTACCGGGCATTCCCACCACTTGATTACCAAAATCATATGCACTGTCCTGAGCATCGTATTCCGCATTTACAACCGCTGGTGTTTCGTACGGAAACGAAGTAGTTATTTCTATAAAGACCTTACCTGCCGCTCGCGACTTCGAACTTACCTGTATCATGTACCAGCCAGGCTCCATGCATGGATGAAACGAGCTTCCAAACTGATTTAATGTGGTCAGCTTTGCTGCCGTTGCCATGGTGCTGGTTGGTAAACACTGATCTCCCAGATAGGTGGTAAAACCACAGTCTTTAATGGCGATGGCGTTGGCATTCTGCTTTAGTTCAATATTGATTCCCCTCCGGGCCGGTATGTAGAACTTAAACCAGATGGATCGTTTGTCATTACCAGATGCCGTTAAGGAAGAATGAAAAAACTCGGCTACCTGGACCGTTGCACTATCAATATTGATGGAATCTCCCTGAAAGGTCCCTAAACCAAACCCACCCGAGCCTAGTTGTATCTCAAGTGCGTTGGCACATGTATCGTTGGATGGCACCTGCCCAAATGCAGGACTTCCAAACAACATCAATCCGATTAGTAGTTTTCCGGTTTTTAAGAGGTTTTTGAATGACATTGTTGCGACAACTACAAACTAGTACAATTATAGCGTGTATAAACGGCTTTACCTATACCTATATGTAGGTAGATTAAGGGAAGTAACCAGTTTCAAACTTCCTTTGATCGTCTGCAAGCTTAGATAAGAAGCTCTTCGCGGTTTTCGTATCCGGATGTAAAATGCGATGATTTAACCTGGACTTAATATTCGACCATGCCCGGGCCATCTCAAGACTTTGGCTATCGAAGTAGGTCTTCCGGAACGCTTCCCACACATAATCAATGGCCTCCTCACTCGGATGCACAAGATCACGGTCAAAAAAGCGGTAATCGCGTAGTTCATCGATCACCATTTCATAAGCCGGGAAATAATGGACGTGTTTAACGAGGTCGCAGAGCTTCTTTACCGCCAATAGCAACGTTGCCTTGCTAAGGTTGTTGTTGTGCAATCCGTCTTTGACATAACGTACCGGGCTTACGGTAAGCACAACCTGTTTGGCTTTACTCTTCTCAAGGATTGGCCCTAGATGGGCTACAATCTCTTCTATGCTCAAAAGCCGTTTCGTAAACTGTCCATTCGGTTGTTTATGGCAATTGGCCACCACCTTGCCCTCGTATTCGTATACCCATGCCGACCCCAGGGTTAAAAAAAGACTATGTTCAGAATTCTCAAGAGTACTGGTTAACAGCTCGTGTTCCCTTTGAATTCCGTGCAATACAGTTTCTCTGCTGGTTCCTGAAAAACTGGAATGATGTTGCCACGAGAACCAAACCTCATCTCGCTCAACCAGATCAGCTTCCGAGTAATTTTTAGCCAGTAAAGCATTTCCAATGGAAATAGGATTGAACAAGATACCATTGGGGTTTAAAACCACCTTAAATCGGTTGTCAATCAAGCGACGACCTATATTCTGAGCAAAACAGGACCCAATACACAGAACTGGTTTTTGATAGTTTATGCTCCCAAGGGGAGGTATATCCAGTTCAAGTTTAAACTTCATCACACAAAAGTAGTGTTAAAAAAAAGTCCCGATCGTGGCAACGACCGGGACTTCATAAAATCTTCAGCTGTGTTTATTCACAGGTATATGTAAAATCCATTGTTACCGTATCGCCGCTAACAATTCTACTTTCAAGCGGATAGTCATGCTCGTTGTACGTATAGGTGATAGACCCTGGAATTGGCTGCCCGAATACATTAACCGTGAATGCGTTCACATTCGACTTAGACAGAGCCAGGAAGTTTGCAAAGTCTGTCAAATAAACCGGTAATCCGAAATAGGGATTCTTCTTCCCATCCGTAGCCAAAATCTGAATATCGATATCAAAATCACCTGTATCGGTCAATACACCATCTTCATTGGCGTCAATTCGATTCAAAATAGCACTCAACTCACCGGAGGTATAGGTATAGCTATATCTACCGAATAACTCCTCATCCTGACCATCAATCAAGAAATCATCAACCTCGTTCAAGGTACCGTCGGCATTGTAACTCAATACGTAGTTTTCAAATGGCTCTGTGCCTTTAATCACTTCAACCTTGGTAACCTGATCATTGGTGTAGGTCAACTTGTATGCAGTATCAACTTCGTTGATCTGTGTCAATTTACCTCCGGAATAAACGAAATCATAGGTACGAATCTCTCCACCATCGTTCTCTTCCACTCGAACAAGGTTATCACCGTCGTACGTGTATTTGGCTGTAGCATTGTCGCTATCCTTCGTTTCCGTTATCTTACACGTTTTTGTATTATTTCCACCGCCGTTTCCATTGCCATTTCCTGTACCTGGATTTGCCGGTTCATCTGAACATGCTGTTAGCAAAACAGCTGCCGACGTAATGGTGAATAATCCTAATTTTCTTAAGTTCATCGTATGTTTCTTTTGGGTTAAATAAATGTTGCCGCAATTATAGCAAAAACCTGAATCCGTTTTTTATGAGTTTTCTGCAAGCTTCAAACCTGTGGTTCCGTGCCTCGATCTGGCTGGAAAATATTTCGATAGAGACGCAACATTTCATGACAAAATGTCACGCAATACATTATCTTTGTGGGCTTCATATCCTAGTAACATCATGGGTAAAATTAAGAACAAACAATTGTACATTGAGAGCTATGGGTGCGCAATGAACTTTGCCGACAGCGAAGTGGTTGCAAGCATTATGGCTGAAAATGGATATACCACAACCAATGAAGAAAGCAGCGCTGACATTGTATTCATAAATACTTGTTCCATACGTGATAATGCGGAGCAAAAAATTCGAAATCGTCTCACTCAACTCAGAGGAAATAAAAAGCGTAACAACGATCTCATCGTTGGAATTCTTGGCTGTATGGCGGAACGTCTGAAAGACAAGTTGATGGAGGAGGAGAAATTGGTAGACATTGTTGTTGGACCAGATGCCTACCGCGACCTGCCTCACCTCGTAGCTGAAGTAGACGATGGCGCTAAAGCCATTAATGTACTCCTGTCTTTGGAAGAAACCTATGCCGAGATTACACCAACCCGCCTCAACAGCAATGGTGTTACGGCCTTTATATCGATTATGCGAGGCTGTGACAATATGTGCAGCTTTTGCGTAGTACCATTTACACGAGGGCGTGAGAGAAGTCGTGATCCACATACCATTGTCAAGGAAGCGCAAGAGTTGTTCGACGCTGGATACAAAGAAGTAACCCTACTTGGGCAAAATGTTGATAGCTATCTATGGTACGGAGGTGGCCCGAAAAAAGAGTTCAAAAAATTAACTGAAGAAGAACAAGCCAACTCTATCGATTTTGCCAAGTTGTTAGAAATGGTCGCTCAGGTAAGCCCTAAACTTCGCGTGCGGTTTTCTACTTCTCACCCAAAGGACATCACTGATGACGTGTTGTACGCCATGGCACGGCATCAAAACATCTGTAACTATATACACTTGCCTGCACAGTCCGGGAATTCGAGAATTCTTGAAAAAATGAACCGAACCTACGACCGGGAGTGGTACATGGGTAAAGTAGAACGAATCAGAGAAATTATTCCCGACTGCGGTATTAGCTGCGATATCATTGCGGGTTTCTGTACCGAAACAGAAGAAGAGCATAAAGATACCCTTAGCCTTATGGAATGGTCGCAATTCGACTTTTCCTATATGTATTACTATTCGGAACGACCCGGAACACTGGCGGCAAGAAAGTTTGCTGACGATGTACCATTGGACGTAAAAAAACGTCGGCTCACAGAAATTATTGAACTGCAGAATGAGGTTTCCCGTTCTAAAAACAAAGAGCGAGAAGGAACGGTTGTTACGGTTTTGGTAGAAGCTGAATCAAAACGATCGGACCAGGATTGGATGGGTAAATGCGACCAACATATTGTAACCATATTCCCAAAAGAACATTACCAGAAAGGCCAGTACGTAGACGTGTTGATAGAACGCACCACTACTACCAGCCTTATTGGGAAAGCCATTGGGTTGAATCCGTTCTTTGAAGATGTAACTGAACCGGAAAAAGCACTTGCTTAATGAACCTGCAGCAAATAAAACTACGTTTTGGTATAACGGGTAACTCACCTCGACTCAACTATGCATTGGAGACCGCTGTTCGCGTGGCACCCACCGATATCACGGTTTACATCCAGGGAGAAAGTGGAGTTGGTAAGGAATCTTTCTCCAAAATCATACACCAACTCAGCAATCGAAAACACGGTCCCTTCATTGCAATTAACTGTGGAGCCATCCCGGAAGGAACAATTAACTCAGAGCTGTTTGGACACGAGAAAGGAGCTTTTACGGGGGCGATTGACAACCGAAAAGGGTATTTCGAAACGGTAAATGGTGGAACCATCTTTTTGGATGAAATAGGTGAGCTTCCACTCGAAACTCAATCGCGCTTACTCCGACTATTGGAAAATGGTGAATTTATTAAAGTAGGTTCGTCCAAGGTTCAAACCACGGATGTTCGGATTATTACAGCTACTAATAAGGACCTATTTGCGGAGGCGCAAAGCGGTAAGTTTCGTGAAGACCTGTACTACAGATTATCGAGCCTGCCCATTAAGGTTCCTCCCTTGAGAGAACGACCACAAGACGTAAACCTCCTGTTTAGAAAATTCGCGTTTGATCTTGCGGAAAAATACCACTCTCCAGAGATTCAACTTGACCACGATGCCGAAGACCTGCTTCTCAAGTATTCGTGGCCAGGCAATATTCGTCAATTGAAAAATCTGGTTGAACAACTGGTCATTCTGGAACGCGACAACGTGATAACGGCCAGCGTTTTACGACAATATTTACCCGAGCAAACCACCAACCTGCCAGCATTAAGAACCAATAGTCAATCCTCAGCCGGATCCGATTTTTCTGAACGCGACATCTTCTACAAGATCTTGTTCGATATGAAAAATGAAATGTCCGACTTAAAAAAGATCGTCCTGGAACTTCTGCAGAAAGGCACATCAAAGGAAGACATCCTGGAGGGCAATGAAGCTGTCATCCAACGTGTTTTGGCGGGAAGCGACGTGGACCTAGCTTCACCGGAAATCACCATCAGCCGACCCGACGCAGAGTCACCCGAGTCTGACCACGATCACCACCACTTTGTGATTGAACCGGAAGACTCCGTAAATCTGGAGGAAAATTTATCGCTTGAAGACAAGGAAGAAGAACTTATCCGAAAGGCTTTGCTCAAGAACAATGGAAAACGAAAGAAGGCCGCTCAGGATCTGGGCATTTCAGAACGAACCCTATACCGCAAGATAAAACAGTATGAACTCGATTAGGAACATAATACTGCTTGTACTATTGACTACGCAGATTTCATCTTGTGGCATCTATAAGTTTAATGGTGTAACCATTCCACCCGAAATCGAAACCGTTAGCGTTGCTTTTATTGAAAACAAGGCCACCATTGTTGCTCCTACCCTGAGTCCCACTCTAACCGATAATCTTAGGAACAAGTTCCTGACTCAAACCAACTTACGACTTATTGAAGAAAACGGCGACTTTAGCATAGAGGGTTCTGTAACGGACTACACCGTTAGCCCTGTTGGAGCTGCCGATAATTCTACGGCCTCCAAAAACAGGCTTCAGGTTACCATACAAATGACGCTGGTAAGTGAAAAGGCTAAAAATCTGGAATTCAGTCAGCGATTTACCCAGTTCGAAGATTTTGATGCATCAACAAGTTTGGCAGATGTAGAGGCTGATCTAATTGAAACCATTTCTGATAATCTGGCCCAGGAAGTATTTAACAAAGCAGCCCTTAACTGGTAGTGGAGTCTGAAAAAATCATATCGTTTCTTGAGAACTACAAGACTATAGGACACTCGGAGCTGCTTGAGATTACTGAGCTCCAAAAAAAATATCCCTGGTTCTCATTGCTTTATGGTTTGGAATCGAAGTGCCTGAAGAATGAGAACAAATTTGGAGTCAAAAAGGCTATCAAGAAGGCTTCTCTGTACGCTGGCAATCGTGAAATTCTATACGATCTCATCCACGATGAACTTCAAATTGCTCCAACCCCGGTAACCGAGGTTTTGACTACACCCATCGAAACAGAGCCAGAACTGTTGGCTGTTGAAACTACAGATACGCACTACTCTCCACCCGAAGAGGTGATTATTGAAGACAAAACAGAAGCCACGGAAGAACCAACTGTCGAAACAGATGAGCGAATCGAAGTGGTTGAAGAAGTAACTCAGGAGATTCAAGAAGAGGAAGTAGTCTATTCGGAAAAGGAAGTGGTTGAAGTTGAGGAGGATGAGCCGGAAACAACAGAAGAGATTGTTGAAGACAAGGTAGAGGCTCAGGAAGAACCTTCTGACGTTGAAAGAGATGAGCAAATCGAGGTGGTTACTGACGCTCCGCTGGCCTACGATCCCCTGGTTGAATTGCAAAAATTCATACCAGAGAACGAAGACGAATCGGAGAAGAATGTTGATGTTTCACCGGAGGTAACGCCAACATACGACCCTCTGGTTGAACTACCGAAACTCGACCAACCTAAAGAACCCAAAGAAAAGCAGGATTTCTTTGCCTGGCTCGACTCGTATGCCGAGGAGGAAAAAGAAGAGGCCAAGCCTCGTAAGTTACGGATGAGCAAGGAAGCCAGCGAGCTGCTTGAGAACTTTATCAAGAACAGACCTAAGATCAGTCGAATACGACAGGATGTTGATCGCCTGGATGTTTACAATCCGGTTCGGGAATCGGCTGAAAATGAACTAGTAACCGAGTCGTTGGCCAAACTCCATTTGAAACAAAATAACCCTGAAAACGCTATAGAGATTTACGAGAAATTAAGCTTGCAAAATCCCAAGAAGTTAGCGTATTTTGCAGGCCTGATTGAAAAGATCAAGAAGGACCATAATTTAGAATAGACATGTACACTCTTATACTTATATTAGCTATCATAGTTTGCGTTGCTCTTACGTTCATCGTGTTGATTCAAAATCCAAAGGGTGGTGGTATCGCAGCAAGTTTTTCTGCTGGTAATCAAATCATGGGTGTTAAGCGGACCAACCAGGTTGTTGAGAAAGTGACATGGGGATTGGCCATTGCACTTTTGGTACTTACGTTAAGCAGTAACCTATTTGTGTCAAGCACCGCTACAAACAGCGACCAGTCTGATCTGCAACAGCAGATCGAAGAGGGAGACCTTCCTGATATTCAATTTCAGGCTCCTGCACAGGAGGACAATGGAACACAGACTTTCCAACCGGAAACTACAGTTCCTGAAACTCCGGCTGACGCACAGCAATAGACTGCCTTTTTTACCGACTTTCCTGAAGGGCAATCAGACATTTGCTCTTAGTTTGTGACACAACTCTGCCAAACTGACAATGGCACAAAATGTGACGTGTCAACATCATAATAACAACATTTTAGTTCACGATACAATTATGAAAATTCAACCTTTATCAGACAGAGTTCTAGTTGAACCTGCACCGGCTGAAGAAAAAACTGCTGGTGGAATCTACATTCCAGACACAGCAAAAGAAAAGCCTCAAAAAGGCACAGTAGTAGCTGTAGGACCTGGTAAAAAAGATGAGCCAACAACGGTCAAAGAAGGAGATGAAGTTCTTTATGGAAAATATTCTGGAACCGAAATCACAGTTGATGGCAAAGACTATCTAATGATGCGGGAATCGGACATTCTTGCTATTGTGTAATTCATTAAACTTTAAATCCAAGAATAAGAAATTAGTAAAATGGCTAAGCAAATTCATTTTAACGTTGACGCCCGAGACGGACTTAGAAGAGGAGTTGACTCGTTGGCAAATGCAGTAAAAGTTACCTTGGGACCTAAAGGTAGAAACGTAGTAATTGATCGAAAATTCGGATCTCCAACCGTTACAAAGGATGGTGTTTCTGTAGCAAAAGAAATAGAGCTTAAAAACCCAATTGAAAACATGGGGGCTCAAATGGTAAAAGAAGTTGCCAGCAAAACTGCTGATCAGGCAGGTGATGGAACTACTACTGCTACCGTTCTTGCTCAGGCAATTGTAAATGCAGGGTTGAAAAACGTTGCAGCCGGTGCAAATCCAATGGACCTTAAACGTGGTATCGACAAGGCCGTATCTGCCGTGGTAGAGAACCTTAGAAGCCAGTCGCAAACTGTAGGTGACGATTTCAAAAAGATTGAGCAAGTTGCTGCAATCTCTGCGAACAACGACGATGTGATTGGTGCGTTGATCTCCAACGCAATGGAAAAAGTGGGAAAAGACGGTGTAATTACGGTTGAAGAAGCAAAGGGAACTGAAACTGAAGTAAAAACAGTTGAGGGTATGCAGTTTGACCGAGGTTACCTAAGCCCATACTTTGTAACCAATACAGAAAAGATGGAAGCCGAACTAGAGGCTCCATACATCTTGATCTACGACAAGAAAGTGAGCAACATGAAGGAGCTGCTTCCTGTTCTTGAGCAAACCGCTCAAACTGGCAAGCCTTTGGTTATTATTGCCGAAGATGTGGAAGGCGAAGCACTTGCTACCCTTGTTGTAAACAAAATTCGTGGCTCAATCAAAGTAGCCGCTGTAAAAGCTCCAGGTTTTGGAGATCGTCGAAAAGCTATGCTTCAAGACATTGCTATCCTTACAGGTGGAACGGTTATCTCTGAAGAGCAGGGCCGAAAACTGGAAGATGCAACGTTGGAATCTCTGGGTACTTGCGAAAAGGTTGTAATCGACAAAGAAAATACAACCATCGTAAACGGTGTTGGATCAAAAGAAGACATCACTGGTCGAATCAACCAGATCAAAGCCGAAATAGAAAATTCATCGTCTGATTACGACGTAGAAAAACTTCAGGAGCGCCTAGCAAAATTGAGCGGTGGTGTTGCAGTACTTTATATTGGTGCTGCATCTGAAGTAGAGATGAAAGAAAAGAAAGACCGTGTTGATGACGCTTTGCACGCTACACGTGCAGCCGTTGAAGAAGGCATCGTAGCTGGAGGTGGTGTTGCTTATGTACGAGCAATTGAAGCCCTGGAAAACCTGAAAGGGGTTAACGATGATGAAAACACTGGCATCCAAATCATCCGTCGATCGGTAGAGGAGCCACTAAGACAAATCGTTCACAACGCAGGTGGCGAAGGTTCTGTGGTTATTCAGAAGGTAAAAGAAGGTAGCGCAGATTACGGTTACAATGCTCGAACAGAAGAGTATGAAAACCTAATCGGTGCAGGTGTGATTGACCCAACCAAGGTGAGTCGGGTAGCACTTGAAAACGCAGCATCTGTAGCCAGCATGTTGTTAACAACCGATTGCCTGATTGCCGATGAGCCGGAAGAAGACAAAGGCGGTGGTCATGCTATGCCAGACATGGGTGGCATGGGCGGAATGGGTGGCATGATGTAAGCCATCTAAACGAATAACGAAAAATCCTCGGCCAATCGCCGGGGATTTTTTTTGCTAAAACCACAACGTATACTTGTACAGAATACAACCATGGGGTACATCTTTTTAAAAACGCATATACAGGCGAAACCATCGGTGGTGTACGACCTTTCAAGAAGCATTGACCTGCATACTATATCGACGGCACAGTCGAAAGAGAAAGCCATTGCCGGAATCACATCTGGCCTGATCGACTTAAACCAAACGGTTACATGGAAGGCCCGGCATTTTGGCATCTGGTTTCGACTAACTACCAAGATTACTGATGTAAACCCTCCAGAAGGCTTTACCGATGAAATGACCCAAGGACCGTTCAAGTCGATGAAACATATACACCTGTTTAATGAGGTACACGATGGGGTGGAAATGATTGATCAGTTTTACTTTGAGGCCCCTATGGGTTGGGTAGGCAAACTAACCGATTGGTTTATTCTTACTCCTTATCTCACCCGACTTCTGCAAACAAGAAACGCAGTGATTAAGCAATATGCCGAATCTGACAAGTGGAAGGAAGTACTACCGAACCGGTAAACTAATATCTTAATCAAAATCACCTGGAACGATCTGCAATCAATTGGTGCAGGTCTTCAATTACACGAGTGAGTTCCTCTTCATTCAAGCCCTGCCCAAACCTCCTCGTGCCTTCCATTCCGGTAATTTCGATTTGATTTCTATCCAGTTCAAAATTGCCAATACTCGCCTTTCCCACCAGCACTGTTCCATTAAATGGGAAGGTCATTGGTTTTGGATGGAAAATCGCTCCTGTACTTTTAACGACTATGTGTTCCTGGTATATCTCTACTACATGTCGCCCTCTGATGAACCAAAGCCCACCATGAAGCAAGAATGCCGACATTCCAGCTAGAAAAACCAACTGTATCAACTGCTCCAGGTTACGTGGAATACCAGCGATCAGAACAAGTAACGTTATAAACGCCAAGCCGCCCCCCATGTACGTTATCACCAGTCCGTGATACCAGTTGAAATTGGATCTAAACACCAATT
>JAEPQQ010000091.1:10017-15532 GCA_017640445.1 Bacteroidia bacterium | reverse complement strand
ACCTGTGTGTAACCACTGGTTTTGTTATAGTTCGACTTGTCGTTTTTAAGGTCAATTGCCTCATGTGCAACATTCAGGTCGCCTGTTAAAATCAGAGGTTTTTCCTTTTGCAAGCCCTCCAGAAAGTTTTTGAAATCTTTGTCCCACTGGCTTCTGTAATCGAGTCGCTTTAAACCCGATCCGCTGTTCGGTACATACACATTCACAAAATAGAAGTCCTCGAACTCCAACGTTAGGACTCGTCCTTCCTGGTCGTGCTCCTCCACACCCATATCCGGCCAAACCTTTATGGGCTCTTTTCGCGTAAACACCGCAACTCCCGAATATCCTTTTTTTACTGCCGAATTACTGTAAATGTGATAGCCTTTCAAGTCGGTTAGTGCTGTGAGCACCTGATCGTCCTGCGCCTTTGTTTCCTGAACACAGAAAATATCGGCATTCATTTGGTCAATTGTATCTAGCAAGCCTTTTCCAATTGAGGCTCGGATTCCGTTTACGTTGAACGAGACTAATTTCATTGGGTAAAATTAGGTGATCTCCAGAATATGTTCTTCGGTAGGACCAATTTTTATCGAATCTCCTTTTTTCTTACCTAGCAACACCTGACCAATGGGAGAAACAGGAGAAATTGCAATATAGTTGGCACCTTCCGCCTCAAACTTACCTATACCCACGGTCAAATAGAGGTTCTTTGTGGCCGTTTTGATCAGTGAACCCATTTGACACTCTTGGTGAACCGTACCCGGCTGAATGCGTTGCAAGACACTTAGGTTTTGTTTGGTTTGTGCCAACTGACGGTTCAGTTGTGTCAATTCGTTTTGTGCCATTGCTCGGGCCGTTTCGTATTTGTCGCCGGCCGTACTCTTTTCCTCTCCTTCTACCGATTCCTGAACCTTCTCTATCGTTGTAAGAAGTTCAGACAAATTGGATGACACAAGTTCCAACAGTGCTTTGTATACCATTTCCTTATTCATAACCAACTGCATTTAAAGAATTTACCTATCAGGCTATCAGCCATATTGATGGCAAATGTGACCACAATTTATCAAATATCCCGTTGATTTGCACCTATGATTGGTTTTTTAAAAAATCTATTTGGTGAGAAGGCTGACCTCGCCGAAGTAGTTCAACGCGATGCCGTAATTCTTGATGTTCGTACAGTGAATGAGTATCAGCAGGCTAGGGGGAAAAACTCGAAGAACATTCCGCTGAATGAACTGGGTTCAAGAATAAACGAGATTCGAAAATGGGCAAAACCGGTCATAACGTGCTGCGCAAGTGGGGTTCGAAGTGCTGCCGCTGCCAAGGCCTTAAAGAGGCATGGCATTGAAGCATATAACGGCGGGTCCTGGCAAAAAGCAGATGCGCTGACAAACTAACCTGACAAAACAGCTTACCGATACGAGTGGCATGCCCTTTGCCGTTGATTTGATAAACTCGAACATGGCAGCTTTTAGCGACATAATCAATACAGATAAACCGGTACTTGTCGACTTTTTCGCCGAATGGTGTGGCCCCTGCAAAATGATGCCTCCAATTCTGAGTCAGGTCAAAAGCCAACTAGGCGACGCGGTGAAGATTATCAAGATCGACGTTGATAAAAATCCGGCTCTGGCTCAACGCTTTTCCGTGCGCGGTGTACCCACGCTAATGTTGTTTAGAAATGGGCAGCAGGTGTGGCGTCAAAGTGGGGTTCTTCAAGCCAAAGATCTTATCGGTGTAATACAATCTATGTAATAATGAGGTTCGGTAATTTGTTCTAACTTTACCGACGTATGTCATCCTATATTGCATCCGATTTTCATCATTATCGGCAACTATATAAACAAAGTATAGAAGACCCTGAAACCTTTTGGGGTGATTTTGCGTCCTCTGAATTCACATGGCACAAGCCGTGGGATTCTGTGCTGGATGCCGATCTCGATAAGCCCGACATTTCCTGGTTTTCAGGCGCTACTCTTAACATCACGGAAAACTGCATCGATCGGCACCTTAATGACAAAGGAGATCAAACAGCTATACTCTTTGAGCCAAACAGCATAGAAGAGCAGGCCCAACACATATCCTACCGCCAACTAGCGACGGAGGTAAACAAAACGGCCAATATGTTGCTGTCTCTAGGGGTAAAAAAGGGCGACCGGGTTTGCATCTATATGCCTATGGTACCCGAACTTGCCTACGCAGTACTTGCCTGTGCAAGAATTGGTGCTGTTCACTCGGTTGTATTTGCTGGTTTTAGTTCCAAAAGTTTAGCAGATCGAATCAACGATGCATCGTGCAATGTGGTTCTTACAGCCGATGGAGGATTCAGGGGCACCAAGGTAACCCAGCTTAAGTCTATTGTAGATGATGCGCTAACACAGTGCACTTCGGTTAATAACGTGGTGGTTCTTCAACGAACAAATTCGAAGGTTACCATGCAAGAAGACCGTGATGTTTGGTGGCACGAGGCTATCGACGGACAGTCGGATGTTTGCCCGGCTGAAGAAATGGACGCCGAAGACATGTTGTTTATTCTGTATACCTCTGGCAGCACCGGAAAACCCAAGGGTATGGTACACACCTGCGCCGGCTATATGGTGTATGCCAACTTTACCTTTCGCAATGTATTCCAGTACAAACCCGGAGATGTGTATTGGTGTACCGCCGACATTGGTTGGATTACCGGTCACAGTTACATCTTATACGGACCACTAAGTGCTGGCGCCACAACCGTAATGTTCGAAGGCATACCTAGTTACCCTGATACGAACCGATTTTGGCAGGTTGTAGAAAAGCACCAGGTTAACATATTCTACACTGCACCCACCGCCATTCGGTCGCTGGCCTTATGCGATATTAGCCTGGTGAACCAAAGCGACCTTAGCAGTTTAAAAACTCTCGGAACCGTTGGAGAACCGATCAACCTGGAGGCGTGGGATTGGTACAACCTACATATTGGAAAAGAACAATGTCCTATTGTCGACACCTGGTGGCAGACCGAAACCGGTGGCATCATGATATCGCCCTTATCGGGTATAACCAAAACCATCCCCACCTTTGCAACACTTCCTTTACCCGGCATTCAACCCTGTTTGATGAACGAGGATGGAAACGAGGTGTTGGAAATGGAGGGAGAAGGGCGTCTTTGTATACGACATGCCTGGCCCGGAATGGCTCGAACCATATACGGCGATCATCAACGATTTAAAGACACATATTACACCACGTTCCCCGGAAAATATTTTACCGGAGATGGTGCCAAGCGTGACAAGGAAGGTAACTACCGTATTACGGGACGGGTGGATGACGTGGTCATTGTAAGTGGTCACAATCTGGGTACAGCAGAAATAGAAAATGCCATCAACCAACATCAATCTGTTGTGGAGAGTGCGGTAGTTGGCTATCCTCATGATATTAAGGGGAATGCGATCTGTGCTTTTGTGACCCTGAGCCCCGATGCAGTTGTTGATCAAGATGATTTCCGATCGGAGTTACTTGATTTGGTCGCTTCCATGGTTGGGCCCATATCGAAACCTGAACGAATTCAGATATGCACCGGCCTTCCTAAAACAAGAAGCGGAAAGATTATGCGCCGCATTCTTCGAAAAATCGCCGCGGGCGAAACGGCTAATTTTGGAGATATCTCAACACTTCTTAATCCCGAATCAGTTAACGAGATTTTACAGGTTGCCGGTCAGCAAAGTCCAACGCGTTAAGATTTCACACCCGGTTTCGTTCTTTGCGACGATCCAAGCCTTTTCTGAACGGCAAAGTTCAACACCATTAAGTGGGAAATTACTTTCCCTAAGTCAATTCCTACATTAACTCAATGGGCGTTGACCCACGCATGTATTCTCACAATCTTTGAATAAAAAAGATTATGAAATACCTCTTTCTCTTGATTTCCCTTGTGTGTTTCTGTGCGACTTCCCAGGCGCAAATAGAAGTTCAAAACTATCGAATGCAAGAGCAAATCAACTGGAACAACAGCATCCGCATTGACCAACGTCAAATGAACCAAATTAAAGCGGGCATCTCCAACAATAATGAAACAGTGATGGACATCAGTATTCTTATGAATGTTGAAGCCACTAGCTATTCCGCCATGTTCAATGTACGTCAGGTAGCCGAAACCGCTACGGAGGTGAACGAACTACTCAACGGTCGACTCGAGCAGTTTAAAAAGAGTTTGGAAGCCCTTGGCGTTAAGAAGAATGAGATGGTGGTTGAATTAATCTCCCAAGTTCCTATCTACGGTTTGAAAACCAACCGAAAACTCTTTAGCAAAAGCATGCAGGAAATTCCTATCGGATTCGAACTGCACAAGAACATAACGGTAACCTATTCCGATTATGACCTGCTCAATAACATTGTATACGAAGCTTCGAAAGCTGAAATATACGATCTGATTAAAGTCGATTACTTTGCCGCAAATCCATTCGCATATTACGATACCATGCGCCACGCGGCTAGTCAGTATCTCAAGGCCGTTGAGTACAAATTCAAAGAGGCTGGTTTCCGAATCGACACATTCGATCGCATTCTGGCAGAAAAAACATCGGTTGTTTACCCCATTTCGCGGTATACCACGTACAGAGGTTTAAGTAAACTTTCCTATGGAAAGCTACTTGCGAAAGCCGGAGGTACAGAGATGCCTACGCTCAAAGCCGCTCCCAGTATGTATTACAACCCCTTGCCTTTTAACAATTTTGATGTGGTGATTCGCCCTCGAATCTCAAAACCCAGTATTCAGTATACGCTTAACCTTAAAGCCAAGTTTGTAAACGTACCAAAACCCGTAAAACAACCCGATCCTCCAAAGGTTGAAAAGCAGTTCTTTTTTATCACTCCTGAGGGTGAGGTTAAGTTACTTGATGTAGTTAAGAAAAATGGATAGGAAAAAGTTTCTGACAACGGCTACACTAACTGCCTTCTCCTATTCGATCTTTGGATGTGTTAAGCCTGTTGGTGATCGGTTTGAAGGTAGTTGTGAAACGTCAAAAGATATTCTGGGGCCATTTTATCGACCGGATGCTCCTTTTCGAAGCGACCTAACGTCGTCCAAAAATGCCAACCCCATTATCAATATTGTTGGTGCGGTTTATCAGGATGACTGCCAAACTCCGATACCGGAGGCTCTGGTGGAAATTTGGCACTGCGATGGAGCTGGAGGCTACGACAACACATCCGACGAATACAGGTACAGAGCGTCGTGGGAAACCAACGATGAAGGACAATACGTCTTTAAAACCCAAATGCCGGGTAAATACCTAAATGGAAAACTATATCGACCTGCTCATATTCATTTCCGTGTATCGGCGAAAGGACATAACGAACTGATCTCTCAATTATACTTTCAGGGAGATCCCCATATTACCAACGACCCCTGGGCATCCTCTCCAAACGCTGTTCACCGTATTGTGCCGATTATTCCGGTAGGCACGGGCGGTGAGCTTACCGTGGAATTCAATATATACTTAAAGGGCAACTAATGCTCAGCTAGTCTCTTTTTTTAGAAAAAAACTCTTGCGTG
>JAEPQQ010000091.1:2778-10007 GCA_017640445.1 Bacteroidia bacterium | reverse complement strand
TGCAATAAAGTGGGTTCATATTTCGTGAATCCACTTTTGGGTTCTGGAGCACCATAAACCAGGGTACCAATTCTGGCCCAGTTAATTGCTCCTGCGCACATGGCACATGGCTCTACGGTTACATATAACCTGCATGCATCCAAAATGCTGGAATTAAACTGGCTAAACGCCGCTGTGAGGGCCAGCATTTCAGCATGAGCAGTATTGTCGTTTAATCTGCGGGTTTGGTTGTAGCCTTTTCCAATGATTTGATTCTCAACCACCACCACGGCACCAATGGGTACTTCATCCTCATCGGCCGCCATTAACGCTTGCTTGATGGCCTGTTTCATAAAATAGTTGTGATCTAGCTCCATTCCGTGCTGTTTAATTCTCTTACTACCCGTATTTCATTTTGGTAGAAAAATTCCTTAACCCGATGTAATTATAAAGGTTTTTTTCTGTTGCTTTGTCTTGTCAAAAGTGCAACGAATATGTCTAAAATCGATAAAAAACTAGAACAGATAAAACTTCAGCATGATATCACGGAAATTCTACGAGAAGATAATGGTGTTTCGTGTCACTTTGACTATCACGTCAACCTGGTTTCCGATTCCGAAACGATCAAACTGAACGTATTAACTTACAACCAGCGACACAATGAATACATGTTGCTTCACACCGTAAAAGGTACGAGTAGTTTAGACTGCCTCTCCAAGGTAAAATCGTTTCTGGTAAGCCAGAGTCACGATTCGGAAGAATACTCGTATTCGGTGAAGTGGAAAAAGAAGGATGAAGAGACGGAACACGTGTCTTATTTCGTTGGAAGCTCCCGAGAAGAAGTTGAAATTAAATTTCTTCACGAAAAAAATATTGACGATTACAGCTACGAAATCTACCAAAATCCGGTAGCATAACACCTGATATACAACACATTACGACCCGAATTCTTTTCCTGAGCAATAATCTGGAAAATCACCACGTTCTCAGATTGCCAATTATTTGCCATTAAGAAGGGTTACCTTTTTCGAATTCAAGTATTAACCCTAAACCAGTAACAAATTTACCTGGTTAAGCGTAACATATAATACCTTGAAATATGAAAACAACCGTAAAACTATTTGCATGGCTAAGCCTGTGCACCATGTTGATTGCATGCAACCAAGCCAATCATTCAAATGAAAAAACCACCGTCACAACTCAAGAAAAAGAGGCAAAGTTTCTTCGAACCAAACCATCTACATCCCTCGCAGTAGGATGTCAGTCCGATGTATTTGATGTTGCCAAGGGCGCTCAGATCAATTACGAGACCGGAGCCAAAGTAATCGTTCCAGAAAACGCTTTCGTAGATGAAGACGGCAACCCGGTTACGGGTGAAGTCAAACTGGAATTCACGGAATTGAATGATGCAGCATCCATTATCGCAAGTGGTATCCCCATGTGTATCGAAATAGATGGGAAAACCGAATATATGGAAAGCGGCGGCATGTTCGAAATCAACGCAAAACAACAGGGCAAAAAACTAAAACTAGCCTCAGGTAAACACATTGAGGTACAAACCATGAACAACAAACCCGGTGATTTCAATTTTTATACGTTTAATGCCGAAGAGGGCAAATGGGTAGAACAGAACAAATCCAGTCTCAACGCCGTTTCTCAGCCCAATACAACAAGCACCACTACGGCCTCTGACGTTGTTTCGACTACCACCACAAAACCAGTTCCGGTTCCGGCAAAACCGAGAAAAGCCTCCAGCGACGATGAGGTGTTCGAAATCAGGGTAACCAATATGGCCGATTACGGTATGCATGCCTGGGATAATGTGATGTGGACGTTTGCGGATCAAACTTCCAACTCGGAAGAAAACGATTGGTTGTATGCATCGCGATGGGACGATATTACTATAACCAACTACGATATGAGAAAGGCCATTTATAACGTTAAGGCCGAACGAAGGGTTCGGAAAGATGGAAGTACGACACCCATTACCAGAAACACGCCATCCGAAGATATTAAAACGATTTATAAAACCGTTGCCGTTACTCCGGTATTATTTGGCCAGGACTACGACGATGCAGTGAAAAACTACAACAAGGCATTGAAAAAATACGAGGCCTACCAGGAGAAGAAGGAAAACGAAAAAAAATCTCAGGAAGCACAGGCTGCCTTTGTACGAACCGTTAGCATTCAGGGATTAGGTGTACATAACTGGGATCGTATTTTAAAGCAACGTGAAACACTAGTGCTTAACGCGGAATATTCAGTGCCGACACTTTACGAAGACAAGGACATACCGGTTGTATACATGATTACGGGTGATCAACGCGAAGTCATAACCTTCTATCAAAGCTCGGCAGGCAATCTGGCTTTTAACCCTACCTACCCCAATACCTTGCTGGCAATTTTGCCAAATAACGAGGTAGCGTTCCTAAAAACAGGTGAGATTTCACCTACCAAACTACGAAATGCCAAACGCACAAAAGAGATAGAAATAGGACTAAAACCTTCCGGCGTATTTGTCAATTCGACAGAAGACCTAAGCAAGTTCATTGCCAATAATTCGTAAGAATTCGGGCTATGCGTCTTATTCGATTTCTCACACTGTTAGCAGTTCTTGCCTCGTTTGCCAGGTTAACCTCTGCACAATCAAAGCTCTTCCCAGTTGAACGAAGCGGAAAGTGGGGTTATGTGGATACCGAAGGCACCCTGGTAATACGGCCTGGCTTCGATCACGCATCTGAGTTTGTTGCCGGCGTTGCCAAGGTTAGTAAAAATGGTAAGCAACAGATGATAGATTCTCGGGGCCATTGCATCACTCCGCCCAATATCAGTGACTTTACCCACGTAGATAATCGCCTTATTTTTATACGGGACAACCTGTATGGTTTGGCCGACGTAAGAGGAAACGTGCTCGTTAAACCGCAGTATACTTCCATTTCCAGTACATCCAATGCAGGCACGTTTAAGATGTCGTTGGAGGGCAAAACCGGTCTCATGGATTCCATGGGTAATGTGCTGGTTAACTGTCAATATGCGACCATTCAGGAATACAATGGAATCTATTGGTTAGTTGCTTCCCCAGATGAAGAACAGTATGGTTTTTATGTACCCGCCTATCAGGTGCATTTGGAAGGTGCTTACTACGACATTCAGGTTATGGCCAAACGCATTTTTGTCTTGAATAAAAAAGGGATCTGGGATGTTTTGGATAAAGAAAGCCATTCCCCCACAGGAAATTCCTGGACGTCTCTTCAATCGGTAAACGACGACTATTTCATAGCACTTAATAAAAAAGACACCACGCTGTACCTTTCTGCAGGAACCATTCCGGTTTGCGTAAACCGGGGGGTAGTGACTCAGGAAGACGGTAACCAGCTCGTATTAAGAAAGGGAGACGATCAATTTATTGTAATGGATGACTCCCTCCATAAAGACACGTTTGACTGGGTGAACCTTGACATAAATAGAGGCTTCCTGGTTCGGACGAAGGGCTATGTGAATATCCTGGATTCAACTCTTCAACCTACACTGCCCTGGAAATATCAGAATGTTTTTAGGTTAAAGAGAAACCTACTTCAGGTGGCAAAAAGTAGTGGGTTAGGATTGTATTCAGTTGATCAGAATAAGGAGATTGTGTCTTGCCGCTACGGCAGTGTTCAGGTCTTTGACAAACGCATAAAGGCACGCACCCATTCTGGGTCTGTTGTTCTGTTTGCCCATCGAAATGGAGTTGTTTCCGATAGTATGGAGTTTAAGAATGTCAGAACGGTTGTTGCTCATACACTGAATGTTTATCGTAATCAGGCAAACTACATTCAAACCGACAGCAGTTTTAGAAGGGCTGGAAGGTGGTTCACGGTCAAACAACGTTGGGGATATAAATCGGAAGACGGACGCATTCTAATACCGCCGACCCTCTCTTCGTATACGCGTATTGGAGAATCTGAGTTTACCTCGGTTACCAAAGACATTTATAGCAGAAGATCGGGGCGTGTAATAGCAACCTATCGAGGTTTGGTTAATGAGCGGACAGGAAAACTGATCTTAAAACCCAGCTATACGTTCATCGACACCCGTGATATTTTTTCTCCGACTGTTGAAGTATTGAGAGCACGCAGAACCAATGGCAAATTTGAACTGGTAAACAAACATACGGGAGAGATGCTTCGATACGACACCCGGTTTATTGATGAATTTGTAAATGGCAGAGCGCGCATATACCTACGCGGAGTTTTGAGCTATACACAACCTCCGTCTGATAGAAGTTTGGGGGAAGCCCGAGGGTTCGCCAGAAGGTACGGTTACGCGGTGGGCCATTACGAACGAAACTTACAGCGGGCCAGAAGGCTATATCGGTCTAAGGAACTACAGGTGCATGCGGTAGGTGGTCGTTGGTCATACATTGATGAGCGTGGTAAACTTGTAAGGGGAAGATACCAGGGATTTAACTACGCAACGCAGTTTGACCCTATAAATGCGGTGGTATACCTGGGCGATTCATGTGCATTGATGAACAGACAAGGTGACTTCTTAACCAGCTTTGAGTACAGGTCGATTGATAAGATTGGCAACCGTGATTCGTCGTTTTACATGGTTGCGAAACGTTCTTCGAGTTACAATTACTATACAGCCTCAGGTGCCAAGATCGGTAATACCTATGCGTTTGGCACAGAGCTTAATGATGGCGCTGCATGGGTACTGATTGACAATCAATTTGCCATACTCCGGAGAGATGGTATGGTGGTTGAACTTGAGGAAGAAGTTAACCCGAGTAGAAATACGTTTCATGATGGTTACTCTCCGTTACGCATAAAAAATCAATGGACGGTAATTGACAGCGCCGGAAACTACACCACCAGTCTCGATCGGGGTATCATTCCATGGTGTTCAGAGGGCATTTACACACGGCGGGTTGCCGTATATAATGGTAAGAAAAAGCGTAGGTTGCGTGGTTACCAATTGTTCAACGTGGATGGCTCGCAAATATCAGATGAACTTTACCAACGTTGTTACCCATTCGATATGGGTGTTGCCTCAGTCCGATCTGGCTCCAGAAGGATGGATTTGGTTAATACAAAGGGCGAGGTACTAGCCCATAATGTGGTTGACAAAATCTACCCGTTCTCAGAAAATGGATATGCTCAATTTAAAAAAAGTGGAGGTCTTGGAATCGTTGATACCGCTGGTGAGATAATTATTAAACCCAGGTTCAAAAAAATCTACCAGGGCGACAGTACTTTTCTGGCCTTAAAAAACAACACCGTATGGTTGTTTGATCGGACCGGAAAACAACTGACTAAAATTGATAAGGTTACTCGTTTCTCTGAATTCAACAATGGCTTGGCCATGGTTAAACACGAAAAAAAGATTGGCTACATTGACGAACAAGGAAGATGGCAAATTAAACCTACCTATAAATACGCGACCCAATTTGGCAAGGGGGTGGCATTGGTTCAAACCCCTAAAGGCTATAACACTATTAATAACTTTGGTGAGACGGTTACGCAACTAAACGTACTCGGTCGTCCGCGATTTTCAGAAGGCATTATTCTTTATAAAGGAATGCTGGGGTTTTGTTACATGGACAAGTTTGGCCACTTGATTTCGGATGACTATTACACTTCTGCCGGTTTGTTCACCAATGGTTATGCCAAAGTAAAGAAGAACGGGAAATGGGGACTTATCAATACGAATGGTCGTTACATCATCCCACCCGACTACAGCAAAGTAACGGTCAATGACAATGGTGAAATATCGGCGCAAAAAGACCTTTCCTATGGTTTGATCAATAACCAGGGAGAGCGCATCGTTGACCCTACCTATGACGCCATACAATATTACCCTACGGAAAATGTATACAGGCTCGTTTATGGAATTGTACCGAGCTACATGAACGCAACCGGAAACTGGATATGGAAACAGGAAAGCCTTTCGGGTTTATAGTGGTGCCGGGGGGCTGACGGGTTTTGTAATCTAAGTGTCTATTTTTTTTGTCCCATTTTTTTGCGATGTGGATAATTTTGGTTTAATTCGCTAGCACTTTCGGCAAGTCTAGCAGTTATCCACATTATGAGCAGCAACGTATTATCCCAGTCTGAATTCTACTTTGAGGATAATATTTTGTTTGTTGATCAACTCCCTTACAGTGGTGTTTACAAAGAGTATTTCGAGAACGGAGAGGCCAAAAGTGTTACTCAATTCATCGAAGGAAAAAGCCACGGGATTTACAAAGAGTGGCATAACAACGGCAAGCTAGCTAAAGCCTGTCTCTTTAAAAATGGTCTTCAGCACGGTGAATGTAAAACATGGTGGGACAATGGCCAGGTGAAAGGTTCTTGTTCGTATCACGAAGGCAAGCTCAATGGCTCTCATGAGACCTGGTATCCAAACGGCACCAAACGCAGCTTAAAGCAATACATCATGGGAAAAGAATGGGGCCGTCAGAAGCAATGGACCGAGCTTGGAGTGGAAATTGAGAACTATTGCGTTAGCAATTCCCGTTAAGACCAACTAACTTACCCAACCCTTTTATTTATTTAGACGTCAATATAAAACAAGCGTGTTTTACACGTTTTGATTTTAGGTGGGCAATAAGCCAATGAACGTAACTGAAGAATTGATATTGACATGGGTATCGGAGTGCAAGCAGCAAAACAGGCATGCACAGGAAAAGCTTTACAAGCATTTCTATCCGCTCCTTATGCCAGTATGTATGTCGTACGTGACGAATAACGACGATGCGGTAGACGTCTACAATCAGGCCTTTCTCAAGGTATTTAAGTCGCTTGACAAATACAGTGGGCAAGGTGCTTTGGGCGGTTGGATTCGGCGCATTGTCGTTAACACGGCGATCGACTTCATTCGGAAAGAAAAAAAAATGGCACTGAACGTACCCATTGAGGATGCAATGGATTGCCGAATCGATGCCGACGTTGTTGCACAGCTAACTTCAAACGAAATTCTCGACTTGTTCAGGTTTCTGCCTCCCGCACAGCGGTTGGTGCTTAACTTGTACATTGTAGAAGGTAAAACGCACGCTGAAATTGCAGAACAATTAGACATCAGCACCGGAACCAGTAAGTGGCATCTTAATCAGGGCCGGAAGTTGTTGCAGGAAAAGATATATGAATTTGGAATTTTGACGAAATGAAATGAAAACTACCAATAAGGAACATATTATCCTAAACGATAAACTGCAGGAGGTTGATCTTCCTGATATGAATAAGGCCTGGGAAAAGATGGACCAGGCA
>JAEPQQ010000091.1:0-2768 GCA_017640445.1 Bacteroidia bacterium | reverse complement strand
CCACCGGTGTGGCTACTTCGTTTTTAAGTAGGTTTAAACTTTATTTAAACCTATTCATTGGCGCTTTGCTCATCTCGGTAGTGGCCATCTTTGTGGCCTCGAAACCCAAAACAGACGACGCCTTTATCCATTCCGAGGTGAAGCCAGTGACCTACGACTCAGACGTGTTTAAACTCACTGAGTTAACTACTCCATCAAACCACGAAAACGATCTCCCTCTGCCTCTGGAAGTACCCACAACGCATCAGGAAGCTCCCTTTGTAACCCCAACTCCCCCTGTTATTATACCTCAGGTAACATCGGTAGAACGTAACCCCGTTCTTATTCCGCTCATTCACCCAATTACCCAGTTCGACTTGTACAGTCTGGATAGTTTGGCCTATAACTTCTCACATGAAAAAGACTATATCCGAAATGAGGAAGGTTTAACAACCGTAAGAAGACAACGTCACAAAAGTCAGGTTGGAATAAAAGCACAGGCCTTAGGCATGACGGAGTTTAATTCTCAGAACCTGATTAACAATATTGGAGCGTCACTGTTTATGCGAAAGTTCATTTCAGAACGCGTTGCTCTGCAACTGGAAGTTGGATACAACCCCATTGCAATACGACCGGTTACCTATGTGGAAACCTACAACATCTTTAACAACTTTAACTATACACAAACAGATAGTGCTCGTATTACAAGTTTGAAATATGTGAGCATACCTGCCCATCTTCACTTGCAAATGGGACCTCGTACCAGCGTTAGTTTTGGTCCGCAACTATCCTTCCTTACCGGGCTACAAGGTAACCTCGACCGAAAACTGGTGTATCCGGCTGCACCGAGTGAACAAAATCCAACACTGGAGCAAATTCGTGTTACCAATCGAGGCGGGTTTGCCAAAACCGACTTCGGGTTGTCGATGGAACTCAACTATCACATCCGCAGACTGGAGCTTGGCCTGAAAGTACAGCAAGGATTAACCGATTATACCCATGATGCTGTTAGCCCATCCACTCACCGAATTAGTTCACTTCAATTGAAAGCCGCATGGATATTAGGAAGATAGGTTGGTGTGTGATTCTCGTATTGGTCGCCGGACCAATGTATGCTCAAAAGCCAAGTTATTCAGGGCATACCGAGTATTTTAGGAACGACGACAGCCCAATAAAATTAAACTTCGAAACGGCATCCATATTCTACAACAATACAGAAAGTGGTACCAGAGGTAAGTTCGGCTTTGGACTGGGTGGGGAGTTTTATTTTCACGACGGAGGAATCTCCATTCTTTCGGTGGCGCCCATGGTTAGTTATTGGGGAGCTGAGGAGGAACGTAAGACCTATCGGGTTGATAATGGTTCATATTACTATCGATCCACTACGCTTACAGGCAAACTCACGCTGAATATCGCTTTGATGTATAAGCGCCGAATCCATCCGAATTGGCAAGTGGGTTTTGGCTACCAACCTCAAATTATGCTGGCTTCCTTCCGCGACCAGGTAACGCACGGTGAAACGAACTCCGAAATACCGGATATTCAATTCAGCAAAACAGGATCTTCGGTTGTCGGGATGGTTGGGTACCGAATTGATCGACGGTATCGAGTGAATCTATTTGGCCAATATGGTATTGGAGCGGTTATTCAAGGAGCCAAAGAACCTAGGGGTTCTGCTATCCGACTTCAGATATCAAGAGGGCTTTTTATGTTATAGTCCCAGCCCAGGGATATTGGGTAGAATACCACGCATTTCGCTCTCGGTAACACTCTCAGCCTGCGCCAGTGCGTTGTTCATTGCTTCGGCAACAAGCTTGTCTATATCCGGTTTCAAACCCGTACGCAAAACCGATTCATTAATATCTACCGAAACCACTTTCTTACTTGCAGTGCAAACCACTTTTACCAGGTCGGCACCCGCAACACCTTCCACTGTAATGGAATCTAACCGCGCCTTGGCCTCTTCGGCGTTCTTCTTAAAATCTTTTAGTTTGTCTAAACCGAACATAGAAATGATGTTTCGGCAAAGGTAGTTCCGTTCGGCAATTCGCGATGAACCAACAACGACTTTTTAGTGACTTGCTAATGAATCCACCGGTGCAACCTCTACATCTTCGCTAGTATTGGTAAGGGCATTACTGGCCTGTTCCCTTAGTCGTTCTGCTAATCCTGGATCAGGAGTTTTCACCACCTGAGTAGTGCCATCGTACTTAATCTCATAGGTGTAGACACCTCCTTCGTTGCCTATTTGGTTTACTTCAAACGTGGTAGGGTCTTGTACGTCAATTTTGATCTCTGCCTCGCTGGTCTCTGTGGTTTTGAGTTTGACAAGGCCTTCTCCCTCAACCGAACCTCCCTTTTGATCGGGCTGGGCCGGTGATTCAGTTTCAGGCTTTTCTATTTCTGGTGCCACGTGTTTCTTTTTGTGTGGCATAAAGAAATAGGCAGCGGCAGCGATCGCACCAACTACCACTGTTCCGAGAACCACTTTCACCCATGGCTGCATTCCAGAAGAAGGCGTGTACTTCGAATATCCATCAACTTTCCATTCGGTCATACCTGCTTTAACCTCGGCGGCCATTCGAGATGCACCCACGGCTTTTAAGCCTTCAACAAGCTTTTGTTGAGCGCGTACCTCTTTTGCGAACTCCAGGTCGTTCTTCACCCTGCGTTCGAACTCTACGCGTTCCAGCGATTCAAATTCCCCATTGAGAAACTGGTCAATAAGCGCTATGTCGTCCTCGTTGATCTATGTTTCATGTTCCACTTAAGCTGCCGCAAACACTTGT
>JAEPQQ010000090.1 GCA_017640445.1 Bacteroidia bacterium | reverse complement strand
GACAATGAAGGAAAAATCTGGGTAGGTTGCCCCGTCTCTAATGCCTTTCAGACCTATGGAGGTGTTTCGGTTTACGATGGCACTAACTGGGTGAGATACACGAAAGAAGATGGGCTTCCTGATGATTATGTACGGTCAATTTTCCAATCCAAAGACGGCGATATTTGGGTAGGCACATCCTCCGGTGTTGCAAGGTTTGACGGTACTACCTGGACGGCTATTACGGAAATGGAAATACCTGATAACAGAATTATGACCATCGTTCAAGACGACGACGAGGTAGTTTGGTGTGGAAGCTTGTCGGGAGGCATTGCCATGTGGGATGGGGCAATCTGGACCTCTATGACTACTGCCGACGGTTTGGTTTCTGACAAGATTGCCGACCTTATGAAGGACAGGGATGGCAATGTTTGGATGGCCTACTTCGACAAAGGAGTAACTCAATCCGGACCAGGTGCGTTGAATCTGGAGACCAATGAAACCAGAGAGATGGCGGTTTTCCCAAATCCGGTTCTGACGGAATTTTACATTACCTTTGATAGCCACATTGACCGCGTGCAGCTGTATACCAGTCATGGGCGACTTATAGAATCCTGGACAACATCCAAAACCGACTTACCGCTGGAGCTTCCAGAAACTGCCATACCCGGATCCTATGTACTAGAAATTATATCCAATGGTGCATCCGTTAGAAAGAAAGTGTTTGTTGGTTACTGATAGAGAAAATCGGTTGCATTTATTGCAAAGGACAGAACAAATTCAAGCATGCAATTGACAAGATTCGTTGGTCTTTTTATTACTTGTATGTTCGTGTGCACGGGCACAAAAGGGCAGACACTCCCCCTTGACTCGGCAATGAGTTTCGAACCAGCTCTTGTCTCGGAAACAGAGCAAATTACTGCTGCACAACTCGAATTTGAAGAAGCGGTACAAAGCCACGACACCGCTCAAATCATTGCCTCTTCCCGAAAGTTAAGCAACAAGTTCAGGATAATTGGCAACTATCCATTGGCCATTAAATATGGCTACATTTCTCTGCGGACAAGTGAAAAAACGAACGATGTTTTCAGCATAGGAAAGGCACGCATCTCTCTTGGCAATGCGTACCACAACTTTGGGGATTATGCGAACGCCCGTCGTCAATTTTTAGAAGCACGAGATACGTCAACAGACCAGAGTCAGCACATACTCCTGAACATCTACCTGGGTCTAGGTAATGTTGAACGCTTGGCAAAAAACTTTGAGTTATCTCACGCCTATTATTCAAGTGCGCTCGACATATGGGAAGAAATGCACCCAGGTCGCTTTTCGTCGACCATCTGTGGAAACCTGGCCAAACTCTATACGGCAGAAAAGAATTTTAGTAAAGCATTTGTATTCCATGATTCGTGCTTCAACTTCGTAAAAAAGATAAACAATCTTTACGGAGTTTCGGGTTCATACTCCGAAATGGCACAAATGTTTCTCGACTCAGGGGATTACAAATCGGCCCTGAAGCTGGCAAAACTAGGGTTATCCGCAGCCTCAAAAGGCCCTTACCTCGAACACGTCAAGGAAGACCTTCGGATTCTGCAGCAGTGTTATTTCACCCTGGGAGATACCAACCTGGCAGCCATCTATTTAAAACGATACGTTGGACTAAAGGACAGTCTCTACAACGTCTCCCAAATTAACTTAATTCGCCAAACCGAAATCGAACGAAACAGGTCGGAACAGGAGGCCAAAACAGCCTACTTAGAACAACAAAATCAACTTATTACAGAGAAACGAAAACGGGAAAACATTATATGGACATCGCTCGTTCTGGCCCTGCTCCTGGTGGCACTTGTGATCATCCTGGTCAGAAAAAACAAGTTAAGACAGCTTCGAATCAGGCTAATTACTACGGAACAGAAGTGGTTACAATCACAAATGAACCCACACTTTATCTTTAATGCATTGTCGGGTATTCAAACCTTGCTTTATCAAAAAAAGAGCGACTTGGCGCAACGATATCTTACCCACTTCTCACGATTGGTTCGTAAAATATTAGACGGGTCGCGAAAGGAGCTAATCTCAATTGAAAGTGAAATAGAACAAATAAAACATTACCTGGATATTCAACGTATGCGCCTGGGTAACGAGGTCAGTTTTACGCTTGAAGTAGACCCGGATATAGAGAAAAAGGCGTTTGTTATACCACCCATGTTTTGTCAACCATTGATCGAAAATGCAATAGAACATGGGGTGAAAAATCTGGAAAACCGCAAAGGGCATGTTCGCATACATTTCTTCCACGAAGCGGACACCCTAATTGTTGCAGTTTCGGACAACGGCAATGGCATAAACACCAGCCAGTTAGAAGAAAAACAGGATTCCATAGCGCTGGTAAACATGACAGAACGCATTCGTTTGCTCAATCGCTTCCATCGAACCTCCATCGTGCTGGAAGTAGACAGTCAGGCAAACCAAGGCACCAACGTTATTTTAAAATTTGCTGGTTTTGACTCGAACAAGACCAGTTACAAACTAAAAGAAGATGTATGATCAATGTTTTGATTGTTGAAGATGAAATACTCATTCAGGAGCTGTTGGTTTCCATCATAAAGGACAACCATGAAAATGCTCATGTTCTTGGAGTAGCGCACTCTGTAAAAGTGGCCCTTGAGATGATTGAAGAAAATCAACCCGACCTTGTCTTTTTAGACGTTCGACTCAAGGACGGAACTGGTTTTGATTTCCTCGACCAGGTATCCGATCGAATGTTTGAGGTCGTTTTTGTGACAGCTTACGACGAGTTCGCCATCCGGGCGGTTAAGAATCGTGCCATCGATTATATTCTGAAACCTTTTGAGGCCGAAGAAATTGTTAACGTGCTTAGGCGATTTGAAGAAATCACATCCACTCGAAAGCCCCCTGCGGTAGTCCACCAAACCAACCATGACCAAAAAATAGTCTTAAAAACGCTTGACAAAACATACATCATCAAAATCCAGGATATTATTCGATGCGAGTCTCACCGTGGTTATACCATGTTTTATTTGGTCAACGGATCGAAGGTAATGGTTTCAAAAACCCTGAGTCATTTTGTACGAAAATTGGAGCGATTTAGTTTCTTTCAGGTGCACAAAACCCATTTAATCAACCTTTCCCATCTATCGGTTTTTGAAAAGGGCAAACAAGCACAGGTGCGTTTATCAGATAACGCCGTTGTACCGGTTGCCGGACGCCGACGAGAAGAATTGGCCCGCATCATTTCCAATTACGATCTTTGAGAAGACACGTCTTTGACTTTAGACAGTTAGTCTCTTCTTAGCAAAAGCTGCTTGGTAACAACCTGGCCATTGTCCAAAAGAATTTTGACATAATAAATTCCTGGCCTCGTTTCTTTTAGGTCGAGTTCAATTCTTTGGGGAGAATGTATCCAGGCCACATCTGCCTCTATTACACCCATTACATTGTATAAATCTACACCCGACACGGTCTCTTCGTTGATCAGGATCGTAACATGTTCAGAAGCTGGATTGGGGAAAACTGATGTGATTTTGGTCATTTCCACGGTCTCCTCAGACAGTATTCCGGACCCAAACCGCAACAAACCCATTTGGTTGTTGATCGTTCCTCCAAGCAACACCTTACCATTGGTTTGAACCAGAATCTCACCTGCTGAGCTCTCTTTAAACTGATCATCCAATTGCAATTTACCCGTGCTATTAAAGTCTTTATTGATTGACCCATCTGCATGATAACTTGCCACAATAAGTCGTGGATTGGTCACACCTATCTGACCAACTGCGATGATACCACCATCTGAAAGCACTTTTAGGTCGTTTAAAAATGCGTATCCATTACCCATGTCGGTAAGCACGTATCCCTTGTTTTGAAATGACTTGTCCAGGCTTCCGTCTTCATTGTACCTCGCAACACCAAACAACACCTCAGTATTGGTCTGAACCACGCCACCTGCCATTATCTTGCCTTCGGGTGAGAGATCAAGGGTAAACAACTCGTCGTTACTACTCCCAAGGTTAGAGGTAGCTATACCATTTGTTCCAAAGTCATCATCCAACTCCCCATCTGGCTTCAGTCTGGCCAACATAAAAATATAGTCTCCGTCAACCACGGTGTACCCTCCCATAACAATACGTTCTTTGTGGTCAATCAGCATATCCTGACACTGCGACCGACCCTGCCCGTGCACAAAGGAGGTTGTACCCTTTGTACCAAATGAGGCATCCAAACTGCCATCTTCATTGTACCGTGCCACTAGAAAATGTTCGCTAAAAGACGCTCCGGTAAACCCGGCAACCAGTAACTTACCGTCTTCCAAAAGCACCGATGAGGTTATGGTCACCTCTTCCTTTGTTGGGTCACTGATAACCACGCCCGAATTCCCAAAGTCTTCAACTAACGATCCATCTGAATTTAACAAGACCAGAAGCGCCTTCTGTGAACCATATTCGCCACAATAACCTACCACAAGGATGGTCCCATCCTTTTTGAGATAAAGCGAAGTAGGAATGTTTCTAAATTTTGTAGGGGTCAATACCTTTATACCCTTATCCGCAAAATCCGTATCCAGACTTCCATTAGAGTTAAGCCTTACAATTACCAGTTCTTCCTCTCCGAACTTTCCGGAATAACCTGCCGCAACTATCTTACCATCTGGTTGCTGCACCATGGTGTTGATATGCTCACGGTCGGAAGCGATTTTTAGGCTAACGGCTCCCTTGGAACCAAAATTTTCGTCTAATACCTGTGCCGATGCTGAGCCAAACAACCACATAAAAGCCAACAACGCAATTGAGAAATATCGTTTTACCATAAACCAAAGGTCTGATGTTGCTTGAACGCGGGAGTCACTCTACTAACATGTCTCACCAAATTGTGTTGTGGTTCAACTTAAGAGCTAACTCGTTCCATCAACGTTTATTTGAACAATTTGAATCGGGCTGACCCAACCTGCTACAGGAAGTGCGTACCCCTGATTAAACATCAGATTATCCGTTGCGTTGGTTTAACGATATACGTCATTGGTAGAATGAACAACACTTATTGCTCCATCAAGGCATCTTCTCACCGGTGTTTTTCGTTCAGTTCTAAACAAGACATTCAACTTGATCACAAATGAACAGATTTTATAGAGCAGCAACCGTACTCGTGGTATTCCTGCTTGGCATTTCTTCCACCAAGGCTCAATGGGGAAGCGGTGCTACCTCGGTTGGACTAACATTGGGGTATGCGTATGTTGGTCGTCTTAATGGCGCAGAAGCCATGTTAACTTGGATGGATTATGGAACAGGATGTGTAGGATATGCGGGTCATGCCCTGTCAGGTGGGGTCGAAGTTTTTCCTGCGGCGAACCATCACAATACCATTTGGGGTGAGAAGCTGGGTGGACGCATTATGTTCAACGGTGGATATATTGGTCTGTTTCAGCAGACCTTCTTCCTCGATGAGGCTATTGATCACCGCCTAACGCCTGAAATCGGGTTTGATGCCATGACCTGGGCAAATTTTGGTTACGGTTTCTCCTGGCATCTGGCGGGTGGACGAATTACTGATCTGCCATCACACAGGCTTATTGTTCGCATTAACCTCCGAAAAAACTACAAAGTATTCGACCCAAGGGCATTGTACAGTTACCCTCCTCCAATTGACAATTCGACATCTGAATAAGCACAGCCTCGCCCTATTTACCAAGCAAGACTGTGAGAATTAACATGAACACCAGATAGGTAACGAAGCCAATAAGGTATGTGCTTAGTACCTTAAGTCCATTTAAAATTCGTTTGCCCCTATCTGCAAAAAAGCTCTCAAGACCATAAACGAGGTAGATAACATAAGGGAACCATAAAAGCGTTGCGTTAAAATGAAGCTTAAACAGTTTAAGAACCAGTATGGGGATCGAAAAGAAGAGCAATGCCTCTCCAAACAAGAAACTAAGAACGGTAACGATCTCAAACACATTGTACTTCGATCTGCGAAAAAAAATCCTGGCCCAAATGCTGATAAAGAGTATCAATACCAGGTTCAGATAGATCAAATTGCTGTTTAAGAACGTCGAAAAACCACTTGCCTTGTAGTGATAATCGAAGAAGGTAAAACCTTCAATTTTCAAGAAATTATATGTTGTTCCGGTAAGGAAGGTTATGGCCAGAAACAACGCCGAAGACAATGCCAAAAACAGTATGGGCTTCATCATTCGGGTTCTATCTTCATGCAGGTATTCCCGGACACCTCTTCCCGGATTTATCAATAAAATTCCTATGGAAAAAAATACACCTTTTTCCAGGTTGAACAAACCCAGAATCTGATCACGTACATAGGCGTAGTTGATGCGTTTCGGGGCTAGCTTATCGCTCGAATCGTTTGTAGAGTTTTCCATATTTGATCTGGCCCTGCTTATTTACTTCGTTTTTCCTGATTTCTAAATTCCATAGTAAATAATGAGCCTTTATTCAACTCACTTTCAACGGTAATAGTACCATTCATTTGTTCCATCTGTTTTTTCACCATAAAAAGTCCTACGCCTTTCCCATCCTTATGGGTATGAAACCTGGTATACAGCTGAAATGGGTCCTTATCCTCGCCTAAATCCATCCCCAAACCGTTGTCTTTGCACAGAAGGTGGATATCGCCCTGTACCCTTTTTGACTGGAATTGAATTTGCGGCACTAAATCCTCTCGACGATACTTTATGGCATTGGTCACCAAATTGTGAATTACACTATATAAATAACCCCGTATTCCCGTGATTTCAGGTTCGTCATCAAAGTTGCAAACGATTACGGCTTCGCTCTCCTCCATCATAACCTTCAGGTCAATCTTAATGTCCTCGATAAGTTCAGAAAGGTTAACAGGCTCTCTGGCGTGGTTCGACTCCGATTCCATAGACAGAACGGTATTCAGATCCTTAATAATACCGTCGGTTTTTTCTGCTGATACCCTGAGGCCGGTCAACAACTTTTCTAACTCGGGATCAATATGCTCACTCGATGTTTGATTAATGAGTCCAACAAGACCCATAATGTTCGCTAATGGCGCTCTCAGGTTATGCGACACAATGTAGGCAAACTGCTCCAGATGTTTGTTTTTCTCCAAAATGTCTGAGGCCATTTTTTCTCGTACCCACTCCTTCATTTTCGACAAAGTGACATCGCGCATCGCTCCGGTCATTCGAATTGCCTTCCCATCTTTTTTACGGACAATATAGGCGCGATCGTGCACATACGCGTATCCACCGTCTAACTTCTTCAAACGATAATCGGACTCCCAGTACAATACTTTTGGATTGTTCAAAGCATCTCTAAGTTCCTTGTCTACCCTGTCCAGGTCGTCTGTATATATTAACTTATCCCAAAAGGTGTTTAAATGTTCGTCTGACCGGTTAAACTCGATGGCATAATTCGCCCCTCGAAACATTTGGTTGGTTTCCAGGTCCCAATCCCAAATTACGTCGTTCGTTGCCTTTGCCACCAACTGGTATCTCAGGTTGCTTTCCTTTAGTAGCTTCTCATTCTTTTTTGCGTCTGTAATATCGAACCGCACAGCTACGTACTTTTCAATTCTTCCTTGCTTATCGGTAACCGGGTTGATTGTTGCATATACCCAATAATGGCTTCCATCTTTTGCCTTATTACATATTTCTCCGCGCCATACTCTACCCTTGGAAATAGCGGCCCACATACCAACGAAAAGACCATCAGGTTGAAGGCCAGATTTTAATATCCTGTGGTTTTGCCCAATCAGTTCTTCCTGAGCATAACCCGAAATATCACAGAAGACCTGATTCGCATAAATGATGTTTCCATCCCTATTGGTAATTGATATCAGGGCGGATTGATCAAGCGTAGATACAACCTGATCGATCTGATCATCTTCCCATATCTTGCCATTCTCAGCACCTACCATCCTACCAAAATAGTTCAAATAAAGTTCTAATTGTCATAGACTTACGCTGAATTGTTCCATTAACCAACTCGTATGTCTATGTTTAATGACACCATGTGTTATGTCATCGTGTTCGTGTTACGAACGTTCAACAAGGTTGTACGGTTAAGAGATATAATGTAAGACTGATTTAGCAAGAATTGGATTTATTATACCAAAAGACCCTGGTAGGTTTGTAATGCTATGAAATCAGACAGTGTAATTTCTCAAAACGAAATTAATTACAACAGGATCGCAAAGGCCATAGAGTTTATCAGTGATAATTTCAAAAAACAGCCTTCACTTAAAGAAATGGCAGAGTCCGTCCATTTAAGCCAATTTCATTTCCAACGTTTATTTACTCAATGGGCAGGTGTTAGTCCCAAAAAGTTTATGCAATACATAAGTGTAGCGCATGCAAAAAAGATACTCAACCAGAAGCAATCTACCCTGTTCGACACGGCACATGACATAGGCCTTTCCAGTACAAGCAGGTTACACGATCTGTTCATTAACATTGAAGGGATGACGCCTGCTGAATACAAAAACGGGGGCCAAACTCTAACAATCAATTATAGTTATGCCAATTGTCCATTCGGAAACATCGTAATAGCTTCAACGGCAAGGGGGATATGCGCTATGGAATTTTACCAGGACCAGGACCGTGCCTTGGACAATGTGCGATCCAGTTTCCCAAAGGCCACTTTCCATCAGGTGATTGATGGTGTTCAGAAAGATGCGTTGTCCATTTTCCGGAATGATTGGAACCATCTGGATAAAATCAAGCTTCATCTTCACGGAACAGCGTTTCAATTGAAGGTTTGGGAAGCCCTGTTAAAAGTTCCTAAGGGGGGACTGTCTACGTATGGAGCAATTGCAAGAGAAACAGGCAACCCCAGAGCGTCCCGAGCCGTCGGTACCGCCATTGGAAACAACCCTGTTGCCTTTCTTATCCCTTGCCATCGGGTTATTCGATCGTCTGGAGAAATTGGTGGTTACATGTGGGGCACCACCAGAAAAATGGCCATTTTGGGATGGGAAGCATCCAGTGTTAACACCTAACAGCCTATAGTGCTATAGCTTTTTGTGATCAAACTTTTTATTGAAATAGTTTTTAACAATACATATTTGTACTCGTCAACTAAAAAGAAGAATTATGGAGAATAAAAAGAAGCAGCTATTTTCGGTTTCAGGTAGAAAAATAGCCGAAAATCAAAACGTAAAAACTGCAGGAAAACATGGACCAATGCTCCTGGAAGATTTCTGGTTTCTCGAAAAACTGGCACATTTCGATCGGGAAGTAATCCCTGAAAGAAGGATGCACGCCAAAGGTTCTGGTGCCTTCGGCACCTTTGTGGTAACACACGATATTTCTAAATACACAAAGGCAAACGTTTTTTCCGAAATTGGCAAAAAAACAGATTTGTTCGTTCGTTTTTCCACAGTGGCAGGTGAACGAGGCGCTGCAGATGCAGAACGTGATATCAGGGGCTTTGCTGTAAAGTTTTATACGGAAGAAGGCAATTGGGATCTTGCGGGTAACAACACCCCGGTCTTCTTCTTAAAAGACCCATACAAATTCACCGACCTAAATAAAGCGGTTAAAAGAGATCCCAAAACCAATTTAAGAAACGCCAATCACAATTGGGATTTCTGGACCTTACTTCCAGAATCCCTGCACCAGGTAACCATTACGATGAGTGAACGGGGCATCCCTAAAACCTATCGGCACATGAACGGATATGGGAGTCATACCTTCAGCTTCCTGAATGCCGACAATGAGCGGTTTTGGGTAAAATTCCACTTAAAAACGGAACAGGGCATTGAATGTCTCTCCGATGCGGAAGCGGCAACATTAATTGGTGAAGATCGAGAAAGTCACCAACGCGATTTGTTTGACTCCATTGAAAGTGGCAACTACCCCAAGTGGAAATTAAAAGTTCAGATCATGCCTGAGGCAGAGGCAAAAGAGTACCGGTTCGACCCGTTTGATTTGACTAAGGTATGGCCCCATGAGGATTACCCTTTGATCGATGTTGGTATCCTGGAACTAAATAAAAACCCAGAAAACTATTTTGCAGATGTAGAACAAGTTGCTTTTAATCCGGCCAATGTTGTGCCCGGCATCGGGTTCTCTCCAGACAGAATGTTACAAGGTAGATTGTTTTCTTATGGAGACGCGCAACGCTATCGTCTGGGGGTTAACCATTATCAAATTCCGGTAAACGCTCCTAAATGCCCTTTCCATAACTACCACAGAGATGGTGCTATGCGGGTTGATGGAAATGAAGGTTCCACCATACACTATGAACCAAACAGCTACGGGCAGTGGGCCGAGACTAAAACGGACGCAGAGCCCGAATTGGAGATCCAGGGTAATGCGTATCATTACGATCACCGTGAGGATGACGACTATTATACCCAACCCGGCAACTTATTTCGACTCATGACCTCAGAGCAGCAGCAAGTTTTATTCGAAAACACCGCACGACAAATCGGAGGTGCTGAGCGGTTTATTCAGGAAAGGCATATTTCCAACTGCTACAAAGCAGACCCTGAATACGGTAAAGGCATAGCCAATGCATTAAATATTGACATTTCAACATTAAAACTCGAATAGTACTTAACCGATTAGGTAGTTTGACCACTTGCAAGAATTAAGTGCACGACTCTTACTTCGTTGTAAGCTCAAACTACCTGTCTCGGGCACAGAATAAAAAGATGAATGTTAAGGAACGCTTAAAAGAATATGATTGGGACCACCTTGCCCAAACCATGCATAAAAATGGGTACGCAGTCCTGCCAGGCTTTTTGCCACATGAACAGTGTGAGCTCCTAAAGACGTTATATCCCCGTAACGATGTTTATAGAAAAACAGTTTCCATGGAGCGCTATCGGTTTGGTTTAGGAGAGTATAAATACTTCGACTATCCTCTACCAGACGTTATTCAATCGATCAGAGAACATGTATATCCTCAATTAGCCCCGATAGCCAACTTGTGGATGAAAGCACTTAAAATAAACAGGGTGTTTCCTGAAACACATCCAGCGTTATTGCAGCAATGTGCCATTCACAATCAGGTTAAACCAACCCCACTTATTCTCAAATACGGTAAAGGAGGATTCAACACATTGCACCAGGATTTATACGGAGAAATCTATTTCCCCATGCAGGTACTTTTCGTTTTGAATCAACCCGAGGCAGACTTTACAGGCGGCGAATTTGTAATCACCAAGCAAATTCCACGGGCGCAATCCAGGGCCACTGTGCTTACACCTCAAAAAGGCGATATGGTTGTGTTCACAACACATTTCAAACCGGAGAAGGGGGCTCGGGGTTATTATCGCTCCATTATGAAACACGGTGTAAGCGAAGTAACCAGTGGGGAGCGATATGCCGCAGGCGTAATTTTCCATGATGCCGTCAGTTAACCATGATTCTACATTCCACACTGCGCAAAACCGAGTTGATAAGGCAAATAAGGGCCAGAAAGATTGCATTGGGAGGCAATGTCAAACTAAAAATTTATGGAACATTACAATGTACATCGGGAAAGCGCATAAAAATGGAGAATCGGGTTTTCTTTCGTTCCGAAAATGAAGCAAAAACACATGGCTATAGGCCCTGTGGGCATTGCATGCCAGAAAAGTATAAAGAATGGAAAAATGGATTTAATTGAGCCAGTGATCGATAGAACTAAAAATTTACTTCCCAGAGATGGAGAGGTCAACTACTATGGGAGATTGTTTGAAAAAACAACAGCGGATATCTATTTAGAAAAACTCCTTTCTCTTATTGATTGGAGAAACGACGAAGCAATCATCTATGGCAAAAAGATCATCACCAAACGCAAGGTGGCCTGGTATGGTGAAAAACCCTTTTCGTACACTTATTCCAACGTAACAAAACATGCCTTGCCCTGGACCAACGAGCTATTGGAATTGAAACATGTTACCGAAAAGGAGACAGGTGAAAAATTCAACTCATGTTTGCTGAATCTCTATCACAGTGGCGAAGAGGGTATGGCATGGCATAGCGACGGGGAGAAAGATTTAAGAAAAAACGGCGCTATTGCCTCTTTAAGCTTTGGCGCTGAGAGAAAGTTCGCCTTCAAGCACAAAGGTTCAAAAGAGAAGGTATATGTGCTTCTTGAGCACGGCAGCTTGCTAGTAATGAAAGGCGCAACACAAACACATTGGTTACATCGTCTACCTCCTACCAAAAAGGTCAAAGATCTTAGAGTTAACTTAACCTTTAGAACCATTGATAGCGACGTCTTCAAGGACACTACTCCCTGAATCAGACAACTGCATTTCTTTCAACAGATACTGGTTCAAAAAGCCGTGAGAGTTCTTAACAACAACCGGAATACACGCAATGAATATGGAGCACTTAAGTATGCTGGTTTATTTGACCTTATTCTCAGCTTGGTCAAGGTGTCAAAACCCGGCGTTTATTGTAGATGATTTGTTCGACAGGCTTATCCTCAATTTTGCTTTCCAGCCAGGAGATGATATCCAAATACAAAAACGACCTCCTTTCGTACGGGTCTTCATAAAGTGCATCCAGTTGGTTTCTTAAATCAACAAACGAATCCCGTAAGTCGTGGCGTTCCTTGAAAATCGAAGACTTCAGAAAGTTAACGAGGACCTGGTGAATCTTCATCACCTGATCAATCTTAAGTAAGAATCGATAAGTCGATTTTATCAGGTAGTTCAGTAGCTCGTCGCTTTCCAATTCAAAATGTGCGATGAGGTAAAGTAATCTGGCAAAACATTGTAAATCTTCCCGAAGTGCCTTTTGATCTGGGTTAATGATCCGGTTCAACAGTCTCACGCAGTTGCGATAATCGCCCATGGTGAAATATATTGAGGCCATTTTGTACCAAAACACCATTAACCGGTAATCATCCAGTTTGTGCCCGTGATCAAGGAGTTTTGTTTCCAATTGAACCAGGAAGGGCTCGCCTTTTGTAAACTCTCCTGAGAGGATGATTCTATTAAGTCGGGCGTTGTTCAGATAAACGAAAGAACTAATTAGATCATTACTACTTAACTGCGGATTCGTTTCAACCAAACCTTCCAACATTTCAAGAAAATAAGCGTGTCTAGTTTGGTCCAGGCAACTGTAAAGGATAGACAAACAGTTGTGTATGCCCTTGATCAGCAGATCGGGATGCGAACGAATGAATCCGGGATTCTGCTCAAAAAGTCGAATCCACAAAACGCTGTACTTATACCCCAGTCGGAAATTCTGTGTGATAAAGTGGTACCAATCGTACGACTGCAGACGAAACAACTGACAGAAAAAAAGTTGGTCATGCTTTTCGTGTAGTTCGGGCATCTCAGACTCAAAGTATCTCTTCACTTCCAGGAACTCCTCAACGCTTTTTACATGTCCGATTTGTATGAATTTCGCATAGAGTTTTAACGAGAATTGCGACCAATCCGCCTCGGATCGAATTACACCGCGAATTTCATTTAGCTCTAACTCCAATTCCCTCGCTCTGGTGGAGTGACTCCTTGTAATATGTCTTGATTCAATCTTCTTTTCGAACTCGAGTATTTCGTATATAATGAGATGGTTGTGCCTAAGTCGCGCCTTTTGCTTGCATTTGTTTAAAATATCAAGACTCTCCATGTAGAACCCCTTGTTGTACAAAACTCTTGCGTTCGCAACCTGATTCGGCAGATCAAACCCTTCTTTTTTTGCATTGTAGACGCGTAACGCCTCTAAGATTTTGTGATATAAATTTCGTTGGATGTCGGATAACTGCTTTGCAGTAAATTCAGACAATAACGTGGATAAGGTTTTGGCGGACTTTTTCTTTTCCAAAGCCTCAAACAAAACAAGAAAGTGATTTTCAACCTCTTTCTTATTCGTGTTCCGATTGGTGTAGAGTTTGAAATATCTTTTTTCCGATTTAGTCAATGACTTAATCAGTTGAATTAAAGCAGCATTATTCGCCATAGAAATTCGTCAAAGCTAAACATAAACCACTAACAGTCAACTAACAAAATTGAAAAAGCACACGATAGAAACACGCCTATTGTTCCATTTTGTTTTTCACAGGACTAAAACCAGTTGGTTCTTTGAACCTTCAAAGTCTTAAAAAATGAGCAAGCAAATTCAGATTTTCGACACTACCCTCAGGGACGGAGAACAGGCTCCAGGGAGTAAGTTAAGTCCGGGCGAAAAGTTAGAAATAGCCTTGGAGCTTGATTTACTTGGTGTTGATGTAATCGAGCTTGGATTTCCTTGTTCCAGTCCGGATGACTTTGAAGTTTTTAAACTTGTTGGCAACCATGTTAAACGACCAACCATTTGTGCATTGTCCAGGGCGGTCGAATCAGACATAAGGCTGGCGGGAGAGGCACTTAAGTCAGTTACCAACGGCAGAATACACACGGGCATTGGCACTTCTCCATCCCACATAAAATACAAGTTCAACTCCAATGAAGACAAGATCATAGACAGGGCGGTTGCGGCTGTAAAATACGCTAAAACCTTTACCGAAGACGTCGAATTCTACGCCGAAGACGCAGGTAGATCCGACAACATTTTTCTTGCCAGGATTCTCGAGAAGGTGATTGAAGCAGGAGCCACGGTTCTTAATATTCCGGATACAACCGGATATTGTCTTCCCTGGCAGTATGGAGAAAAGATCAAATTTCTTCGGGAAAATGTAAAGGGTATTCATAAGGCGACGATCTCTGCACACTGCCACAATGACTTAGGCCTTGCAACCGCGAACACCATTGCTGGAATAGAGAATGGTGCCGGTCAGGTAGAGTGCACTATCAACGGTGTTGGTGAACGGGCAGGAAACACATCTCTCGAAGAAGTTGCCATGATTATTAAACAACACGAGATGGGTTTTCACTGCAACATCAAACACCACAAACTCACCTCCATTTCTCACCTGGTCTCCGATCGATTACGAGTACCGGTCCAACCCAATAAGGCCATCGTTGGCAAAAACGCCTTCGCCCATTCTTCCGGTATACACCAGGATGGAATGATAAAGAACCGGATGACATACGAAATCATAGACCCTTCGGAAGTGGGTGCAGGCGAATCTAAGATAATACTTACCGCCCGTAGTGGAAGAGCAGCAATAGGGTATGCCGCCAAAAGTCTCGGATACAAGTTATCACCTCAAGAACTTGATGCGCTGTATAAAAGATTCATCCCAATTGCCGACAAAGAAAGGAACGTTTCCTACGACCGACTGAAAGGCATGATAAATAATATGAATTGAAATGAGTAAAACGCTGTTTGATAATATTTGGGACCTGCATGTGGTCAAAAGCATTGCAGACGATATGGATGTGTTATACATTGACCAACATTATATTCATGAAGTCACCAGCCCCCAGGCATTTGACGGGATTCGAAGCAGGCAAACCTCTTTGTTCCGTCCAGACAAGACAATCGCTACTGCAGATCACAACGTTCCAACCTTAAACCACCACCTACCCATTGAGGATGTCGAATCTGCTCATCAGGTTGATACGCTTGAAAAAAATTGCAAAGAGTTTGGCATAGAGTACTTTGGTCTTGGCCATCCAAATCAGGGCATTGTGCATGTAATTGGGCCCGAATTGGGCAAGACCTTGCCAGGCACTACCATCGTTTGTGGCGACAGTCACACCTCTACCCATGGTGCGTTTGGGGCAATTGCATTTGGCATTGGCACTTCTCAGATTGAGCAGGTGTTTGCCTCACAGTGTTTGGTGTTGGCAAGGCCCAAAACTATGAAGATCGTGCTTGAAGGTGACGTCAATCCTGGAGTAACCGCCAAAGACATTATCCTCTTCATCATTTCAAGAATTGGTATGCATGGCGCCACTGGATACTTCATAGAATACTCTGGATCCGTTATTTCTAAATT
>JAEPQQ010000008.1 GCA_017640445.1 Bacteroidia bacterium | reverse complement strand
GTGGTCTGTCAGGACTTGTTTCAAGACAGTTTTCTTTTGTTGTATAAGAAGATAATGAACGGTTCCATTTCGGAAATAACCTCAGGTTTTGACACCCTCTTGATTGGGTTTGGACGAAATCTTGCTCGTAACATGCTGCGGAAAAAAAGTGAGGAATACGTGGATGTGTTACCTGACAAAGCCGACGAGCAAACCCCATTTAGTTTGCTTGATGCCAAGACTGAAAAAAGAAGAATTCGGAATATTCTGGCTCTCGCCGGGCCTGATTGCCAAAAGGTACTGACCCTGTTCTATTTCTTCCAAAAGTCAATGAAAGAAATTGCCGAAGACATGTCGTATTCGAGTGCCGACATGGCGAAGAAAAAAAAGTACCAGTGTTTGAAGAAGTTAAAATCCAAGGTAAATAAGGACTCATGGAACTAACAGAATACCATATCGGGTTATTGGAAAAAAAGTTCCTCAACCAACTCACTAAGGAAGAGGAACGAGCTCTTTTGGATCTGGAAAAGAACGATGCATTTGTTGAGGAAGCGTCTAAATATCTTGCTGTTTTCGAAGCCATTTCCTCAGATGCAGAAGCAGGTTTAAGGGCAAATATGGATCGTTGGGAAGCCGAGGTAAAGAAATCCAGACCACTACCAACGCTGGGGAGACTTCTTCGAATTGCGGCAATACTCGTGGTTGTAATCGGAAGTATTTTCTACTTCTCAGATAGCTTCACCGGATCTTCAGATGAAATAAGTGAATTCTACGAGCCCTTTCCCAACCGGGTTACGGTTAGGTCTTCAACAATAGATTCGACATTAGGCTTAGGCCTTTTACAATACGACAATGGGGATTATCCCGCCTGTATCGAGACCCTCGGACCACGTACCGACGAAACCAGTCTGTTGTATCTGGGTCATTGCTATTTCAACCTGGGTGATTATGATCAGGCTACAGAGGCGTATCGCAAAGTGATTGAGTTTGACCCGGCTCCTTCCAAATGGAAAGAAACCGCCGAGTGGTATGTTACGCTATCCAACTTAAAACTCGATTCGTTTGATCGATCAGCTACCAGTTTTCAGACCCTACAACGTCTTACTACCGCAAAACACGCATACAGAGATCAGGCCGAACGTCTACTTCTTCTTCTCGAAAAGACAAAGTAGATAAGTACCAGGCTACCTACACCGGCAAGAACAAAAGGCCAGGGATTTTTGGAATTAGGTATAGCCGTGTTATCTCCCTGTAAAACAAACGAAGCCCAAAAGAACGGTTGTGCGGCAACCGGATCTGCATTGTTGAGATAGGTCAATTTGGCTTTTTGCAATGCCCTGCTCTTACGGTCGCCAGCTGCCAGGTTCTGATAAAATTCCTTCATAATTTCGGCGGTTGCATCGTCTTGCGCAGGCCATAAACTCATTAAAGTACTTCGAACCCCGGCAAACTCAAATGCCTTGGCTAGGCTTATTACACCGTCGAAGGTAGACAGCTTGCCAATACCCGTATTACAGGCGCTGAGCACTGCCATGTCGGCATCCAGTTTCATTTCATACAGCTCGTAAGCATAGAGATACTGATCGTTGGGCGCAGTTGCATTTTGATTATCAAATACTACATAGCTTCTCAAAGGGTATTGCTCATTCACCACAGCATGTGATGCCAGATGGATGATTCTCGAAGATTTGCATTTATCGATGAAGAGCGCTTTACTGGCGTCTTGATCTACAAACTGTTCGAATGGGTAGGAATTGGAAATGTGTTCGATCTCCTTTCTTGCACCCAAAAGCGGGTCAAATCCGTCACGAAGTGCGAAACCTTGATTCTCCTTATTTCCAAAATCGGGTGCAAAAGCAATGCACGTTGCTTGTTTCCTGGTCCTTTCTTTTGAGTTTCTAGCCTTCACAGAATACACATATCGAATGGCATGATGTCTCAAAAGATAGTCAGGTTTATTAAGTTCTGTATCCCGGATCAATACTTCGAACGGCACATAGTTGAAGCTTCCGGTGGGCATAATAACCAAGTCTTTTCCTTTTATATGGTCTTCAAAGGGTTGTATCAAACGTTTGTACAACAGATGGCTATAAACCAAAAAGCTATCCTGATCGTAAGCCTCCAAATCACCCAGGTATGCGCGCATTTTTTGCAATTCGTCGTTGAGTGTTACCTCATCCGAGTAGTAGATAAACTGGGTATCGTTTGAGTATACAGTTACATATAATTCAGAACGGTCGTTAAGAAATTGGAGCAAACATTCATCTTTCTGTATAACCGATTTCACCTCACTGGGAGACACCTCTGTGGCAACTGGGTCCATCAAGGGGTATCCGGCTTCGGTAATGTGTGTTTTAATTACGCCCGACAAACTGTCTTTTTCCTTATTAAACCGATCAAGTTCGTTGGCTATTTGGGTATTTGTTTCGCTGGTATTTGAAGGAGAATAATTCGTTCTCAAGCGAGCAAGTTCAATTTCAATCTCATTCATTCGCTGGGTTAACCGAGGGTCGACGCCTGCAGCTTGCGCGATATCCACGTCTTTTCGGTTCTTTAATAAAGGTAAGCCCTGTTTTAACTCTAACAACTCCATTGCCTCCAAAAAGGCGCTCGGGTCGTCTTTGTGTTTCTGGTATTTGACCTCCATTAAGGCAGTAACAACGGTATTAAAATCGAGATAACCGTCTAAGGCTATGACCTTATCCGACCGATTTGCAAACACGCGTAAAGTAGACACGTATTGACCCCCAAGCTTTTCTATGGCCTTAAGCCTTGCTGTTTCATTCGCACCTTTATGGAAGTAGTTCAGACAGGCTTTATTGCCAATTGCTGCGGCGTACGTCTGTAATTGCTGTCCGTTCATTCTAACCAGGTCACTCCCAGTTGTGCTTTGCGATAATGCTATGGCCTTTTCACTCCAATACATGGCCTGGTCGTATTGCTTTAACCGACCAAAGAATTCTGCTACGTTAATGTAGTATTCAGCCAATCTGAGAGGTTTGTCATGACCCAACATCTCTTCCAATTCCTGAGTAGCACTTACGATGATTTCCGAAGCCTTTGCAGAATCGTTTAACACCAGAAAATACTCAGCTCGAAGGTGGTCCGTATTCGTTAGGTCGAACTGCTCAATATCGGCTATGCTTGCCAGTTCATCAAGGCGTCTCAAATAAGCAGCTGCAAGCGTATCGTTTGGTTCATTCCTCAGGTAGTAACGTGCAAGCTTCTGGTTTACCTGATACCGAATCGATGGCGGTGTTGTTGGGGTTTCCTCAATATTGGCTTCCAGAATATCCATGTAAGCTTTGAACTCATCGTATCTCTTTTGGCCATAGCAAATACGGCTCAAATTAAGGTAATTAGCCAGGTTCGCTACCTCATTGAACGGCCGACCTAACTTCCTGAACTCTTCTTTAAGCGACAAGGCTTTTTTCATGTAGTCTTCCGCCTTGTTCAGATTTCCCTCCGACATATACAGCACACCCAAATTGTTGTAAATAGAGCTTATATCCTCGAGGTACTTTTGAGGTTGTTGCTGGAAATACACCAAGGCCTCCTCGCTCTCCTGCATACTTTTAGCAACACGTCCATCATAATAAGCAAAGATGCCCTTATACAAATGGATATTACCCTTCACCCCTATGGAATCTGGTGTGTGTTGGTTAACAACCGCCAAAAGTTCATCAAGTTCATGGAGCACGGTATCGGCGTTACCGGTTAGTTGATAATAAGCAAACCAATAAAAGGTTGTAATCTCTGGATACACCTCCCATCTTTCCTTCTGCTTCGCCATATCCATGGCCGACTTCAGAAATACAATACCTTCTCGTAACTTGCCTTGTTCGCAAAGACTCACTCCCTTATCCTGAAGTTCAGTAACTTCATCGGTCTGGCTTTTTGCCTGGGCAAACATGCCCGTCATCACGATGAGGAGTACGAATAACTTTGCTGCAGTTTTCATCTATAAGATTGGATGCTAGTGAGTGGAACAATAATAGAAGATTTGTGCCTAAACATAAAGCATCATTTACAATCATATCTTAGCAGCAGCAAAGGTCAAACCCTGATTATGATTCATCTTACCCCAATGAGGTCATATTTTCGACAAAATTATCCAACCCTTAAAGGATTCCATTCGTATTATTTACAAACTCATTTCATAAGCTAACTCCCTTATTTTTATGGTTCGTTTTCTTCTCCTTGGCCTTTCCTTTTTAACCTCAGTCTGCTGGGCTCAGACGTATCACGACATGATTCAAAACGGAGGTTATACACTGCATGCAATTCAAGACTCAGCCGAGGCCTATTTCACAACTCACCCAAAGGGAAAAGGGTCGGGCTATATGGATTGGAAGCGCTGGGAGTACAATGCCCTGCACTCTGTTATGGAAGATGGCAAGGTTCCGGATGCTCACTTTTATTCGCAGGAACTTGACCGATACAACGCTCAATTAAACCAAGCATCCAAAACGGAAGATGAGAATTTCCCGGGAAACTGGCGATCACTCGGCCCTACCGAAACAAAGGGTGTTCAAACATTCGACCCTGGCATTGGCCGATTAACTTCTATTGCCATTGACCCCAATAACGAGAAACACATATTGGTTGGTTCTCAAACCGGTGGAGTTTGGAAGAGTACCGATGGTGGTAAGAACTGGGTATCTCTGAGCGACTTTTTGGTTAACCTTAGGGTGTATTCTTTAACCATAGACCCTTTTGACCCCGATATCTATTACTGGGGAATTAACCATGGCAGTGTGTTTAAAAGCATAGATGCCGGTAAGACCTGGAAAGAAATTGAATTCGATGGACGAGGCAACATCCACCAAATAAGCGCAAACCCAATCAAAAAAGGGGAACTCATGTTAACCGACACCTATGCCGGCGTGTTTCGAAGCACCGACCATGGAGAAACCTGGCACAACGTGCTTAGTGGCAAGTGTTACGACATTGAACGACACAGAACCGACACCAGCATTGTATACGCATCTGGCGACAGTATATGGAAGTCGACGGACGGAGGAAGAAACTTTAGTTCACTCGATTTTAACCACTCCAACAATCAGCCTAAAATGATTGCCGTTTCCCGAGCTGCTCCTAAAAACCTCTATGTAATCCAGTGCAACGGAAAACGCATGGAGGGTATTTACTTATCTCGAAACGGCGGAAGCTCATTTCTCAAGATGAGTAAATCAGGTGAAAATCTGTTGGGATATTCTATGCAGGGTACCGGGAGTTTGGGCCAGGCACCGCGAAACATGGAAATTGCCGTGTCCGATAACGATAGCAATGAGGTATACGTGGGTGGTATTAACATTTGGCGTTCACTGGATGGAGCCAAAACGTTCTCCATTGTGAGTCATCATTCGTATACCAATAGCTTTCCCAACCTGGCCTATACACATGCAGACATAGAAGTGCTGCTGTACGATAATAGTGGCAGACTCTGGGTGGGTAGTGATGGAGGACTTTATCGAATGGACACTCCTTCCAGTTTAACAATAGGCAAGAACAGTTTCGTAAATCTATCTAACGGTTTGGGTATCCAACAAATCTATCGCCTAGGTATTTCGCAATCCGACCCATGCATTGTTTCCGTAGGTTCGCAAGACAACGGGTCTGCTGTGTTTAAAGAGGGAACGTGGTTTCATTATCACGGAGGCGATGGCACGGAAACAGTGGTAATCGACAATAAGCGCCATACGTTGTTTGCTTCGAGTCAGAACGGGAGTTTTGTATATTCGGAAGACGGCAGGACGTCTAAACCCGTAACTGGTTTGTATTCAAAGTTTGGCTCAGGAAAATGGGTAACCGCCTTTGAAAAAGACCCTACCGACACCAACACACTTTATGCCGGGTACGACTACGTTTACCGCTCCACAGACTTTGGAAAGACCTTTGAACCTATCTCCCAGAAGTTCCACCCTTCACATATCAAAGTTGCACCAACCGGAAGTGATACCATTTATGCCGCATCGGCCTACTTCCTGTACCGCACTACGGATGGCGGAAAAACGGAATGGGATCGTTTGCTTTATGGAAACCTTACACGTTTCGAAATAAACTCCATTAGTGTACATCCGAAAAATGCGAACTGGGTGGCGCTTGCCGTTGCCGGCTCCACCAAGTTTCTGATAACCAAAGATGGAGGCAAAAACTGGACCGAATGGAAGGAAAACCTTCCTGCTTTTCAAAGCCTCACTACTGTTTGGAACAACGACTCTTTGGAAACCATATACCTCGGTTTGGAAGTAGGTGTATACTACCGCAACAAGAACATGACGCAGTGGGAACCCTTCAACAAAGGCTTGCCTAATGTTAAAGTAAATGAATTGGAGATTAACCAGGTCACAAATGAGATATACGCCGCCACCTATGGGCGTGGTGTTTGGGTCTCCCCCTTATCCAATTCAGGAGTATCAGGCATTGAAGCATTGAACCTTAACACGAACATTGTTGTTTCTCCTAATCCGGTTGCCCTTGGAACTCCACTGAACGTTTCAATTGACCTTACGGGAGTACACGAGGTATTTATCTTCGACATGCTAGGTAGAGCCAAGTACCGAAACACACAGGTACGTGGTACTTCATGCTTGATACCAACCAACAATCTCCAACAGGGAATGTATGTGATTCGGATAAAAACAGACCATGGTATGGTAACACGGAAGGTTGTAATTCGATAGTTTCTTTTATTATCTTCGTTTTACTTGATTAACGTTTGACATTCTATGAGAAAGATGGTCACTGTGCACGAAAGCATCCGGATACGATCAAGTAAAGAACGTGTTTGGAACTTCACTCAAAACTTTGACAATCGGAAGGTTTGGGACAAGTCCATTCTGGCGCACAACGTCATCCAGAAAAGACCCTCCAAAACAATCTGGGTAAAAATGAAAGGCGGAATTCAGTCTACTTTGAAATACAAGCTCTGTGATCGATTAAACCGCACGAGTTTACAAATGGTGGACACCAAGTCGTTATGGATCAAAGGTGGTGGTGGCTCATGGAAGTATGCTCAAAACGGTGATTGGACCACCTGGGAACAAACCAATACACTCGAACTCCGGACGCCTTTACTCTATGTTTTGCTAGGTTGGTTCACAAAACAAATGCTAAAACGCAACACGCGTATTGGCATGAAGCGTGCAAAAACGTTGATTGAGACAGGCTTACACCCATAATTCAGAATTACAACCTGACTCAAATACTCGCTCCACTCGTATTAAAGCACTCAATTAAACACCAAATTCGCCTGAAGACCAATGATATTAAAGTTGTTGAATGGCAGTAAGGGTCTTCTTCGGCCTTCCACTGGAATGTTTAACTCACCGCCAAAACCGTCAAGGTTAAACTCGCGTTGCATTGCGTAATACAGCGTAAGGCTCAAGGGGTCACAAGAAGGCAATGGTTTAAACCTCAAACCCGCCCTCAACCTGTAACGATGGAAGCCGTTTGCAGGATCTGTGAATTGTGGCTCGTCATCAGGTTCATCCAGATCTTCGGACAACTCAAACTCCTTCCCCCCAGCGTAGTAATACAAGAAGTATTGAACGTAGGGAACCATTTGAAGCGGTGCTTTCCGATGCTTGTACTCAAGCTTACCCGAATAAACGACCCTCCACCTAAACTTCTCTAATTGTGGAACATAATATTGTGTCACCAACTTCTGGTTAAACCTAAAAGTACGTGTGAGTTTTAATCGATATTGCGCACCTACACCCAATCGGTGAACTGAGAACGCGTTTAATGCATTCGGTTCTTTATCATATCGCTCTTCGTACGAATCGCGGTATCTGAATTGGGCGTTCGAATAAGCCACAAGGAACCGAAGCTTTTTTGAAAGTTTGTAGTTCAGGGCCAAATCGGTCTGAACAAAACCAAACGGATGCCCCTCTTTCAAGTCAAAAGAGGTGACAAGATAATTGTCCAGATAGAAACGACTATTGAGTTTGAAATAGGTATAGTTGCTATACCACATTTTACTGCCTGGTGTTAAATCCTGGGCCTCCACCTTCTTACTCATTAGAATCAACACCAGACTGCCAATCAGAACATCTCTTGCTTTTATCATATTGACTGTTTAAGGGTTGGAAATAGGAACGTTGCTATTCGTTGGAAATCGTAGCTTATCGTAGGAAGCCTTGATCAGTGCGGTTTTTGATTTATCGGCTACTACAAATTCGTACTTGTGTTTACCCTCAGGTACCCGGATATAGATTTTGTTCAGAGTTCCCGGAATCAGTTTTCCTCCTTCGGTGTAAACAACGTACTTAGAGCGAACAGAAGAAACCTTGAACGTGTAAACAACCTTCCCGTTTTCCTTCATCTGGATACGCATTTCGTTGTCAGAAAACATGGAGTGCTTAAACTCTACCCGAACAAGAAGTCGAAGGTAGGTGTTCTCGTCCATCTCTATCTTCATCCCGTTCTCTGAATCAATCCTGTAGTAATTCAACACCTTTTTACTCTCAACCGTTGTAAGAGATGTTGCTTCCATGTTGTTAATCGGTTGTTTGACCTTCCACTTTGGCTTTACATGTTTCTCGAAATAGTATTTCGAAAACACCAGGCGTTCATCGTTCAATGAAAACACCTCTAACCTGTGCTTTCCGGGTGGGATAATTATCTGTACTTTCTTCACCACTGAAACACGGTACGACTTCCCTACGACCAGTGTCTTCTTTGACGCCTTTGAACTACCGACGGGCTTCACTTTAACGATCTTTCCATCGAGCACATACCGCAAGTGGTACTTGCTGTCTGAAGCCTCGTCCTCCTGCATTTTGGTTCTCAGAAATATGGTAACCTCTCCAGGACCTCCAATTCTCAGCACCGTTGCATATTTCTTGGATAACGCATAGTACAATGTTGGTTTCAGCTCACCTGTTTTCAGTTGAACTTTTTTGTTATTCAGTGTTGGCGTTAGAACTTTTTTTGCTGCCTCTGACAAAGGTGCAAAACCTATCCATAAAAGGATAAATACGTTCAATTTAATCTGTGCAGGCTTCATATTACTTTCTTTTTGTTTGTATTATTTCGGATCCCAGTTCATTTCTCTTTTTATCCTGATATACGATTCCCCCTATGAGAGAAGTAAGAACTACCAGGCATATGCCCGTAATGACCAAATCGTATTTAAGTGTGTGATACAAGTCTCCCGTTCCTACCTTGGGAATTGGCATGGGTTCATAGGGAATATTGAACTTGTTCATCAGAACGTTTAGATGCAGGAGATGGATGATGGGAACCTTCATCTGTGCCATCTGAAATACCACACCTTTTTTATCCGGAAGACTGGCCAGCAAAACGTCTTCATTCAAGCCCGCCTTCAAAGCAAACCCATTCCTCTTTGAACCTAGAGAAGCAACCCCACCTCCCACGTTTATGTAGAGCTTGATGGGTTTGGATAATGCATGGCTTTGAAATATTTCCATACGCCTGGCGACGTTTTCTTCGAGATTTGCCCCAACAATCGGTATCAAACCATTTCGATCAATAGCCTGAAGTGCCAACTCCCGCCCTTCGGCACTAAGGGCACGACCTATATCCTGGTTTCCACCAATAGAAGCGGCCACGGCTTTATGCTTAAAAACACCCTTGCTGTGCAGCATATTATGCATATCCAGCCAGGTAAAATCGGGATCTGTAGCCCCCCAGGTGGAGGAGGTTACGGAAGATATCACAATTGGGTTAGCCTCAAGCGTCTGAAGGGCTGCGATTGTACTCATATTCAAAGCCGGGAAAGACCCCGTCATGCATATGGCTACATTGTCTCCTTTCTCTACCCCGGCATCCTTCAGCAGTTCTAAAACCAATGCCGCAAAATTTGGATTTACGGTAGAAGATTTAATCGACAGAGACCCCCTTCCAGAAGAGATTGGACTAAACTCCTGACCAATAAGGCCTGTTTCATTTGGGTCGTTGATATTGTCAATAAAAATGCCATTCTTAAATCGCAGATCCTTGATATAACCGTGGGCTGCGCTCGACAATCGAGAAGCTTCGAGTTTATCGCTATACCAGTCCTGTCTACTCTCCACTTTTGTGTTTTCTACAATTAAGAGACAAGCAATAGCAAGCGTGCCCAAAATGCTCAGAATGTGTGTTGATCTAATCGATATTCTATTCATACTCTAGTACAATTGTGGGAACTGACTCCCGTTAAACGATATAATTACAAGTAGCCTTACCACCACCGATGTTATGGACAACATACCCATGGTCTTTAGGAAGCCTTGATTGGCAGCCCAATGTGCTATAAGACCTGGCACCACCCACCCAACAGCACTAAACTCAGCTGTAGACGTTTCTGTGTTAAAGAGCATAAAGTGATGCGACACTATTGACAAAATAGTTCCTATCAGCAAGGCGACTACCATTTGTCTACGACCAAAGAGAAAGGTGAATTTTGAAATCCCTTTGATTAACAAGAAGGTTGCAAAGGCAACCAACAGGGTACCAAAAATCCGGTCGGGAGAGGTAAGTTGAAGTGAGATATACCCTGGAATTATAATGCCTCCCGCTGCCAACCCAAATGCCTCGATACTCACAAGGCTTATTACCACACCTAATACAATTGCTAATTCTATCATACTGCTTCTTTTAATTTGTTTGCGTGATGTTCGAAACACTGAGCCAATTCGGCTCCTCCTGCCCCCATATTTCCAATGCCCAGAACGGTAGCCGAACTCTTTGAAGCTTTTACAATATGGGCAAACTGTTTTTCGGACGACGGCCTGCCGATCTTCAGTATTTTCTTTCTGGAAATTCCATTTCTCAATGCCAGGTCCTCAACCAAATCGACAGACTCTCCTATTAGCGCCACCACATCAAAGTCCATCCTATGGGCTACCATTTCAATGAGTTGACGTGCTCGATCCTGACGATCTTTTCTGGTGTTCAGCAAAATGGTTTTTTGCTCGTCCTGATTCAGGTTTCTGGTAATCGATTCCCAAATCATGAGTGTGGACTCCGGATCATTTGCGGCAAAACCGTTGTAGAAGGTCACTCTTTTACGTTCGGTTTTAATAAACGACTGAGTCAGTGCACCTTCGTCTGGTCTGGTTTTCTGCATCTCGGCCAAAGCTTTTGCCCGATCAACACCAAGAGACAAACAGACGTCCATAGCCAGATCGATATTGGCCTTGTGCTCGATGTAGTCAAACCCTTTTACTTCGTCATCGGTTATCTTAAATCCGAGCGACTGATGTACTCCTGTTTTTCTTTTACGCGCTATTTTCTGTACGTAATCAAAACACCGGTCTTCGCTTGTAAAAAGTTGTGCCTTCTTAGGTATGGTACCACACAGAGCCTTGGCCACGTCGTCTAACGTTGGGCCCATCACATCCAGGTGATCCAGCCGAATATTGGTTATAACCCCGTGGGTGGCCCTTACCATTTGATGTTCGCAAATCTTCTGATACTGGGGTTTTAGGGCCATACACTCAAGTATCAAAACGTCTACTTTTTGCCTTGCACTAAACCGTATGATCTTTAACTGCTCAAGAATGTTTGCCTTTTCTTTACGATGGATGGGAGATTCTAACCCTTCGGAGGTAATGAGTCTTGGAAACGTACCGGTTACCTTCGTAATGGTTTTGTAACCGCCAGCTCGTAAACCTGCACCAATCAATCTCGAAACACTTGATTTACCTCGCGTCCCGTTTATATGGATTCGAATGGGTATTGTATTTACCTGTTGTTGGTGATTCGAGTATTCAATCGCGCCGAACACGATTAACCCAACAGAAACAATGATAATAATGGTCAAACTCAACATACTTTCAATTTTCTAAGCTCACCGTACTGACGTGTTGCGTCATCCGGAATTGGCATTTATTGAAAGGAATACAGGAGAGCTGAAAAAAACCCTACCTATTATCTCAAAAAAATTTAGAAGTTGACCTCCAGAGTGAGGTTTGGTCTAAACCCAAGCGTGGCTACAGAGATTGCCTGAGGTTGTGTAGTGGGTGCACTCTCGAGGTGGGTAAAGTTGATAGTTCTCGTGTTTCTCCTATTGTACACATTAAACAAATTAGCCCTCAGAGCGCCATTGAGCTTCTTTATGGTGAGCTTATACGCCAACGACGCATCTAAGCGATGGTAGTCGGGTAACAGATCATTGCCTATTTCAACATCCGACAAGAGCTGAAGATCATTATCTACGTGGGTGTATTTTCGGCCTCCCAACCACACCCAGTTCAAACCGGCCTCCCACTTTTTCCAACGGTATACATAACCCAGCTTAACATCGCCGAGGTTGGTGTAATACGGTTGATAACCCGATTGACGAATTGAATCGGAACCGTTTCTCACCTGATTTAATCCCAAACCCACCCATATGCTGGATTTCTTGTATTCCTTTCGCACCACGAGGTCACCTCCTAACACCCTACTGGTGCCCGAACTTAAAACCTTAACGAAGTCTGCATTGCTTTCAAACAGGTCACTTATGGAAGGAAACTGTTCTGCCATGTCTGATACATCTTTGTAAAACACTTCGGCATTTACCAGCCAACGAGCCTTGGTGTATGACAACCCAATTGATGCTATATGCGCACGTGTGGGAAAGGTTAACTCATAATCGGGAAGCAACCAATAATCGGGCACCAGACCCTCCCTCTGGTCTGGAACATATTGTTTGGCATGTTGGTAATACAAACCATACGAAACCGTTGATTTAAGTCGTTTTCCGAATTTGTAGAATGCCGACACCCGGGGTTCTACAAACAGTTGTGCATCTTCATCCTCATACGTAAACCTCGATCCGTATAGAATCTCCAACTTGCTGGACAACGTCCTTCTGTTTTCAGCGTACACCGCGGGCAAGTTTTTTCTAAAATTATCGGTAAACTCCTCATCCTCTTCCACTGAGTTAAACCGCGATTCAAAAACAGTAACATCTGCTCCGAGAAACCAGTTGGATTTAGGACGGTTAATTTCAATATCGTATCGATAGTGCTCTTGGGTAAATCGATTTGTCACTCCCAAATCCTGGATATTCTCCAGGGTATCATCCTCGATCACTTCCAGGATGTGATTAAACCGGCTTACATTGTTAAACCGCGACCGGGTGTAAATCAACTCGGCCTTGTAGTTCTCCTTGATCTGGTGCTCCCATTTTATGGAAGCCCCGCCATTTCTCCAAAACGAGGTCAAATCCAATTGACTAATTACATCCTCTTCATCACTCACCGCATTATTGTACAATGTTTCAACCCGATCGTGGCTATTAAAATAACTGATGCTGATGTTATGTCGGTCTGAGAGTTGGTAGCGCGTCTTAAACGTTAGGTCGTAAAAATCAATACTGCCTTCAGTGTCTTCGGCATTTGCAGCAGAAGGAGATTTAACCCGAATTTCGTTCTCAATGTGAGGAAGCACAATTGCATCGGTCCAAAACTCATGATTCACCCAGGCGTTGTCCGTTCTGAATGACAGAGCAGTGCTCCATCGATTTTTTAGGATAGGCACTTCAAGGTATGCACTGGAGCTGTACATATTGGTCGAAAAACCTCCAGAAACCCGTTTTCGATTTCCATCCTTAGCTGTAATGCGGATGAGTCCGCTGGTAAAACCTGAATATTTGGAACTATACCCACTTCGGTAAACCTGAATATCTTTTACCATATTCTGGTTAACCGCACTGAACAGGCCAAAGAAATGATCTACATGCAATAACTGGAAATCGTCAAACATGATCATTGTCTGATCAAATTTTCCTCCACGCATAGCAATACCCGTGCTGGTTTCGGCATTACCACCAACCCCAGGCAAGAGCTTGATACTTTTTATTGGGTCAGGTTCTCCCAGTGTTGGAAAACCTTTAACAAGATCGGTATTAATAGAAAGCTGACTATAAAACTTTCCGGTCTTTAGAAACTCGGTATAGACATCAACCTGGGTCCCTTTCAATACGGTAGATGTTCGATCAAGCGATACATCAACCTCACCCGTGTTTTGGGTAACCATAACTTCCCTGGGTTGATAGCCAATGTAATATACACGCACCCGAACGGTGTCTTCAGTCACATTAAAAAAGGAGAACTGTCCTCCGTTATTGGCAACTGTACCCCGGTGATTGCCCAGCGAAACATCTGCGAAGGGTAGAGTCTCTCCGGTTTCCTGATCATAAACCGTCCCCTTGAGCTTCCATTGTTTGATAGAACATCTAAACAATAAATAGTGCAAATTCTCCGATTCCCGGACACAGACATTCGTATTACTCAACATACGATGAATCACCGTGTCGAGCGGCTGATTTTCCAAGTGAAGAGACACATACATTCCGCTAATAAACTCGGGACTATAGGCAAAGTGTGCCCCGGATTGCTTTTCAAGATCACGTAAGACCTCCTCCATTCTGGTAGAGTCAACAGACACGGTTACCAGTGGAGCCGTCTGCCCACAAGCATATATGGAACAGAGGACAAGGAAGACTGACGTTATTAGCCTAGTAATCAATTTTGATTTCCTTTCCACCTTCATTGATCTCAAACCTCAGATTAAGCGGTAAACAAATATCTTCAGCTACCCGACTTAGCTCTGTTTTCGAGTTTATAAACCCTGTATAGCGTTTTTCATAGATGGTTGAATCACTAACGGTTATTTTCACACCAAACTGATTTTCCAACTCACTCAGCACCTCTGCAATAGGGACATCTGTAAAATAGAAATGACCAGAGACCCAACTATCTATGTGAGCAGAATTAATTTCGGACTCAACAGCTCGACTACCTTTTTGGAATCGCACAGACCTGCCTGGAAGCACCAGTACTTCCTCTCCAAGCGAGTTGTTCACCTGAACCTTACCGGTTTTACAACTTACCACCAACACTTCTTCTCGTGTTTTAACATTAAATGAAGTACCCAAAACGGTCACCCTACCAAGCGCTGTATTCACGGTGAATTTCGAACCCTTTTCCACATCAAAGAACGCCTCTCCATTCAGGTGCACAACCCTTTTATCCGACCAATCGTCGATGTTGTATTCAAGCTTACTGCCAGCATTTAGGACCACCCATGATTTATCTGGCAGTTGCACCTTGCTCGTCTCCGCCACATTGGTCTGTATGGCAATCAGGTCCTCACCAGAGCCCGCTACCATTCTCCATATGGCCAACACACCCACTACGAGGATAACCGAGGCGGCTGCCATCCAACCATTAAACCTGAGTTGCTTGGTGGTTGTGGGTTGAGCATCTGCTTGTTCGGTAATCTTTCCTTGAACCTGCTCCCATAGATCTTGTTTACTGGTTTGGTAATTGGGTCGGAGGTTCTCAGCCCCATTCACAATCAGCTCTGCCTTCTGCAGTTCAATGTCATTCGGATTCTCATCCTTCAGCCTCCTGAGCAGTTCACTGTCCAATCCGCTTTCTACCCACTTTTCTATGTTTGACTTTTCCTCCATCATCTAGATTTTAAAACCTACACACTGGGTTAGCTGCTTAATTGCGATACTGATTCTCTTCTCAACGGCTTTTATACTGATCTCGAGCATCTCCGCAATTTCCCGATACTTCTTTTTGTCAATTCGGTTGAGCAAGAAAGCCTCGCGAGAGGGCGGTGGTAGCCGGCCTATACAACCCTTAAGTTGCAGTTCAAACTCTTGTTGCTCCAACATAAAATGGGGTGTTGTGGAATCGCTTTCCGGCTGATTATTTATTAAACTGAAATTAAGCTTCACTTGTTGGTGTTTCAAATGGTTCTTAGCAAGATTGGTGGCCGTAGTGTACAACAATCCTTTTGCGGATTTCCATTGCACTGTTTCCCGTACTTCCCATATCTTCATGAAGGCATCCTGTACAATATCATTTGCCAATTCTTCATCGCTAAACTTATAATAAATATAGTTTCGAAGGCCTTCTGCACACTCGTCAAACAGGGCTTTGAACTCGTCCATCACGTTCACTTATTGCTCCTTCTAATTATTTATACAACATATAGGGGAAACACCCTACCCACATCGCTTCTTTTATCAACCTTCCCCAAAAGTAACAGGAAATTTATTTACCAGTTATGGCCACCTTTCCCCAACTAGAAAAGTGCCAGCGACCTGACTATGGTTTGCGCTACACCCCACAACAACGGGACACCTACAAAAGACCATGCTAAAATGAGTTTTAAATGCTTCTTCATAAACTAGGCAAAGTGTTTCTTATCTACTGGTTTTATCAAGAGATTGCAAATCAGTCCAATCATCAACAAACCGGCCATTATGTACATGGTGATTGAGTACGCTTTAGCCGGCGCCATATGCAATTCTTCAATCTGATAGGCTCGAATATAGTTGACCAATACAGGGCCCAGAATAGCAGCAAGCGACCATGCCAAAAGCAGTCTTCCATGGATGGCTCCAACCTGGGCGGTTCCAAAAAGGTCTTTCAGGTAAGCAGGTGCGGTAGCAAATCCCCCTCCGTACATGCTGATGATCAGTGCAAAACATCCTACAAATAGAACAACGCTTCCAGTCGTTCCCGCAAATGGCACTAACACATAAAGCAAGGCGCCCAAAACAAAGAACAGGGTATATGTTTTCTTTCGGCCCAATCGATCCGATAAAGACGACCACGCAAACCTCCCCAGCATATTAAAAATACTTAAAAGGCCCACAAAACCTCCCGCTGCCGCAGCGCTTACAACCATCTTTTCTGGAACAGAATCAACCGAAAACATTTCCTGAATCATTACTGAAGCCTGCCCCAACACTCCAATACCAGCAGTAACATTAAGTGCCAATACGGCAAAGAGCAGGTAAAACTGAGGCGTTTTAATGGCCTGATTGGCATCAACGTATTGCTCGGAGGTTTGGTTTGCACGGGCCTCCTCAGAACTCCATACCGCTGGCTTCCAATCCTCTGCGGGAACCCGTACGGTTAAAACTCCAAACATCATAAAGAGGAAGTACAGCAAACCCATTACCATAAAGGTTTGTGTAACACCGGTTGACGTTGCGGATGAAAAATGACTCATAAGGCCAACAGAAAGCGGGCTTGCAATCATTGCTCCACCTCCAAAACCCATAATGGCCATGCCGGTAGCCATGCCAGGCCGATCGGGGAACCACTTTATTAAGGTTGACACCGGAGAGATATATCCGATTCCGAGGCCGATACCACCTAACACTCCATGACCAAGATACACCAACCAAATCAGGTGGAAGTAAACTCCCAGAGCGGCCACGAGAAAGCCACCTGAAAAACAGAGCGCCGAGATGAACATGGCTTTTCTGGGTCCAACACGCTCCAACCATTTACCAAACAGGGCTGCGGATGCTCCCAGTGTAAACAGTGCGATGGAGAAAATCCAACCAATAGTGGTTAAGTGCCAGTCGTTGGGAGCAGAATGGCTAATTCCCTGAATACGGGTCAACGGTTCATTGAAGACGCTGTAGGCATAAATCTGACCAATGCACAGGTGTATTGTCAATGCCGCTGGCGGAACTAACCATCGATTAAATCCTGGTTTGGCGATAGAACGTTGTCTGTTTAAAAAATCAAAAGCCATTCGAGTTTGTACGGTTATGTACGTTTTGGCTTCTCAATTACACGATTCGTTTTGTAAAAGACAAAAAAAGAGTAAAAATACCTTAGTTGCTCCGATTTGGGTCAAGTCAAAAAATTACCTCATTCGTGCAATTACCACGTTTCCTCTCCCGCCTTCATCTTTCTCAACACCTCTTCATACGACTTTATGTTTACGTCATTTGGATCAATCTGACTGAGAAGTTTCTTCTCTAACTTGACGGCCTTTTTTCTGTCTCCAATCTTGTAAAGCAGATTGGCATAGGTATCCATGGCTTCTATGTTTGCTGGGGCTATTTCAGTGGCACGTTTAGACCACACCAATGCTTTCTGAAGTTCCTCAGGTTCTGTTGCATGCAAAAAGAACTCCCAGGCGATGTTGTTGAGGTCTGCACTCAAGTCTTGTCGAGCAGCATTTGCTACATTTTCTCTCAGACTTGCAATCTGAGCCGAATCCATTACCATCTCAAACCTCCAGCGTTGGTCATCAAAAGATTGCAACGATTTCTTTTCCAATCTAGCTATGGAGTCCATGGTTACACGCATCACCCGATTCTCACAATATTCGGTTGCGTATTCTGAATATTTATCAAATGGTCCAACACTTTTGTAGTATCCGAGACAAAGTTTTTCCTTCAATACTCGCCCTGTACCATCGGGTATGGTTTCGTTGGCTTCCAACACCTGTAAAAACAAGGTATCACTGCTTTCTGCTATTGCTCTTTTAAGTGAATTGTCAACCGCCATACTCATAACTGCTCCGGCAGAGAGCCGGGGTCCAAACAGTTTATAGTTTTCCCGAAGATTCGAATAGGCCTGTGACCATATGGTAATGTTGCGCTTTTCCTTATTGTACATCTCCACAACCGCCTCACTAACTCTTTCTTCACTGGAAACAAGGAAAAGGTATTGGTCCATCAGTTCAATGCTAGACTTACCCTGGCTATATCTTTTATTGATGTACTCAAGTAAAAATGTGGCGTCATCTTGTTTTCTTGCGTATTCTTCTTCCCATTCCGATAGGGGTTTGAAATCGTTGGCCTGGTTGTGTGCTGATGCCGCGAGCTTTAGAAAATCGTTAGACGTCATACCACCAACAGAAGCCATAACCAGAGCCGCGTCCGGTTTTACGAACAAATAAGTGGGATATGCTTTTACGTTGTACTTTTTGGCGATTGAAATTCCCTCGCCTTTTTCAGCATCCACTTTGTAACAGACAAAGTCGTTATTGTATACATCTCCCACCTCTTTCAGCGGAAATACGTTTTTATCCATGGCCTTGCATGGCCCACACCAGGTGGTGTATACATCGACAAAAACCATTTTGTCGGACGCTTTCGCTTCGGTAAGGGCTTCGGCCCAACTTCCTTGTTTAAACTCAATACCTTGTGCAAAGACTAAGCCATGAGTTAATACAACAATGAGGGTTAAAAGACTTTTCTTCATGAAATGTTGCTTTGATGCTTCTACTAAGAACTTCATTTATCGAGCCAAATGCAAGAAAGAGCGACCTCTTGTGTGACGAACCGTTAAAATTATTGACAAACGGTTGCTTGTTCTACCTTTTTCTATTGCTTGAAAGGTGTGAATAATGCTATAGTCGACCAACGACACTTGTCGTTAACAACCGTTGATGATCTATTGCTACTGTTGTTCGTCTTGGATGTTTGGCTGCACTTGCCCAACACTTCTAATTTGTCAAAAAAAACATATGAAAAATACAGGATTACTTATCAGAAGCGTCATTGTTTTTGCGCTTCTTCTGAGCCCGGCGACGAGTGTGTTGGCACAGAAATTCACTTATTCAGTTGAGACTACGTCAGAGAAATATGAGCATCTGGAATCTCCAACGGTGGTCACAAATTCTCCTGGTGGAGAAAGTTATAATGCCAAGATACCCTTCAGCTTTTCCGTCTTTGGCAAAGAGTTTGACATGAGCAAGGGTTCAGGAATTACCATTTGGCGGGACGCCTATTTGGTCGACTATAACTTTCATGGTTTGACTCTGGAGGCCTATTACGCTGCGCTAAAGCCAAAAGGCGAGAACAGTTCGATCAATTATCAAATCACTGGGACTTCGCCGAATCGCATTCTGAAATTTGAATGGAACAATATGGGGCTGGTGAATCACGACACAACCGACTTCATAAACGTACAATTATGGCTTCATGAAAAAGGAAACGTGGTTTCCGTCCACATTGGTCCTCACCAGATTACCGGTGTTGCAGCTTTTGGCGGAGGAAATGGCCCTGAAATTGGTCTCTTGCGTTATGACCCGTTTAACGGTTATTTCCCTGAAATGCAGGAGTTAATTGGCGATCCTCAAGACCCGGAAGTGGTTTTTGACGTTGACCAACGCCTGGATGGTGTTCCAGCCGAGAACACGGTGTACACGTTTAACCCCGAAGGTGTATCTTCTGTAGACGAAACTGCCAACGAGATAGTAGCCAAAGTTTCTCCAAACCCCGTAACGGACCAGACATCTATTTACGTTGGGAGCGGATTTAACATCAACACTACACGACTTGAGGTTTTTACGGCTACCGGAAAAAAGGTAGAACTAAATTCCCCAAAAACAGAAAGTGGTTTCGTACTGAATACGAGCAACACCCCAGCGGGATTATACTTCTGTAGGTTAACCGATGGAACCAAATCAACAACCATTCGATTTATGAAGCACTAGCCACTTTCGAGTCGGACTTCATTTTTTTCTTTGGAACACGGTCAATCAAATTGATCGTGTTTTTTTTTGCATACTAGGTCGGCTTCAGGAGCTTCTTATTTCTTCAATCTTATCGTTGATCTTATCTGTATCGTCTTTCGAAGCAAGTTTCAATGCCAACCTTAGTTTTTTGAGCGCTTTCTTTTTATCTCCGTGGGCACTGTAGGCCAAACCCAGGTTATAGTGCACCTTCCAGGAATCTGGATATCTTGTTGCAGTATAGTTCAGAATTCGAACGGCCTTTTCACTTTTTTTAGACCGTATCAGGCCTAATCCCAGATTATTCAATTGCTCCTCATCTGCTCGCTCAAATGAAACCGCTTCCACCCGAGACGCCTCATCCTTTTGGTCCATTCTCATTAGAAAAATCGACTTTAAATACAGATTATCAAAGTTGGAGTCCAGGAGTATAGACCGTTCATTCCACTGGTAGGCCTGATCCTGGTTCGATTTGCGCCGAACACAATAGCTGGCGGCCAAATAAAAATCGTCCCAAAGGAGTGTGGTATCCTCCAAATCCTGCAAACGCTCTTTGAACCCAAGTATGGTATTTCGCTCCACGTTTACTTCCATCGGAATTACGATTCTTAGCTTCGCCCAATGCAATATCAATTCACCTTTGGATATCTCAACATTGTCGAAATAGTACTGCAATTGCTCCTGATGATCTTCGACCAATTCCGGAGAAACCGTAACGCGCAAGGCGTCTTGTTCCTTGGCGTACGCGTAACTTCCCCAGGCCTCAAAGTCATTTGAAAAGATCACTGTCCACTCCTTTTCATTCGGGATCATATGCAAGCCGTAGCTGCCTGCCTTCAAGGTGTCGCCCATTATCGCTACATCATGTTCCAACCGAACAACTGTGTTTGCATTCGCACCTGCACGCCAAACCTCTCCATACGGCACCAAGTCTCCCCAGATGGCTCTCGACTTTACGGATGGCCTGGAATATTCAACGGACACGTCCGTTGTGCCAAACGTTTGAGAAACTGTAGCTCTAGGACTCACAAATACCGGTAACTCTATCCTCCATTGAGCTGTGGCACAGGGGATCGTTATGACCAGGGTAAGAAATAGGATTACCAGGGACCTGGAAATACGGCTTGTTTGCATCTTGGTAATTGCGCCTTGCGTCTTTATGTTATTTGTTTTCATTGTGGTTCTCCTTTACTTATTGACGAAAATAAAAACTGGATAAATTGGAAGTTTGCCGTTGGTCGACTAAACAGGTAGTTTGTGGTAAGCTCTTGCGATTGAGACGTAGTTGGTCTTGATTGTATCTATAACACAACAGGGTTTATGAAAAAAATAAAAGACCGCATTATACACCTCCTGGGAATACAATGGGTTCAGCATGTTTTGTTTTGGATTGTCTATTTTTTCCCGACGTGTCATTTTTTTCTGGTTGCCTGCGAGCCTGAGGAAGCCATTATACCCTTATTCGGCTTTCTATCAGTAACCCTGGTTACTGCCTATTTCAACCTTAATTACCTGATGCCGAGACTCCTGTTGAAGGAAAAGTATATTGCCTACGGTCTGTCCCTTGTTCTGGTTTTTGTGGGTTACTGTGCTGTTTATACGCAATGGTACCTGATATGCCTTGAATATTTCTATAAAATTGAGAACCATGAGTCGTACCAGCAGGCCTATTGGGATAACATGTTCGACTTAGGAATTATGCTGGTGCTGACCACTGCCTTTAAGCTTAGCAAGGATCGATTCAAACAACGCGAGATTAATCGTCAATTGGTCAACGAAAATCTATCGGCTGAGATTCGGTTTCTGAGAGGGCAGTTCAACTCCCACTTCTTGTTCAACACAATGAACAACCTTTATGCATTGTCGCTCAGGAAATCCGACAAAACCCCGGTAGCCATTCTTAAACTATCGGAAATGATCGAATACATGCTGTACGACAGCGATGTAGATAGGGTTACGGTTAAACGGGAAATCGAATACCTCCAAAGCTATATTGAAGTGGAGCAATTACGGCATCCGTCTGACGGTGAAATTTTGCTCAGTGAGAATGGCGATCTGGGTCACTTAAAGATAGCCCCTTTCCTACTGGTACCATTTGTAGAGAATGCCTTTAAGCACAGTGGGTTTGGCGATGACCCGGATGCTTATATTCGATGTCAGGCCTTTATGAGAGACAATCTATTTGTGTTTGCCGTAGAAAACAGCAAGTCAAGTTATACCGGCCCCGCAAACCGAGAGCATGGAATGGGCCTGGTTAACGTTCAAAAACGACTGAACATGCTCTACCCAGGACGGCACGAACTGATCATAACAGAGAGCGAAACTGAGTACAGCGTTGAACTTATAATGGACCTTACATGGGATTGAAAAGTATTATTTTAGATGACGAGCCCCTGGCCATCGAGTTACTGGAAGACTATGCTTGCAACATGGAGCAACTGGACATTGTCCGAACGTTTACTTCCGCTTTAACGGCCAACCGCTACATCCGGGAAAACCCGATTGATTTGATCTTTCTGGATATCGAGATGCCACATATTAAGGGCACCGACTTTCTGGCCTCTATTACAGACCCGCCTTTGGTAATATTCACAACAGCTCACAGGCAATACGCCCTGGAAGGCTATGATTACAACATCGTAGACTTTCTTCTAAAACCCATCACTTTCACCCGATTTTGCAAGGCCATAGACAAGGCTGCTCTGCTCTCTGACATCCATCAACTCAATCACAAAAAAGAAACCAGGAAGCAGTTATTTGTTCGCTCCGGCACCAAGATGGTAAAACTCTACATAGAAGAAATTCTATTCATCGAAGGCATGCGCGACTACCTTAAAATTCATACCATCGATGATCGTCTCATAGTGGTAAAAAAAACGCTAAAGTCCATGAGCGAGTTATTGGAAAAACATCATTTTATCCGAGTTCACAAATCGTTTATTGTTGCGCATAAGTATATAGAAAAAATGAGCCGTCAACGGTTAGAAGTCAAGAACAAGTCTATACCCATCGGTCGAAACTATTTGCAGTTGGTAAGAAGTCTCATTAAGACGTACGACCTTGAATCTCTTCAGCAATAGGTTGCCAGGAAAACCGTGTATGATTTGACACCTTTCATCACAATTTTATACTTCTCGTCACAAACCCAAACAAGTGGACGCATTCCTGGCGTTCTTAGACTGCTTTAGTAACATCATATGAAAAACATCATCCTGAATTTAGCCCTGCTTATACTCCCTTGTTTATCGAGTGGTTCTCAGTTTAAACAATGCAAATTCTTCATTTTCAAGGGGCACACGTATATAGAAACATCGGTTCAAGGTTGTGAAACTCCGGTGATCTTTTTGTTTGATCTGGGAACCGACCATGTTTCCATAACGAATCGATTGGCCACCGAAATTTCCCATACGATATCCGATAGCGTTACCATTAAAATGGGGAGCATTGTGGTTACTTCTCCCTTTTCGTTTGACGATAAGGCCCGCAAGAGCGATTCTTTATATCGCTTGCGCATGGGTGCGTTGTTAGATGGAAAAATCTTTGGAGGCCTCGTGGGCAACGTGGTGTTTAACCACGACTACATCGTACTTGACTTTTCATCGCAAATACTGTACAGAGAGGTAGGCGATTACGAGTCTATCAGTCGGCACGCCCCCTTCCCCAATGAACAATGGGTGCCGTTTGTTTATGACTCACGACAAATCTTCGTATCCTGCGGTTCTGGAGACAGTACAATTGGCTACTTTCACATCGACAACGGAATTCCAGATCATAACATAATCAACTACGATGTGGCGGTGAAATCCGGTTTCAAAGGTTTAAAGAATCTCCCAAACAGATCGGGCAAGTTGGTTAGTGATACGTTTTACAATAACGAGGGTATTCCTACCCATATTCGCTCTGGCATAAAAATCGTTACCAACCACGATTCCCTGGCCAGTAGCAATCATTTCCACATTGGTCAGATTGACGTAGGGCTTCAGTTCTTCAAAACAATAGATACCGATTTCAATCAAGACATTTTCATGGAATCGAACCTTTATCCCATTGTTGGATCCATCGCTTACAACACTCTAAAGGGGCGCCAGTTGCATATCGACTTTAGGAATTCTCGCCTAGCCCTCACCGATATCGACTAAAACACGAAAGGTGGCCAACAGACCACCTTCATGCAACAAAACCGAAACGGCCTTATCTGCTTTACGTATTCACCTTACTTAAGCAAAATTGGTTTTACAATTGGGCTCACTATATGTAAAAGACCAGTCCAATGAGTAGGTTTGAGCGGTTTATCACCATCACCGATATACCTGAATTTCTAATCTTCGTATGATCCAATTTTTAGTGTGAGACGCATCTTAGTGGGGATTCGTTTACCCGAAAAAATTTAATATCGACGAATTGGGTAAAACGTAGACCGAAGGAGTTTGTCCCGACCAATAAGACGGTGTAATGATCCCACTACAAACCATGTAGAAGGGCAAAACGCTAGGACAAAAGCGCCTGTACCTTGCTCTTATAAAGGCTTGTAGACGCCACTTCTTTTCCATCTTTCATAACAAAGGCGTATTCCGAAGCTCCTTTATACTTTGCGGTTACAATTGCGTTATTACGGACGATGATGAATCGACTAATCCGAGTAAAATGCAGCGGATTGAGCATATCGTTGAGTTCCTTAAGTGACATCCTGTGAACGATGGTCTCCTCAACCAGATGTATTTTTATGTAGTTTCCATAGGATTCAAAGTAAACCACGTGACCCAGGTCTATTCCCCTCGTTACTCCGTTGTGTTTAACATCCAGTAATTTCTTGAGGCTTCTTTGAGGCTCCATATACTTGTTCAATACATTCTTAATCTCCTGTTTCATCTGAGAGGTTTGTCGGAGATCAAAGGCCTCGGCCAATCGATCAAGTGTCATCAATAATCTTTCATCGGTAAAGGGTTTACGCAGGTAATCCAGCGCATGAACCTCATACCCTTGCAAGGCATAGGAAGCATGAGCCGTAACGAAAACGATGAGGGGCTTGTATTTGGGAATCTCACTAACCGACTTAACCAGATCAAATCCATTCAACTGCGGCATCTCCACATCGAGAAACAAAACATCAGGTAACAAGCTTCGTAGATGGGGCAGTACATCAACAGGATTCCCACTTTCCTGAACCACGTAAAACCGATCGTCGTTAGAAAGAACGTCTTTGATCCTTTTTCTTCCTAAGTATTCATCGTCTACAATACCAACTGTTATCTTTTGCGACATAGCTTAATGTACGGGCAACACATCAACGGGCAGTTCATAAATCACCGAAAAACCTCCTTGATTATCAACCTCAGTATGAAAGGCGTAGTTCTCACCGTATATGGTTTCTAACCGCTGCTGAATATTGGCAAGGCCTCTGCCTCCTGGTTGTCGTGTATTGGTTTCTCGTTGAAGTTGCGAAGAACTATCCATACGATCACTAACTTCTATGTAAATCTGCTGCTTTTTTAGTTGAATAGCAATTCTCAGGTACACCTTACCATTCGACCTGGACAGTTTGTGCTTTACGGTATTCTCTACCAGGGTTTGGATCATAAACGGCGGACAATAAAAGTCGAGTGCCCCATGCTCAACAGACCACTCTACCTGTAAGCGATCTCCAAAGCGAATTTCCAGTAGTTCAATGTAGTCTTCCGTGAACGTAAGTTCGTCGCTTACCTTGATCAAACTTCGTTCGTTTACTTCAAGAACCTGTGCCAATACGGAGGCTAGTTTAACCAACACCACCTGAGCTTTCCCAACATCGGACTTCACCAACGCTGTAGCCGAATTGAGTGCATTGAACAGAAAGTGAGGTTGAATTTGGTTTTTTAATACTTCCAGATTGGCCTTCGCCAACTGTTCTTGGATCTCTAATAATTGCACCTGCCTGGAATGCGACTTCCTGTAATAATCAGCAAACAACAAAAGAGCTACAATGGCTAAAAATGCTGGCACATTGGCCAACACCACCACTGGTGTAAACTCAAGTAAACGAGTAAAACTCTCCATTGAGAATTGTTCCACGTTAAGTACATGCGCAACTCCAAACAAAGGACATAGGGACAGAACCCGATGCACTCCCACGAACAGGGAAATACCCAAAAGGTACTTGACCAACACACCCAAACTCCATTTAAAATGGGCAGCTTCACTGTAAATAAATCGATAGATTAATGGAATCAGAACTATCCATGTAAAGTTTTCGGCCAATGGTGTGATGGCATACATAGGCCATAGAAAAGGTGCTTCAGAGGCCCGTATATACGTGTGATTGAGATAACTCTGGGCAAAAGAAACCAAACCAAGAACAAGAGCACCTACAATAAGGTATCTACGTTTAATGGGAAGTTTCAAATTTTTATCACGGGTAAAAACAACCATGTGAGTCAATAGAAGTTTAAGTGCTGAGTTACTTCAAAATCAGAGCCCGACGGGAAACGGTTTCTTTATTTGTTTTTGCTAAAATACCGTCTGGGCTCTGAAAAAGAAAAAGTGTAGATAATGAAAAAGCTTAAGCCTAATGTTTAAGCAATTGGTAAGTTGATCTACGCTTACCTTCTTTCAAAGTGCAGTAATAGGTGCCAGCCGGAAGGTGGCCTACCTGCACTTCAAAGCCTTGTTGAGAAAGACGAATAGGAACATCAACGTGTGAGCCTTTAACATCCACCAGTTCGATGGAATATCGACTTATGTCCTCATCAGATTGTATATTTATTCGTAGTACGTCTTGCGTGGGGTTTGGAAATACGTTTGCTACTATTTCGTTTTGAGCTGTATTTCTAACCGACACAAAGCTTCCAACGTCATATTGAACTATAAAAGCATCTTCCATTCCCAGTGATTTTAGCTTGTGTACGTTATTTGCCAATCCGAAGTTTACTGTATCCGTAAAACGGCCACTAACAATGAGTTTTTCATCGTTTTCACGAAGCACCATGCCTCCACTGAAGTGGTCATGGCCTCCACCGTGCCCTCCAATTGTTTCAAGGAAAGTTACCTTGAACTCAGGGTCGTATTTAATGATGAACATGTCCATTGGCTTTTCGTTCCCGTTTGGTTCAGCCCGATGCCAGTAACCAAGAATTTCATTGTCGTTCTGAGGTCCAAAATCTCTTGTCCCGGTAAAGTCTCCAGCCAGGTAAAGGTTCCCCGATTTGTCAATTGATACATGACGAACCGAAGCCTGATCATTGTTCTGGTCATCAAATCCTCGGGCAATATCAAAGGAGCGTATATACTTCCCATCCGATACTCTATATTCAGCAAAGAATGCATCTGTTCGGCCTCCGGCCACCCATCCGTCATGGGTAATACCGCCGGTTCCAAAGATGGCCGTTCCGCCAAATTCGCCTACCACTACAAGCGTTCCAGTATCGGTAAAGGTCATGGCATTGGGCGACACCATAAAGTTAGTCTTTATCCGTTTGTGCCATTTGTAGTTTCCATCTTTATCGTAACATCCCACAAAGCCGTCCTGGCGGGTGTAGAGCTGCTTTACGATGGCTGAGTCTTCGCTCGGATCAAGGTCAATAAATCCCACTGAATCCTGACCACTATGCGCATGAAAGATGCCTGCAATAAAGATATTCCCATCATCATCTAACGCAAGCGCCCGAGCTTGATTCCCGGTTCCTCCACAATCAAATATGACAGAGTTTGTAAGACTTCCATCCGTCAAGCTGTACCAAGCCAGATATTGCCGCTCATTTACATTCGCAATGTTCATTCTTACCAGCTCTGATTCCTCCGGATCAGGATCAATGTCTCCCTGAGCCGTTAAACTCTGGTGCACCAAAATCTGATCATCTTGTGTGAGTTCGATGGAAATAGAATTTGCTGAACTTCCTCTGCTTATGTTTTCCGCCCATACCAGTTTTCCTTCCAATGTATACCTGCACAAAAAGGTATTGCCTAAGCCTACGTTGTGATTTCCATTTACCCACGACACTGTGCTTTCTGGATCGAAATCAACAGGATCCCAGAAGTACCCGGAAACAACGATTGCGTTGTCCTCCTCGCTCACCTTCATCCTTCTGCTGAAGACCGAACCATCCTTGTTTTGAACAACCTTAACCCACAGAAGTTCCTGGTTTGGTGAATACTTGGCCAAAAACATGGCAAATACATTGGAGGAGGAAGAAATGTCGTGAATCCGTACCTCTTTTTCATCCGATGGATCAAAATCCACCCGATTCCCAAATCGCCCCAATAGATACAGGTTCCCCTCGCTATCGAAATACTGGTCGTCGATCTGCTCAATCGAAAATGACTCACTGCCGTCGCTGGTATATCCTCCAAAATGGAGTACCCAGTCGAGTTGCTGCCCCTTGGTTTGAAACAGTCCCATCACAAAAAGCAAGGACAAAAGTCCTATCTTTCTTGACGTAGCCTTCAATTTGTATGTGTATATCATATGCTCGTTTTTTTGATCAAACTTAGAACGAGGTGGACCTGTCACACGTTAAAATGTGATGAAGACTCGTGTTTTGTGATAAAGCCGGAACCGTCCTGCACTTCTTACTTAAAAACGAAGCTCTACTGATCTGTAACTGACATAGTTAAATCGAAAATCAACTTGGTCTGCCGGCATTTACTTCGGGTGAAGATGTATGGCAGTGATGGTATAAATTTTGTTTGCATCTCCACCTACCACTTCCGACCCACTTAGTTTTTCTGACAGCGTCAGTTTGTTCTCATCCAAATGTTCAAGAACAAACTCAAATCCATCTCCCTGAACCAGACGGGTTTTGTCGTTTTCGAACCACCATGTGAACGATTCTTGTTGAGGTTCATCCGGCTCGCATTTTGCATCACCCACATCATAGTAACCCGTTCCATCCCGGTTGTATTTGGTTAGATCATCTTTCAAACAAGGAATAAAAATGGAATAATAATCTGTGGTTTGCTTACCATCAATTTCAACCGCTGGTTGAATCTCTACAGATGCTACCATCCACACTGCCGATGACAGCAATTCCGCTTTCGTTTCGGCTTTAGGGGGCTCTTCCACTTCCTCCGGAGAGCAGAACACCAACAAGCACACTAAAACCACCGCAACAACTATTTTTAGGCTCTTAGTCAATGATTAATTCCTTACGGTGAAGTCTGTTTTCACTCAGGACAGACAGGATATATACACCTGATGGTTGGTTTAGGTTAACCACGTGCCGATTCTCAGAAGTTGCCTCTTCATAAACCAATTGCCCTTGTGCATTGACAACCAGAATGTGCTTTTCACCCAACATCTGACTCATTTCTATATTGATCAAACCCTTGGTTGGGTTTGGGAACACCTGCAACGGGAACTGATCGATGTTATCCACCGATAACCCCGTTAGAGTGACACACTCGGACGTATCCAGGCATCCTTCTTCTTCAATCTCCACCGAATAACTGCCTGACTCCTGCGCTATAAAGAGGTTAGATGTTTCGTTGGGTATCTGGGCAAAATTGTTGCCACAATTGAGCCACTTAAAGCTATAGGCATTTGAATTGTCTGATTTCAGGCTGGTGTCTGTAACCGTCAAGCTTACATCAACCGTTTTAAGTGTATAATCCAACGTTACAACCGAATCACACCCGAGTGTATTGGTTAGGGTGTAAACAGCCGAGTTGTTATTTTGGGAGTAGATTTTTCCGTCAATCCAGGTTATGGGGGCGCAGGCTTCAATTTCATCTGTTGACTGAGAAGAATAACCCAATGTCAACTGAATCCTTAAAATGGAATCGCAACCATACGAACTTACCAACGTGTCTTTGTCCGAGTAGTTACTCGACTTGTAGGTTATGCCATTGGTCCAAGTAAAGCTATCGCAGGCTGAAACAACCTGGTCTCCTCGTGTTATGACTCCCAGGGTTAAATCGAGTGTAATAACGGAATCGCAACCACTTGCGTTTACGCGTATAACGGTATCGCCATACGAGTTGCTTGTATATTGCTTTCCATTGATCCACGTATACGAATTTCCGCAGGCCTGAACTTTATCAATGGCAGTGTTTTGTTGGCCGACAAACAGGTCGAGTGTAATTACCGAATCACAGCCTTTGGCATTGGTCAATGTGTAAACGGCCTGGCTGCTTGAACTATATGTTTTTCCGTCGATCCAGGTATACGAACCACAGGCAGAAATCGATTCGGTCACATGGTCTGCGTAACCAAGATCCAAATGTAACGTCACCAACGAATCGCAGCCGAACGAATTGGTAAGTGTATGCTGTGGGCTTGTCGTAGATTTTTTGTATGTTTTTCCATCGATCCAGGTAAAGGAATCGCAGGCCGTGATCTTCTCTTCTCCCAAGTTGTTTAGCGTAAGGTTCAGCGTAATTACCGAATCACATCCTTGTGACGTTTTTAATATGTGTTTTGCTGTATAGTTGTTCTTGTAATAGGTAATTCCATTGATCCATTTATAACTATCACACGTAACCACTGTATCAATTTTGAATCTGTCTTCACACTGGTTTAGTTTCTGAAGGAATACATCGTATGCTCCATTGGAAGAGAGATTAACCACGTTTGAACTTGGGTCAAAGTCAACTTTGCCGGTAAACCTGCCGTTAACTAATATCGAATTAAACGGACCGCATGCAAGAGAAATCCCCTGATCTAACCCCGAACTTCCTCCTGTTACGACCCATTTAAATGCTCCTGTGCTGTCAAACTTCTCAACATAAAAATCGGAGGAGCCATTTGAAGTATGTGTTTGATTGCCTTTACCAGGGTCAAAATCGACCGTGGACTCAAAGCTTCCAGTGATATAGATAGCCTTTTTGTCATCTACAGTAATTCCATAAGCATGATCATCTTCTTTCCCTCCAATTGAAAAAGCTGTTGAATGTTTACCATTCCCTAGAAACTTATTCACGTATATATCTACCTTGCCGTTGGAGGAAAGTGTAAGGCTTCCCGACCCTGGATCAAAGTCTACACTACCTCTAAAACCTCCTGTTACATAGGCATTCCCCTCAAGATCCAGTGCCAAGCCCCTTAACATCTCGTGTCCCGAGGAGCCAAAGGTCTCTACCCACACCAGATCGCCTTTGGAATCCAATTTCCCTACGGCAACATCTTGCAACCCCTGGGAAGTAAGTGTTTTTGTTTTTGACCCTGGATCAAAATCTGCGCTACCAAAATATCCAGCGGCAAAAAGGACGTTTGATTGACTATCCGGTTGAGCCAGTATCACAGTTTCATCTCTACTGCCACCAACCGACTTCGCCCAAACCAGCTTCCCTGCCGTATCCAGCTTTTGCATAAACAGGTCGGTGCCACCGACTGACTTAAGTGTTGTTGTACCTGAACCAGGTTCAAAATCCACCGAACCTTCGTAGGCTCCGGTGATCAATACATGGCCTCTATGGTCAACGGTTACAGTACCCGGATACTCTGCCTCCGCCCCTCCTAAACCAAAAGCCCATTTGAGATTTCCGAACAGATCAAATCGTTGAACGAAGATGTCTGATTTACCCTTTGAGGTTACCGTAGTAGTAGCTGACCCTGGATCAAGGTCTGTGGTACCATAGAAAAAACCAATTACATATATGCTTCCCATACTGTCCAGCGCTACAGCCGCGCCAGCGTCGTAACTTGTACCTCCATAGGTGACCACCCAGTCGAAGTTTCCAGCACTATCTATCTTCAGCAAGAAAACGTCGTTCTGCCCCTTAGACGTACGTTCTGCCTTACCGCTTCCCGGATCGAAATCCACTGTTTGGCGAAACTCTCCAACTGTATAAACATTACCGTTGGCATCTGTAACGGACTTACTTTGTTCGCCGTTAGAACCTCCAAAACTACGTACCCAGTCCAAATCAACTACCTGGCCTTGAACCACAAGACAGCTAAGACAGACATACACTACCATTAGAACTCGCTTCATATATACACTTTTAGATTATTCGTATTTGGTGAAAGACATTCCAAAAAGTGAGAACATGGGCTGGCAGAGTGATCAAACGTTAGGTTTGTGATTAGCAGTTCTTCTTCCATTTAGTTCTTACTTTGATTTGACATAGTCCACCGGACCGGCTATTGTTCCTTACATGAACTATCTCTAAACGACAAAAGCGCTGCAATACAGCGCTTTTGTCGACATTTATCTATACCTATACTACTACCGAATCAATGTTACGGTGCCACTTACGGCTCCAAGGCCATCATTAACCTCGCGGTTTTTCAACTTGTAATTAATCACGTAGAAATAGGTTCCACCAGGACATTCTGTTCCTTTATTCATTATGGTTCCATCCCAGCTATTGGCAGGATCTTCGGTTTTGAAAACCAGTTCTCCCCAACGGTTGTAGATGTCAATATTGAACTCTTCCCAACCTTCAATGTCGATGATAAACTTGTCATTCAGCCCGTCATCTCCATCGGCATTAGGTGTAAACACGTTATACGGCGTAAACAAGACTCTGAAATCATTCTCAATGGGTTTACATACCGTATCCGCGCAACCAATGTCGTTGGTGGCTACCAAACACACGTAGAAGGTTCCAATAGTCTCTCCCCAGTTGTAACATATTTGTTCGTCCTTACCAGTGGTATATTCTCGAACAGTATCACGTGTCTCTGACTCGATCAACCATTCGAAATTCTTGGCTCCCTGTGAGGTATTAACAAAACAGAATTCTGGTTTATCCTTATCCAAAACATCAAACCCTGCGGCCACATCAACTACTGTTACACTTCCGAATGCCGTGTCGATACACTTTGGGCCAAAATCACCTGGGTCGAGATCGTAGTTTGGAATTAGCTTCACATTGTACGTACCAGGTGTATTGTAACTGTATGATGTAAAGTTTGTTGGTTCGATCTGTACTGCGGTATCACCGTTTCCAAAACTGAAGTGATAATACGTGTAAATATCGTCTGAATTACTCGTAAATGTAACGAGTTGATCTGGACAAACTACCGTATCTGAAATCTCCAGCCCCGCAGGTGCAACAGGTCTTACAATTACCTTAATCTTCCTTGGAATCTTACCGTCTTTGGTACTTGTATCAGGGAAAACACGTGTACAGGGCGGTTTCCCCGCCTCTACTTCGTCTTCCATAAACATGTTCAGGTAGTAGGTTCCCTCCTTGTTGTACCGGTGACTAAAGATGGTTAAAATGTTGGTAGAGGAAGATTGCGAGTTTGCTGAATCTCCCCAATAAACCACCCAGTTTGGATCGTATATCGGATCAATACTGGTGTTTTGCAGATGGACCGAATCGCCTACACAAATCACGACAGAATCCTCACCCCAAATACTTCCTCCGGCAAACTCAAAGCGAGGTTGTGGGCCAGCAACAAATATTCGCTTCTCAACAGAATCCGAACAGCCAAGGAGTGTGGTGATCTTTAGCTTTACATTGAACCAACCACTTGATGTATAATCGTGTGAAGGATTCTTTAACACACTACGTGTTGAACCATCTCCAAAATCCCATTCATACCAGATTGTACTATCACAGGCCTCATATTGACCGTTCGGGCAGGTATCTCTTCCTCGACAAGGATCAAATACGATGGACGAATCGAAGAATGAGACAATACCATCACACAAATCGCCTCCGGTGCTCAGGTTGGTTTCAAAGTTGGCTTTGGCGCCTGTTACAAATGCGGTAACAAATGTTGTATCTCTACAGCCCATGCTATCCTTTGTTGCCAGTGCGATTTTATACTCACCGGGCTTATCATATTGATGTACGAAGGAAATGGATCGGTTAAAATCGTCAACTCCGTCGTCATAATCCCAGTCAACAGCCTTGGTTTCCTTATCGCTTTGGGCATACCGAACAGGGTCTTCCCAATATTTGGTAGGATCCAGCGGGTATGACAATGGCCACTGATCGTCGCCATACTGCCAGTAGCGAATACTATCAAAGAGCTGATGCACGTCGTTTTTACACACCGCATCATTCACAAGTTCTACATGATTAAAGTTACCCACGTTCAGCAGCTTTGCACCTGACTTTTCACATCCAACGCGATTGTTCAAGAAAAGGCCAGGCACCATAGGACCACTGGAATTAACCCAGAACGTATCTTTCTTAGTGGGGTCGCAGAAGTTTAATCGCACCTCGGGGTGGCGGTAGGTAAACTTGTATACACCAGGAATAACCGATCCGGCCTTAAATGTTGTATCGGCTCCGTCGGCCACCAGGTCGTAAGGCGCAATCAGAGTATCATAACCTTGCATGGAAGTATCCCGGAAGTGAAGTACTTCCTCAACAATCATTGAATCCTTGCGCGTTTCATCGATGTATTTGTACTTGTACTTTCCATGTTCCACCACGTTCTCATCCAATCCTTTCCAACCAATTTGGAAATATTGACTAATGCCCGTTGTATCGATACAACCCGAGCTACCATCACCTAACATGAGGGCTAACTGTTCGGGTGTTACATCATGCTTATCAAGACCAAGTTGCTCAAGAATATCGGTAATGAGTTCGTCGGCCTGATCTGTGTTTACCTCGGTTGTCCATTCACGATAAATCCGCGTCACAACGGTATCTAAGGTTTCGTCCCCAAAGAGCTCTTCGAGTGAATGACGAATGACATAATTGTACTTCCATTTGTCGCCAGACTTCCAGTCAACGTTTTGGTCGTTTCTTCCTTTTACAGGGCCCTTATAGTCTCTGAAATAAGCAAACTCTTCATAGTAACCCGAGAGTCGGTCTGGGTATCCCCAATTCCATCGGAGAGCGGCCATACTATCCTGTAACGGATTCACCAATCGGAAGTACGCTGTTTCTCCCGCACACATACTCCGTTGTGTTCCTTGTGGTACCAAAATATCGAAGTTGGCGTCCAGAAACTGATAACGGAACATATCGGTGTACCAAGCGGTATCCGTACATTCGGGGGCAATAAAGTCGCCATTGGGGTTACGTCGCGGAGGTCCGTTACCCACTACCAAACCTAATGTAAATGAACCATTGGGTCGCTTACTTGGATCGCTTCCAACTTCACCGGGTGTATATCCTTTCACAAACAGATTACCCCATTGTCCGATGGTTTGGTAACTGGAAATGTATACCTGATTGTTTCCGGGTGCTGGAGGGTAAAGTACATCTCCACTTTTGGTTGAACGCCAGTTATCCGGTCCAGTTAGTGAATCGTAGTTCACCTCAAACCATTGCTGGGTACAACCAGGTTTGGTGTTACTCAGGTCAAACTGTAAGTAGTACTGCAGTTTATTACCATCCAACGGACACGGAATACCGGAAGTCCATTCGAGCCCCCTGGCGCTTGGTGGCACCAAAGCAAGAGAAACTGTGTTAGTGCTTTCGCATAACAGCGGGTGCACGGTGTCTTTATGAAACAAGGTAACCGAGTTACACTGCGCAACGTTTCGATAGAAACTGCTTCTGTGATACTCCGGGTCCACAATAACCACCTGCCTGGAAACAGAGGTAGGCTTTCCATTGATAACGGTATCAACTACAACCGTACTTGGTGTGGCAATTACTTCCTGTGCTGGATTCACAATCATCTCTGCTATCGAAATGATTGAGTCACCTTCTTCTATTTCAAACTGTTCATCTTTATTGATTACAGTGCGTTTCGGGCCTTTAATGGAACGATACGTACCGTTTTGAAGGTTCTTTACTTTAACCGTAACACCGGCTGGTACGTAATAGTCGTGGTCTTCCCAAATAACAGTACTGATCACACGGCCTTTGTAAACAGATTGAGGTCGCCAGATTTTAAGCCTGTAGTTATCTCTTATTTGTGCTTCCGGGTAGGTGGTCGCTGCTTGAATCTTTACCGTATCGACTTTGGAAACTCCAAAAGAGTCGACGTAATTTATTTCGAAGGTCTTTGCCGTATCCCAGGGAACAAACAACACCACTTCCATTGGCACGCGTACGGTGTCTGCCGGATACACCTGAACCTGGTAACACTGTCTTGCATTTTTGCTAAACAACGTTCGTCTTGCAGGTGTTCGGTAAAACTGGCCATTGTCCTGGTACTTGTAGATTTCATCCCATGGTGGATACCAGTGAGTTGGAATTGTATCATTACTAAAGTTACAGTTCAAACCAATGTTCTTGTTTGCCCTGGTGTCGGTAGTACATTGTGGTGCGTACTGATCGCCTAACGACCAAAGTCTGTAAACATGGTCCTTTCTGCGAACCTGAGGATTGTTCTCGAGTATGGTTTGATCTCCTGTACGAGTAGTTGGATCAAAATTGAACACAAACAGCCGTTTTCCCTGCACTCCACCTAAACCTTTGCCGAATCGTACCGTATCATTCGAGCTATTCACTACTACAAACGAGTCTAAACTGGCATCAAACCACACCTTGCTGTCATTGATGTTTAACACATCGGTTAATGCCCTGATTTCGTATAGCGTATCGCTGTTTGAAGCGGTGCGAATGTCGTTTCTGAAAACATGGATGCTGTCCTTTTGTGTTACCGGGTGGGTAACCACTTTAAACGATTGACGATATACCACGTTGATAGAGTCTTCGTCCCAGTAATTTGGGTCGTTGTGATACCAGCTCGAATTGTTCACGAAGTGCACGGAATCACGGATGGTACATTGATACCGTTCCTCTTCAGGAATCCGAGAACCTATTACTTCTATAGTTGAAGCAGGACCAACCTTTAAGATTGTATCAAACACCATTATATCACAAGGGCCTGAAACGATGCGAATGGATGTCATCCAGGGGCCTCCACCGCTATAGGTGTGACATGGCTCCCAGCTACGGTTGTCTTCGTTCAACGGACCTGTATCCGGGTCACCAAAGTTCCAGAGAAAACCTGCACCTGGAATAGGACCGTCCTTCAGTTTAAAACATGTCTCAGGGTTGCTGTTACAGGTAGAATCATTGTCGGCAATGATTACTGGGTTGAGTTTAATATTCGTAGCTGCAGACTTGTACTTGAAGGTTTCCGAACAACCAAATTTTGATGTTACGGACAACGTTGCGTCGAACGACCCATTTTCATAGTACCAGCGTTCAATAATTCCATCCAGACCCGTACCTGTCCAGTACGAAGTATTGGTGACAGAGTCTCCGATAATCTTGCCATTGCCAAAGTCAAATTCGAATTTCGCAATGTCCTTTAATCCGATAAATTCTTCGGGCTTCTGCTTCCAATCGAGATAGGTTTTATTTGTGATAGTGGCCATTGTTGAATCACATTTAACCGGAGAGTTACTGCTTATACTTACGCCTAGTTTAGGGAATACGCGAATTGCCTTGTCCACGTAATGCTCAGTGACACATCCATTTGCATCCTCCAGTTCTATCTTTAGGTTGAACCACCCTCCTTTGGGGTCAATTACGGTGTGACAGATTGTATCCCCTGATTTGGGATTTATCTTGTCATACTTGGACCCATCTCCGAATAAGTAGGTTCTCCGAACAATGGAGCTTGCCGGTGCCGGTGAGCTGCTATCGATAAAGCAAAATGAATTGCCTTTAAAACACTGCTCTCTTGAATCTAGGAGGATTGGTCGAGCTATCGGGCTTGGTTTGATGGTGATGGTAATGGTTTTGGAACAATTACCCGCCACACCCGAAGCATCGAGGGTTACCTCATAGTCGCCCGCTTTGGTAAAAACAAACAGCGGATCACGGTCGGATGAGTTTCCAACCACGGTTCCAGATGGGTCTTCCTTAAACTCCCAACTGTACGTGTCAAACCCTGGTGCATTTGCGGTAAACTGAATGGCTTCGTTTACACATTCATTGCCTGGTTTGTACTCAGGGTCGCATTGAGCCAGTGACTTCACCCCGCCTGCGAACAGAAACAGGGTAAATAAGCCAACCAACATCAAATGTTTCTTAACATTGTGTTTCATAATGTGTTCTTTCTAGATTCTTTAATGTCTTTATAATTCACCCCTTTGTTTTCAGACAACGGGGATAAATGCTGTCTTTTTTCAAGGCTTAGATGACCACGAAAAGCTTTTGGTTTACTGTGAATTTTCCGAATTCGATCGACAATGTTTGGTTGTAGACACGAACCGTTTGTCGCCCCGTTTTACTGGGTTTTAGAACTTTTTATGACACTGGATATGCCAAAAAAAAGGCAATGACTCGGCGTAAGAATCATTGCCGTCAACTGCTACTTAATTGGCTTTGGAGTAGTCGGTCTTTCGTATTGTTTGCACCATTTCGGTACCAACAGATTCGACAAAATGTGCTTGTCGCGTTTGGGTTACATTCACCCGTTCACACTCTCATCTAAGATGTGTTTTACAAACTGCCTGTAGTTTCTTCCTATTGGAATACTGCAATCGTTTAACTGGATTTCATTGTCTATTATCTGCTTTATGCTTTTTTGGGCGACCAGAAAAGACCTGTGAACTCGTATAACATCATACTGTTTTAGTTGATCCTCCATGCTCTTCATAGTTCGCTTCACTACTACCATCTTACGGTCAACAAAATGGAGCTTCACATAATCTTTCATCCCCTCGACATACGTTAGCTTATCCACTTCTATCCGTACCATTTTTCTTCCGGCGCGTACATAAAGTATTGGGTCTTTTTCTGCCTCGGTCTCTTCTTTTGGTTTCACCTTTGGCCCTCGGTACGGGAGTAGTTTTCCTAAGGCATTTGCTATTTGTCTATATCGATCAACCTGCGACTTGTCCGGATTGAGATCTTCCCGATGCCCGGTAAAAAGAATGCCCGGTAAGCGCTCCAATGAGTTTATAAATTGTACCGCGCGGCTGGACAAATGATCCATATCAAACAACATAAAGCCCACACCTCTATTTCTGCAGTACTGCATTGCCAGGTCAACATCGTCCGATATGTACTTTACTACCTTACACTCATAGTTCGCACTTACCTTGTTCACCTGATAGAGGGCATGCGGATGGTTGGTAACAAACGTAATCTTGAAGCCTCTGCGTAAGTCTTCCAGAAACACCCAATGAAGCCCCATGGTCTCTTCCTTATAGGTGTTCACCTGACCAATTTCCGACCCTAACGTCTCGTTGTATTTTTTTATAGAAGCCAACATATCACTCGTTTTATTTCTTACATGAAAGATAGAAGCTAAAAGACTGACAAACAGCGCATTAATGACTGAGTTGCAATTTTTGTGATGTATGGTTCACGACCGTGGGGTAATTGACATTTACGGGAGTTTTTGATTAAAACGATTCTCACAAAATGTCGAACCCTGAGTACAGACGAGCTTAGAAAAAAACCAAAAAAAAGCAGCCCCTGGAATCATGCGTTGCGAATCGGGGCTGCGGTAACAAGGCTACGTCAACTATACTAATAAGAAGGGTTCACGTCGGTCCCTTTTTGACGTAGTGATTTTTAACTGGAACTATCTGGTAACCAGAATTTTTTGAGTGGTTGTATGATTAACCGTGGATAAACGAACTGTATAAACACCTGGAGTAAGGCCAGATGTTGATATGATGTTTTCCTGATCGCCTGTTGGAGTAGCATCTTCAACAATTTCGTATACAACCCGACCGGATATGTCTAATACCTGGATGGATGTTTTACCAAAATCGGGATTAAAGTAAGACACGGTGAACTGCAGGTTGGCCGGGTTTGGGTATACCTCCAACTCCTGTGTGTACCATGTAATTTCACCGTCTTCGATACTAACACCCCAACCGTGCGAATCGATGAAGTCGATATCCTCACATCGTTCGTTGTCGGTAAAGGTTGGCTGATTCACCTCCCATACGATACTGTCTGTCTCTGATCGGTTAAGCACAGCTGCCCTTGCGCAAAAAGCGCCTTCAAACGAAGCTCCTGCCCACTGAACCGGGTTGATGCTTGCACTCACTAACATTGTATCTCCAACCTCCATGTCCTTGCCCACTAATCGGTTTGCTTCTCCCGTAGGGGTACCGGCCAAACGTAGCATAAAAATCAGGGTATCACCCTCTTTAATCATGTCCGGGCCATTGTTCTTAATAACAAAACTGGTTGCGATTGATTTTCCGTAGTCAACCCGTTCTGGTGTTACAATGTCATCTACCATGAGGTCTACCTTCCGTTGCCCTAATACGGCTTGTGGCGCGAACAAGGCGATTGTTAAAATTAATACAGTAAATTTTACGACTTTCATTTTTCTCTTGCTTTATGTTATAACTAATTGTCAATGTGAATACAGAATGGATTATTTGAGATTAATTGACTGGTAAACACCCATGTATTCAACATTTGATAGCAAGATGCAGGAAAGCCTTTGGTAGGTTGTCAAACCTGGTGATTAACCGCAATTTCTGTGACTAAATACGGTCTATTTTGGCAAGATTACACAACCATGTTTTAGTACATGGAAAGCACGTCCATAATTTTGTTTTTGTACGAGCGCGATGAGATTACCACTTCTCCATTTTGCATGGTAAACTTGTATTCATTGTTGTTCAGATACTGGATGTTTTTGATTTTTCGTGTATTCAGTATATAGGAACGATGTACGCGGGTAAACATATCTGGGTCCAATCGGTTTTGAACCTGATACATGGTAGATCGATACATTTTTACACCGTTTTCAAGGTGTAGTTTAACGTAGTTACCAAATGCCTCGATGTAATAAATATCGTAAACGGAGAAATACTTTAGACGCCCATCTTCTTTGATCGAAAGGGAGGATGCATAGAACTCATCGGGTTGATGTTGTTCGTTAATGAGTTCCTTTATCTGGCTTTGAAACTGGGAAGCTCGTCGTAAATCGAGGCGATTTCGAACCCGTTCAATTGCCTGATAAAATCGCTTTTCCTCGAAGGGTTTGTGCAGATAGTCTACTACTTCGTACTGGAAAGCCTTTAACGCATATTGATCGTAGGCCGACACAACAATTACCATAGGTCGATTCTCGGTTTTCATGTCAGACAGTACATTGAAACCATCTCGATCAGGCATCTCAATATCTAAAAAGATGAGATCCGGGTGCCTACGGTTAATCACTTCCAAAGCCTGACGAGCATTCCAGCACTCCCCAACAATGGTCATATCGGTTAACTCGTTGGCCAGGTGAACAATTCGTGATCTTGCCAGTGGTTCGTCATCTATGATTACGGTTCTAATGGGCATATGTAATATCGGAGTTAAGTGTTTCGAATGGTATGGTTATGTGGAAAGCGAGCCCCTCGTTGGCATTTGAGTGCACCGCAACACTATGTCTTTCAGGATACAGTGTTTCGAGGCGATTCAAGGTATTTTGAATTCCTACGCCCGGGCTCTTGAGTACTTTTGATACATTGTTGGTTCCTCGTCCATTGTCAATTACTGAGAGCCGAATGTTTGAGCCCTCCCGTTTTGCTTCAATTCGGATGGTGCAATCTTCCAAAGCTCCTTTGAATCCGTGTTTTACCGCATTTTCAACAATGGGTTGCATAATTAAGCTGGGAACCAGACCAGAAAGTGCTGCTTTATCAATATCGTACTCGATCATGAGTCGGTCGTTAAACCTGATTTGTTCAATTTCCAGATAGTCGCGTATGTAGTTAAGCTCATCTCTCAGCACTAATTTGAGCTCATCTGTATTTTGAAGGGTTTTCCGTAAGAGTCCACCAAGGCGAGCCAATACGTTCTGAGCCTCCTCTACGTTATCGTGCATCAGAGAAGACACTGAATTGAGCGTATTGAACAAGAAATGGGGCCGCAATTGCATTCTCAAGGCTCTCAAATAAGTCAGATTTAGTTCTTTTTGAACGTTTGCCAGTTCGAGGCTCTTTCTATGATTCTCCTGATTAATATCTATGGAGATCAGCGCCCCTGCGATTAAGGCGTACTCAATAAACCGGGCGATCATTTCTGTGGGCAGCTCGCCTGCTACCATTTTGAGGAATGGAACCATAATGACGTTCCAGGCATTGGGTGTAGTTGGTATTTTGCTCAAGGGACACATCCCTGTGGTGGCGAAATAAGAGTAGAAGAACAGGTTAGACAGTAGCACATGCACCGCAATAATCAGTGCCGCAATAGCCAAATGTTTCACCAGGGACTTCCATTGTGGCCTGGGAAAAACTGGATTCCTGTGCAAGTTTGAATAAACCAAACGCAAGAGGATCATCCAAGTAATATAATTGGATAGTGGACTCGCCGCATTGATACTAAACACGAAGTACTTGGTTGTCTGAAATAAGGATGTTACGTACGATTTCAGTACCAGTAACAAACAGATCAGACCTAAGACAACAGCAATATACTTTAGCGAGATCGGTAAAGATTTCAACCTACTTTTTAGCATTGTTGGATAATGTGAGAACCGACCAAGTTTTCAGATAGAGGCAGGAAACAAGAAAACCATTGCACGACGTTTATCACAAAATTGTAATTTGTCAACCAAGGCAAACCATCTTGAATCCTGAATATCCATACAAGGACAGTTGTGATTTTTCTTTTTTACGCAAATAAGTCGGCATAGTCCCCTATGCCGACATTTAAAATGTTACAAAATGCATTTGCCCATTGAGCAAATGCATCTTGCTGCCTTCAAATACATCTCAAATTGTATGTAAAGATGCTATTCAGAATGGGCCTTATTAAAGCTCCGAAGCATCCATATAGTAGCCCTCAAAAACTTCTTGAGATTGATGCAGCACCAAAATTGGGAATGCAATTCCTTGCTTATACCACTCGTAGGTTGTAAACGTCCATTGGCCAATAGGATCGCTCAGGTACTCACGTTCTCGTTTAACCCGTACTACATTTTCGATCTTCTTACCCAAAATGTTCAATGTTCCGGTACCATCAACGGTGTATGAATCAGTACCATCCCAGGTAAATGGGATACCAACTGACGTGAATGAACCATGGAACTCGTCAGTAGACGAACTGTTATACGTTAATGGGTATTGCAACTGAGTTTCAGGATCACCAAATGTGTTTAAAAGTACGTTTGTTGCCATCATGGAGTCTACTCTTCCCAACTTGATCAACTTGTTGTCTTCAACTTTAAAGTAGTGAAAGTTCTTCCCTGGATCGCTTAGACCTCTTGAACCGTAAAAATTATTAACGGTATAAAAATCAGCCTGAGCAAACTCGTTTTTGTAGTCGCTGTTGTCCATTGATCTCACTTCGAGGTTCATGGTTTCGCTCTTCGATGGCAAAACACTGAAATCCCACGTTTGATTCTCCCCACCTTCTCCTGGTTCCATTCCCTTCCAGTCGAACTTGTGTACCTGATAGTTGTCACCAATTGCTGGCACTCGATTAAACTCTTCGGTTCCATTGCCGTTGCCATTATTACCCTGTCCAACGGGTGTCTCATCTCCATCACACGAAGCCAGCATGGCCAACGCCATGGCAGCCACAAACGTTACCTTACTTGTCAATACTCTTTCTTTTAGTCTCATTTTTTTCTTTAAATTATTAGTTTCACGAATAGGCCGAAGCCTTATACTTTTTAACGAAGAAAGCGCTTCAATCGGAGGTAGGTTAGACGGGATATGCCGATTGTCAAAATCTGTGACAAACGGAAACATGAAGCGCTGATTTTTACGCAAAACGGAGAGAATTACACTTTTATAACACACTGTAAATGAGAACAAAAGAACAACAACCTTATACAACAAAGGCGCCAACAGTTTCCTGTTGACGCCCTTATTCAGAATATCTCCTTGACCCAATTATACCCTGTTCTTCAAAGCAGTTGGGTAGCTGTTCTTACATACGTTCTTTTAGAATAATTACCGGCCTAAACCCGGCAGTAGGTCCAACTTCAAAATCTCTTGTGTTTGCCACTGTCAAGTCGATTGCCTTTGAATCCCAACTTCCCCCCTTGGTATACACCTTATCCATATGAATTACCATTTCCGAAACGTTCCCGCAGAGGTCATTCAAACCATAAAGTGATGGCTCGAAAGAACCACGGGGCGCTGGTCCAAAGGGTAAACCCAATGCTTTGTATCGTGCCATTGCCGTATTTTTATCATCTTTCAATAAACCATTTCCAGTAGCATACTCCGAACCATCTTCCTGGGTTGCAATGTGCTCCCATTCCTCCTTTGTCGGTAGCCTTATAGTTACATCGTAGCTTGTACCGCGTTGGTTCCAGATGTTTTGTAACCAAACGCAATAAGCCGACGCGGCCTCGGCTGTTAAGTTCACAACAGGGTATTCTTTGAGTTTGTGGTAGTTTTTTGCAAACTCAGAGGTTCCATCTGCATCAACCGATAACCACAATTCTGAATTTAGATTAACCATGTTCAGGTTTTCCGGTTCGTTCGCACGTATATGATACAAGAACTCGGCATAGTCGAAATTGGACACTTCATTCTCAAAGAAGAAATATAAGGCATCCTTATCGTGGTTCGGCAGGTCCCCAAGCGGTACTTGAACGAAGCCTTTTAAGTCGTTAAAACCCTTGGGTAAGTTTGATTTCTTATGTCCGGTAAATGAAGCAAGTACCAGAAATAGCACTATTGGTAGTGAGTGATTTTTAAACATCATATAATTATTTCCTAAAAGCTCTTACTACTTGGTCCAGAATACCTTTGATGTTTGGCCAAACCCGGATTCCAAGTCCTCCATGCGAATAACGTAAATACCGGTAGAAATGCCCGACATATTGAACCCTACTTTTTCGTTTGTCTGTTCCAGGGTTAGTATTTCCTGCCCCTGAAGGTTGTACAATTTCGCCTCAATATTCTGGTGCCATAGATTACCAATGTAAATGTGATTGTCTGCTTGGGAAGTTTTGATGCTAAGTGATTGGAGAGAAGCATCATGGACTGATGAATTCACATCCTCAAAGCGGTTTAGTTTTCCATCTCCAGTTACAAACCAAACCTGATTTCTTGCATCTACCGATAGTTCCAGCACGTTGTGGTTCTCAAGGTTCGAATTCTGGGTAGTTATTGCCTCCCAGGAACCTCCTTTTTTGCGCGCAAGTCCCTTGTCCGTCCCGTACCATTCCTGGCGGTCGCTAACATGCATAGCCTGAATCCTGTTGCTGGGTAAATCGGAGTTGTGCGTGCCAATGATGTCAATACCTTGTGGAGGAGCCCCATTTCTAAAGTCAGGGATATACAAACCACCTGCTGTGCCGTCATAGGCAAAATCATTATGTACCTGTCCACACAGAACTCGAGGGTCAGGTAGCGCTGATCCCTCACCTATACCAATGCTTATTCCCAAACCAACATCCTCAATACCGATGCCATTGAGAGATCTGGAAATCAGCACGTTACTTTTGGTCAAACTAACACCAGTAATCTCTCCTAATTGAAAGGCAAAATTGTAGTTCTTTTTCTTTGGTTTCTCCGTAGGCGACTTGGCCTCCATTACCAGTCCGTTGTTTGTCCCGTAGTAGTATGTATTACTTGCACCGACCTTATCTGAAAAGTAAGAAATATAGTCGACTCCTTCGGGTAGTTCAATGGTCTTTGGCACCCACTTATCACCTTCAAAAACAGCGACACCTTGGTTAATCGTGGCTAACCACACCTTTCCATCTCGGATGGCGACCGCCTTCACATCGTTTTCAGGCAATCCATCATCTTTGGTGAACGACGTCCATTTGAGGTCTTTTGAGAATCGGTGAACACCATTATCAGTGGCCAACCATATGTTGTTTACGTTGTCAATGGTAATATCGTAAACATTTGCCCCTGACGGAACGTCCCACTGGCTAAACTTATGTTGGGCAAAGGAACTTCCCTGGACGAATAATATTGTAATTAAAGATATGTATAGTCTCTTCATAATGTTTTTCTGTTAAAGGGTAAAATGATTCAGTTTGGTGAAGCGTTGCCTCGAATGCATAACAAATCGCCGAAATGTTTATTTAATCGACGTACGGCTTTTGTCGACCACAGCTTTTGGAACCAAAAAGGGACCAGATGAATGAATCAAATGGCCCCTATCTGCAATCCTAAATAATAGATACTACTCTTCTAAAAGTGCTCCTAAAGATGAGTTAATGAACTCGTAATCCTCCCCTGATTTATTGTAAATAACCGAGAGTACCTCCAGGTTATCCGGGTTCCAATCGGCTCCAAGCTCGACGCTTGCTTCACCCGAGATCTCTTCACCTACTGAAAGTGCTCCCAGTGGCTTACCCCAGGTCAGATCATCTACCGCAGCCCTAAGCAAGTGTTTGTGTGGTGCGTTGTCTGGATCGGGGTATCCGTTTTGTCTGCCAATTACCTTGTTTTCGTTTATGTAAAGGGCCACGTGAAGATTGTTTGCACTCAAATCCTGAAATGCCTTCACCTTATATCGAATTTCGAGCTTGTTATCTTTTACTCTGTAAATAACGCCTGCATTGGCTCTAACAACATCCCCGCTAAAGCTATTCGCTTCGTCGAGCGACATTTGTTTTTCCTGCGCTGTATTTACCGACCCACTGCTTCTTGCATCGCTTAACTGAGCTTTATTGTTCACTGCAAATGTTGGAAAACCACTAACACCGTTGTATTCAGATAAATCTTCAGCTACATCGATGATGTAATCACCCGGATACGAGAATGCCGCCATGTAGTTGGCTCCATCTCCTAATCCGTCAATAATGTCTTCAAACATATCCCAACCCCACGTACCGCAAGGGCCACATTTTGTGCCTGTGTGTTTTACCACAAACGACGTGTTTACTTCCTGAATTTCTTTAACGACAAATGTGTCTGTGTTCTGTGTGTTGTCAGTCACTACCTCCGGGTCTTCAGAACAACCGACCACGAGCAATCCAACAAAAAGAACTCCTACTAGTTTATTCATAACTTTTCATTAATTAATGTTAATACCTTCATCACCGTGTGCTACGATGATTTCAAACGGAAACGAATTTAGATTATCGTTTACGCTGAGAATAAGGCATATCGATCAAGTAATTACTTGTGAATACCAGTGCCGTTGATCTCTCTTAAGTTTACTCGTACCTTACAATCAATGCTTGGCACATGTTCTTGCAATACAACGTATTTGGCAAAGACCACCCATTTGCACCGGGTTCTGGCACATAGAGAAGGTCAGCTTCTTTATGGCTTAACCAGGCTGGTAAACCACTTTTGCGTTTCTGACTCAACCTGTATGGTGTACAAACCCGGTGCTATTAACGAGACGTCAATTGATGCCTCGTGAACCTGCAGATTCGCCGTAAAAACTTCCCTTCCTGTAGCGTCATACAGGACGAGTTTATCAATGCTTGACCCGTTCTTCGACAATACACTGATTTCATTATCGAAAGGATTTGGGTAAACAATAAACGCATCATTCGCAAGGGCTAAACGCGCTACGGAAACAGGACTTGTATCTGAGGAAGTTCCCAGCGAAACGCGGTTGGTCGCATAGCTCGATTTTTGCTCATGCCCTTCGGTCCAGATGTTTACAGTCTGGTTCTTGCTATTTGTGCCCGACTGTAGTCCACCATGTGTTAAATGGCCCCTGACCTTGCTTTTATAATGTGCACTGCTCGACTGGCCATATGCCATTGCTCCAACACCTAACAAGAATACTATGAATACGATTCTCATCATTTCTTGTTTGTTTGCGTAGGTTTATAGAGGAGTGTACCCTTGTTTCCCTCTTCTTTCTCTTGCTCTACCTCAAGTCGATTGTCATTGGCAAAAGGGTCCTTTCGGATTCCGGTTACCTGCCAACTTACCTCAACGCCAGGTTTGTCGGTTTGAATTTTAAACTGATTACCGTTAACCTTTTCAAGCACAATGGCTTGTGCAAAGGTGCCGATACAGGTCAGCTGGTACCTAAAATCCATATTGAGCGACTCAAAATATCCTGGCAGATCGACGGTGGCGGTACCGGAAGAGTCTGTGATGATGTTTCCGTTGTAGACGTTCATCATATCCGGCGATTCTACAAAAGAATGAACGAGGTATTTGTTGTAAGGATCCTGTGGATGGTCAATTCTAAAACTACCTGACTGCTTGGAAATGTTACCATTTACGGAGAGGTTTCCATTTACTTCAAAATTCCCGTTTACGGCCCCAAAGTCCATGGCAAACAGCGAGTCCATCTGTACCGGAATTTTACCACCAAATGGGTCGCCCATTTGGATCACTCTGTCGCTCTGATTCAAGGTAATTCCCAAACCCGAGTTAGTGCCAGGATCAAAATTGGCAAGTGAACTCTGGCCAGGCCCCAGAGAGGTTAATACGGTAATGTTGTTATCGAATTGCCACTCAACAAATCGCACCCCACTGTAGTTAATAATACTGTCTGACGGCTCATACAACACGCTTAGTTCCCGATTGTTCCCGTCAACAAAGCTCTCTACAAATGCATTTGTATCTATTCGATGGTGTCGATTAAACAATCCATCATATTCCAATGAATTATCATCCGGATCGTAGGTCTCCTCAATAATCGAATTGGCCGCATCGTACTCGTGGGTTATTTCTCCTTCTGACTTGGTCACTATCCGATCCAATCCATCATAAAAATACGTTGTTGCGCCCGCAGTTGTTATTGAGCTATCTTTCACGTTGTGTGTTCGGGTTATTTGATGTGTTTTTCCATCATAGATGTCGTGATGTTGTTCCGAGTCGTTCTCCCTCACAACACGATCAAGTCCGTCATAGGTCACCGTAGAACTCACAGGATTGGTTTTTACCTCAACAGGCGTACTCGAAGTAACATCATACTTGTACGTTGTAACGTAGGGCGTGTCACTCATTATGATGTCATTTCCCTTCAATCCTTCTATAATGTCCTTGCCCTCCTGAAGGTCTCGGGTTGTTTTTACGGAAGCTCCTGTTGCCACATCCGTATCTTCTTCTATGACCTTTCCTGGTTCATACGTTCTGATACGCTCTACATGTTGGTTCAACTCTTTGAACTCTTCCACATCCAGGAATTGAATAAAGTGGCCAAAAGCATTATAAAGCACCTCAATAGAATCTTTGGTTTTTTGCGACACGATCTTATGCTTAAAAACAGAATCAACCAGTCTTTTTAAGTTTTCCAGACCTCCAGTTACAATTTCTTTATTCTCCAGATCCAATTGTTCAAAATAGAGTTTGGCTTGCTGTACACCCAACTCCTGAACCAACATTCTGATTTGGGTTGGGCTTATGAACCGGTATTTAAGGATCAGGCTGTCTTCAATGGATAGTTCGTTATTCTCATCGTCCATACCAATTATGAGGCCATCTCCACCGTTCTTTTTGGCCTCCTGTTTCACTTTCCCATCTTTATCTACCTTAACCACGTATTCTCCATTGGCGGTCTTAAGCACAATCTTACTCGCCTCAACTACGAAACAAGAATCTTTGGCGTCCGAAGTAGTTTTGACTTCGTTTCCGGTTCGGGTATCGACCGTAACCATCTGAAGTTTACCGTCTTCTGTTTTTTCCTCGGTTTTGGTATCCGTTTCCTTGTTATCCGTCACATCAGGCTCGTCGGGGGTTGCCCCTGCCAGCGTTTTACATTTCACGGAAAGAATATCTCCACCCGGGCATTTGTAACTGTACGTACACACCTTCACCCTTCCCCTTTTTTTATCAAAAACCTTGTAGGTGGCAGAAACCACACATTTGTTTTTATCCAGGGTTCGGGTAAAGTTCATTGTATCGTTATTGCCTGCATCGGTTGAATGTTGCTCAAAACGCTCGATGGTATACCCGTCTTTGGTTCTTGTGTTTTTTGTGTAATCCTTCCCATTCATCCGAACGTATTCGGTGGTTAGGCTATTATCGCCATAACTTACATTCGTTTTGGGGGGCGAGTTGCTTTCTACTTCGTACCAAATGGTATCGTCCTGCATGATCTTAAACTCACCCGTATTTGGGTTGAGAACAAACCGTTTATCTCCACTTGCATCCCGCAGTACTAAGGAGTCTCCCCAGCCTAGTTGTCCATTGGTGTTTGCAGCACTATCGGCGATCGCAGCACGCAGTGCATAGGGCACCGGTAAGATCTGAACGTTTGGTGAAAGTGTTTCCGAACCATTAACGCCATCGTCAAAGGAAATTTCCAGAAACAGTATGTCGTTTTGCCATATGGAAGATGTCAAAGCGGTTTGAGGGCTTTCACCAAGACTAACCGAGTAGGCTCCGTCGTCAACCGGAACAGAAATGGTACCGCTGGTCCACAGCTGTGACCCGGAGTTATCTTTTATTGTGAATGAGAAATCGAAGTTTCCATCATAACCCTTTCCCGAGGTATCGGCGATATGTCCCTGATACGGTATTACATTGGGAATCTGGCCAAATACGTTTAACGAAAAACATAAAATGACAAGGCAGAGGTAATTCTTTAAGTTCATTGGATTCGGTATTTAATGAGAAGAAAGAACATAGGTATGTCCTATGATTAGCCCTCTAAGATAGTAATTTACATTGGTATTGACGACGGTAGCTGATCCCTCGCTGGTCGAATACCCGAAATGGTATAAGCACTAAGAAGTTTAGTTTGGCTTCCAATGGATTAACTTAAATCCTTTGACGCGGCTTCCGTAACTTACTTTTGCTACATAGACTCCACTTGCCCAATGGTAGGTTTGAATGGTCACTTCTCTAGAGGCCTCACCTGATTTTCGAGCAACAAGCTGCCCAATTGCGTTGTAAACGCTTACCTCAAATGACACACCTTTTTCGAGACCATATACCCTCACCTTAAGATCTTCCACAAAGGGATTGGGAAAAGCAACAATTGAAACACCTGAACAACAGGTATCATCACCATAGTGAAAACATCTGGAAGTATCAACGCAGCCCGATTTTGATATTCGAACTGCATACCCTCCCTGTTGGCCAGGATTAAACCTTCTGGAATTCGATGACGGAATGTTGGACATACTATCGCAGTTGATCCACTGATAATCTCCATCCATTTCGTTTGAAATCAACTGCCCTCCAGAAATTCGGATGGTTGTATCGATGGACGTTATGTTGAGCTTGGCAACAACAGTACTGTCACAGCCTTCTTTGGTTTGGAATGTTTCTGATACAAAATGATTACCCTCGTAATAGGTTAGACCATTGGACCACTTTATGGAGTCGCACGCTTCCAACAAGACAGTATCCCTTGTACTTCTTACAATAGAAACGTTCAGTTGTACAAGACTATCACATCCATATTGGTTTGTAAGCAACATGGTTGGAGTGTCTGTACTACTGTAGTATATCGTTCCATTGATCCAAGTGAGAGAATCACATGCCTTAAACACATCCAATGCACTGATACTTTTATTGACAATCAGCTCGAGTTGTGAGAGGCTATCGCATCCTTCCGAAGTACTTAATTGATTGGAATACGTACCACTGGACTTATAGGTAACACCATTCGTCCATGTAAATGAATCACAAGCAGTAATGGTATCTATGGTTTTCTTGCTTCTATTTATAGTGAGGGATAGTTCTATAATACTGTCACATCCATTTGAGTTCAACAATGTATCACGTACCCTGACATCGGAGGTGTATGTAACACCATTGGTCCAAGTGAATGAATCACAGGCCTCTATTGTATCGTAGTCATGCGTCGACAACACCCATAAATGAACAGGGACAATACTATCAAACCCACAGTCACCTTTAAGGGTATCTCGAACAAACCGCGAGTCGGCATACCATCTATTCTTGTAAAAAACGCTGTCGCAGCCCCAAATGGACCGATGCTCTGGCTCGTACGTTGTTTCAGCAGCTCCTACATCTCTGCGCTCACCATAAATCCTGGTATTCTGGGCTTCCATTGTATCGTATGGGTACCCATTCTCAACCGCTACGCTCTTTGACGATGGCAACATTGTGGGGGTGTTCCCCCCATTGACTTGGAGTGGTCCTAAATCCAGGCAGGTTGAGTCTACACCAACCAAGTCTGAAGCGATGTGTTCGGGAACTACTGTATCGCTAAAAACATTGTGCCCCTGCGAAACGAATCTCGGCGAATAGTTATGAAATATGTTTGTTTTCTCTCCAAAAACAATGGAGCTCTTTAGGTGAAACTGAGACCGAGCGTATCGGTGGGCTCTTGTATAGACAAAAAGATTCTGGCCTCCCCACGACGACGTTGGATCATCATACATAGAACGGTTCTGGTAAAAAGTAGAATACTCAACGACCAGCTCTGTTCCGAGCCTGTATATACTCGTAGGAGGATTAGACGATCTGTAACTAGCCTTACATGCGAGCCCACCTCCTCCAGTAGTGGCCTCGTTGTAAGCAAACGTTGACCTCGAAATTTTCATACTAATTTGTGCCCCGGCAGTGAGATTTTGACTGGTTGAAGAAATGTCTGCGTTACTAAATAGGCCCCCGCCAAGACCTCCACATCGATTATGAACGATGGATGTCTTATCAAACTCGGCTACCGCGGAAATGGAATGTACGCGTGATCGCGATCCAACATAAGCCCCTCCTCCATCGATCGTGGCCTCGTTCCATTCCAAAATGCAATCATAAACATATAATTGAGCCGTTGTGGCTGAAGGGCCTGTAATACCTCCTGCCAGTATTCCTCCACCAAACGACCCCGATTTGTTGTGACCAATGATGCTTGAACGCACTTCCAATTTTGTATCAAAACTTCCTATTCCACCACCACCCAAAGTCGAAACGTTCGAGGTGATTTCCGAATCTTCAACTAACCACATTCGTCCTTTGGTCTGGTCATCGAAACAATAAAGCCCCCCGCTGGATACGCTGGCATGGTTGTTATGGATTCTTGATTTGCGCATAATGAGCGATGTATTGCCCACGTAAACTCCTCCTCCAATTTGACCATTGCAGTCGGTTACGGATGAGTTAATCAGAAAAAATGTATCCGTTGCATTGACCAGGACACCTGCACCATGGCTTCCCTTCCCATTGCGTATTGAAACATGATCCAATGTGACATTTCTCTCGCCTCCTGAATAAAATTTCAGTTCAAACGAAAAAACCTGTGTACTATCGCCTCCTGAGATAAAGAGTGTATCGTTGGCCGTTTGCAAACCAATAATCACACAGCCATGATTAATGGATATCTCATCCTCTAAGACAATCGAATCTGACCCACCGGCAATCAGGCCCGGGTCAAACATAATGGTGTCGCCCGGTGAGAGTTGTCCGGCTGCATATCGAAGTGACCCCACCCCATCGTTTTTGAGGTTAACCACCGTATATACAGTGCCGCTCGTTCGAATAAAAAGCAGAACGAAAAGTGCCACATTTAGCCAGCGCAAACTACGTTTCAAATAATTTGAGGTATTCATGGTGTGATTCGAGGTTGGTTCTAGTTGGTTCAAATGTAGGGATTTGCCTTCTAACCTATCGAATATATAGCTTTCTGGCTGTCCACTTTCCGCCGTCGGAAGCAAGTACAACTAACACTTGTTCTTTGGGGAGGTGAGACAACCGAATCCTGATTTCGTTGTTAAACACATGTGAGCCCTCGTAGACCTTCTGGCCATCGAGTTGAAACACATTGACCTGTCCATCGATCGGAGTCCCCAAAAATTCTATTACCAGATTTCCATTCTCAGTATACATGTTAGTGGTGTATTCTTTAAGGTCAGATAGACCAACCGCATCCCCATCGGTATACATCCCAACAAATACAGAACCCCCGTCACCAGGGTTCAATATGCTCGATTGTGTCTCTTCCACATCCAGGTTTATCGAATCTGAGAATTGCCCGGCAAACCAAAGGTTACCCTTATCATCAAGACTCATATGAGCGCTTTGGTCATTTGACCCGGAACCAAAACTATGGGCGAACCTGAGTTCGCCGTCTTTGTCGAACTTGGCAATGTACACATCTCTCAAACCAGTCGAAATCAATCGCCCACCTTCTTTTCCTTTAATAAGATCCAACGTGTCTCTGAAGTGACCGCTTACATACACGTTTTCCTTGTCGTCGACCAATAGATTCTGCATCCTAGCATTTAGACTATTCCCATCGACTGACATGCCGTATTGGAGTTTGAGGTCCGAGTCGTATTTGGCTAAATACAGATCAAAGCCACCAGGTTCTGTATAAATGAGGTGTTCGGATTGGCCAAGGTCAATGTCCATACTGTCGACTGTACTACCTGAAATGTAAATATTACCCTTAGCATCCAGTGCTATGTTATGAACCGACCCGTCGTACAGGTAACCTTCTTTGTACGCTCCTTCTGGGCTGTATACTGCCCAAAAGCCATCAATTCCTCCAAACCCTTTCAAGTTCGTATTGCCTGGGCCAGGATCCAGGTCGAGTGTTACTCCGGCAGATCGGGCAAGAAACGAACCTGTAATAAAAATGTTATCGTCCTGATCAAAGGTTAAATCATGACTTACATTGCTAGTGCGACTCTCAATATCGAATACAAATTGTAGTGATCCGAAATTGGAGTATTTAGCAAGGAAGAGAGCCCCATTGTTGTCGGTTGTGCTGACAGACAAGTGGTCAAACTCAACTGTATCATCGAAACTACCATAAATGCATAGATTATTTTTTGAATCAAGTTTTGCCGCTCCCACAGAAACATGTGAACCTGTACCGGTGCTATAACCATCCATGTACTCACCGTTGGCCTTATAACGCGCAACAAATACCTCATCCTGAATTCCATTCAGGTTGTTGACCGCCGTTGATGGATTAAAATCTACTATGGTATCGAACGTACCAACCACATAGACTTCATTCTGATCGGACAAAGCGACATCGCTGATAATGGCATTGAGTGCAAACCCAAAGACGTACTTACCCTCTTCGTCATATTTAACTAGGAAGCTTTCTCCGCCGGCAAATCCCTCTTTTCCAGAAGAGATGATCTCTTCGCCCGCTCCTGGATCAAGATCGACACTACCTTGAAACCAACCCGCCATGTAGATATTGCCTTGATCATCGGAGGTAATGTGGCTAATGCCCAAAGTAGTAAAACTGGTTTTGGTTGAAAACAAGCCGTTTGACCATTGTAGCTCCAATGGTTGTGCCAATGTCGAAAGTATGCTCAGGAAAAAAATGCATGTAGTGACAATTCCTTTTAGATAAAATGGGGACAATAAGTGGTGGCGCTTGAAGGCATTCATAGGTGGTTGTTTCTTTAGTTCGTGCTATACAAAAATAAAGATTTAGTCCATGCTTTATACAGCCAAACCAGCGCCTGACCTGGTTATCTGGCTAAACTCAATTTGCTCCTTTAGCTATTCAAAAGTCGATGCGTCTACTTGCTCAAAATAGCATCACTTCCAGCCATTTATTTTACACTTCAAGTGTTATCATTGCAGCCGCAAATTCGGGTTGATGAATAAGAAGAAAATAAACGGGGCGGTTCCTCCAGAAGAGTTCACAGGAGGCACCATTTCAGCACCAAGCAAAAAAGCGGCTGGCTTGAAAGGAGTTCAGGTTGCCATCCAGCATTTATCCGAAGAAATTGGCAAGGAAGCAGTAGCCACTCTCGCTCCGAAAATGAACCAATTTGATGGATTTGACTGCCCAGGTTGTGCCTGGCCAGACCCCGATGAAAAACGCTCGTTCCTGGCCGAATACTGCGAAAATGGTGCAAAGGCCATTGCAGAAGAAGCAACAACGAAAAAGGCAGACCCAGCATTCTGGGCCAAACATTCTGTCTACGAACTATCGCAGTTCCCGGATTTCGACCTTGGAAAATCAGGAAGAATCACCCACCCTATGTACCTGGAAGAAGGTGGCACGCATTACCAACCCATTTCATGGAGCTCTGCGTTTGACATCATCTCAGAAGAGTTAAACAATCTAAAAGATCCCAACGAAGCCATTTTCTACACCTCAGGTAGAACAAGCAACGAAGCTGCTTTTATGTACCAGTTGTTTGTTCGAAGTTTTGGCACCAACAACCTCCCCGACTGTAGTAACATGTGTCACGAAAGCAGTGGCGTGGCACTAAACCGTACTCTTGGGCTGGGAAAAGGATCTGTAAAGCATGAAGACTTTGCCAAAGCCGATGTCATCATGATTTTTGGACAAAATCCAGGGACCAATCACCCAAGAATGTTGGCCTCACTGGAAGAAGCGAAAAGCAATGGTGCCAAAATTGTGGCTGTTAACCCGCTTAAAGAACCAGGGTTACTGCGTTTCAGCAATCCACAGAAACTTAGCCTGCTAAAATCAAAAACCATCAGTGACCTCTATCTGCAGGTTAAGATCAATGGGGACATGGCCTTGATTCAGGCGTTGATGTATCTGATGTTGGAAGCTGAAGAAGCAAATCCAAATACCGTTTTCGATCATGATTTTATTCAGAAACACACACTGGGATATAATGCTCTGATCGAGTCAATCAGAACATACGACTTCAAGAAGCTTGTTCAAATGAGTGGGGTTTCGGAAAACGAAATCCGAGATACGGCCGACTTACTTATTCGAAATAAACGAATCATAATCTGTTGGGCAATGGGAATTACCCAACACAAAAATGGTGTTGCAACCATTCAAGATCTTGTCAATATTCTTTTGCTGAAAGGAAGCATTGGCAAACCAGGTGCAGGCACATGTCCTGTTCGTGGTCATAGCAATGTTCAGGGCGATCGGACCATGGGGATTTATGAAAAGCCGCCTGCATCACTTCTCAACAAACTTGAGGCGGCAACCGGTGTTTCTATGCCAAAGGAACACGGTTTGGATGTGGTAGACAGCATTGACGCCATGCGTAAAGGAAAAGCCAAACTGTTCTTTGCAATGGGGGGGAACTTTTTATCTGCTTCCCCTGACACCCATGCGACGGCTGAAGCCTTAAACAATTGTGCCTTAACCGTTCATGTATCGACGAAACCAAACCGGAGTCACGTAATCCATGGCAAACGGGCTTTGATACTTCCTTGCCTCGGGCGATCGGAACGCGACGTACAGCATGACGGAGATCAGTTTGTAACCGTTGAAAATTCGATGGGTGTGGTTCATCAAAGTCAAGGTGATAGGAATCCGGCTTCTGACACACTCCTTAGCGAGGTTGCTATTGTCGCTCAGATGGCACACCGACACTTTGGAAAGGACCATGAGGTACCGTGGCTCGAAATGGCAAACTCGTATGACCGGGTTCGAGATCTGATTTCTGAGGTAATTCCAGGGTTTGAAGACTACAACAATCGGGTACAGAACAAAGGCGGGTTTTATCTGCCAAATGGCCCTCGCGAACTGAGTTTCACAAATAAGGAAAAAAAGGGCCTGTTTACGGTAAACAACTGCGAAGCCTTAGACCTTGAAGGAGCCAAGTACGTGTTGATGACGATTCGAAGTCACGACCAATTCAATACAACCGTTTATGGCTTAAATGATCGATACCGTGGTGTTCATAATGAACGCCGGGTTTTGTTTATGAACCCGGATGACATGAAAAAAGAAGGTTTAAAACAAGGAGATGTTGTCAATCTGGTTGGTCATTACAAAGGTGAAAAACGATATGCGCATCGATTTATGCCCATCCCTTATGATATACCACACGGTAATACCGCGGCATATTTCCCGGAAACCAACGTGTTGGTTCCACTTGACAGTACTGCTGATGAATCGAACACACCTACTTCGAAGGCAATTATGATCACGCTCGAGAAGCAGTAGGCTTTGTTGGATTCGTATTTGATCAGGCCGGGTCTTCCGAAACTACCTGAATACAAGAATTGTTTCACAAGAAGGTAGCCTCTGGTGTAAATTCAACCGTTTACATGACCAAACCCGCCATTAAGTGGATACATCTAAACCACGTCCTCTACATGACTAAATTTGCTTGTCATGAGAAACTATAGCGCCTTTATCAAACTACTTTTTACCATTGTGGGCTTCCTCTCCGCCCAATCCTTGCTTTTTGCAACCCACCTGGTTGGTGGTGATTTGACTTATCGGTTTATAGAAGAGAAAGGCGACTCCAATGTTTACGAAGTTACGCTAACTGTGATTCGTGATAACAGTAACTCAGAAGTAGAGTTTGACGAGGAGGTGGAAATTGGAGTATATCTCAACAACTCGGATCGGAGGCGACATGTCATTCTGAGTATTCCTCTAACCCAATGGATTAGAATTACACCGAGCTGCATACTGGCGAGCAATTCAGATAAGCGGTTTGAACAAGGCATCTATAGAAAAAAAATTGCGTTGCCGCATTACCCTGCCGGGTATACGCTAAACTGGGATCGTTGTTGTAAGACCATTTCCCGTAACCTGCCTGCACCAGTCAAAACAACTCCTATCACCCCAATCTTTTTTCAAACAGTCATTCCTAACTTTACACTACAAAACTCCTCACCCAGGGTGAACAGTTTTGTGCGTGGCGTTTGTACCGGACGCCCAAGCGTACTTGGAACCACCGTCTTAGATCCCGACGGAGACTCCGTTGTAGTGGCCCTTGCCGAACCGATTAAAGGTGGAGCCACTTTGAGTGCCACCCTGTCGAAACCAACACCGCCTTTAAAAGCGATAACCCCAGAATTGGTTGACTATGTCTCAGGCTTTAGCCACGTAAGTCCTTTTGGCTCTAAACCAGGCAATTCCATTGCAGTGGTTGACTCGAACCTGCTCAAAATTACCGTTGTTGAACCAGGTGCCTATTACGTAACCTACAAGGTAACCGAGTATCGTAATGGTATAGAGTTATCGAGCCAGATTGTTGACGTTCTTGTGCATGCATTTGTTTGTTCCCCGGATTTTGATGGGAACACCCCTAACAAGTTGGTTGCTACTGAATTTTCGCACTTCGAAAGCCTGGTTCAATGGTCTTCGTGTGAAAACAGGTTGGAACGTTACCAGGTGTATCGCAGCAAAGACTCCAAAGCCACCAGTGACTTTAAGCGGGTCGCTGAAATTGGTCCATTCCATCAGAATTACCTGGACACCTCCATCAACTCCACTGGTTTATACTACTATTACGTGACTGGAATTGACTCAACAGGTCAAGACGTTGGAAGCTCGAACATCGATTCTGTACGATTCTTCAACCTAGGTGTAAATGAGCATGAAGAATGGCGTTTCTCAATACACCCGAACCCAACTTCTGGGCGTGTACATATAAACACCGAACACGGCTTCCATTTAGTTCGTATAACCGACCTAAGAGGTCAAATTGTTGGAGAAGCTCATATGGACACAGACTCACGTACGCAAACCCTAAACGTATCGGGTTTAGCACCAGGTTGTTACCACCTCACGGTTACTGGAAATGGTTGGCAAGGCACGCGAAAACTTCTACTGGAATAAGGCCTACTCCAGGGCTTCATCCAGAGCTTCTCTAGCCATGGCGCTATTAAATTTTTGCTCTGGAAACACATCAAACTGAAAGAAGTCGATTAACTCAACCAAATCATCTTCCTTTTTCTTGGAAAAGGCCTTTTGGGCCCCGGAGCCAAACTTAAATGCCATTTCCGAAAGGCCGGTTTTCTGGTTTCTTCCATACAAGAAGTAGATCTCATCTGCTCCTGCCTTGATTTCCTTTTTTGATAAGCTACTGGAGGTAGCATTATACCACACGTGAATGACGAGGTCGCTTTCACCTTTGTATTTTTTTAGAAATTTAGTGTAGGGAAAGCTACCGGTTAGGTGGGCCGAACCGTTCACAATTTCGGTTTGTTTTAAGGCATCTTGTGCTATACCGTTGAATGCTGTTCCAACGAACAACGCAAATAAAATTATAGATAATCTCATGATGGAACTCTGATTGTCCAAATATAATATGTCCACGACGTGTAAAAGCCGATAACAACAAAAAAGCCACCTGTGGTGGCTTTTTTGTTGTGGTTGAACTGGAATTACCGGTTTCCGTTACTTACTGATTAACAGGGTTTTTCTAACTTGTCGATCGTTTAGGATTACTTCTACCTGGTAAAGGCCTTCAGCCATGTTCTTCAGTGTTAGCGGTACGCGCTGAACACTGGACATAACTTCATGACTATCCACCAGTTTGCCGGTATTGTCGAATATTCGAATGGAGCGAACGTACTCCTCCGATTGCAGCTGTACTTCAAACGATTCTGACGCTGGGTTCGGAAAAATCAAGACTTCTTGATTCAAAACTCCCTCGTTAGTATTGGACAAGTCATCCGGCTCGGCAACTCCCTCACAATTTTCAAGAGATGTTATATTACCAGTAACAGTACATGGACAGCCGTTAGGTAGTGTTACATCTATCTGATATGGGCCAGACAATGGATGACAAACCAACTGAGGCGCCAGAGACAGGTCTGTAATGGTTGAGCCGAATGTAAACAAAACAGGACCTGTGGCCGGTTGACAGTGTACCACTGAGGCAGGGTCAAACAGGATGCAATCTAATGGACATAAAACGTAATCCATTGTGTGGAGAGTCGCAACCCCAGGGTGTACATTAACGGTTACAATCTTGTAGAGACAATCATCCTCGTCATATAGTTCGAACGTAAACGTACCTCCTACTAGTAGATTATGATGGATACAGCCGAAGATGTGTGTACCGTTATCATAATAGCCATCCTCAGAATCATAATCATAACCTGCGTGCGTGCTACTTGACACCTCGTAATGGTCAAGTTCGGGGTAAAGGTCACATGGATTAAACCAAACACCCGGATCACAGGTTGTGTAGTCGAGTGTTTCTTCCTCAACGTCAACAACAATTGTTTCACAATTAGTTAGCGTGCATGTTTCGCAGAACAGTGGATATGTCACTTCCAGACAGACGGTGTAGGAACCGTTTTCAGTGAACTCGTAGTTGACTGACCTACCTGTAAACTCATCTCCATCGATCGTCCATTTATAATTAATACCATTAACATTGATTACATCCGCAGTGAAACTATAGACCAAACCGCAGTTGTCAAAAGAGTAGTCAGGTGTCATATCGCAAGAAGCCGACATCTCATCAGATGTTTGTTCCAGTTTGTCGCAACACTTTTGTGCTGGCTTGCCAACGGTAGCCATCCCAATTTGCGTAGATTCAGAATAAAAATCATAACTCGGGACGGTGAAACCAATTTGGGGGAACGCGTTTACGGTCGTTCCCTCTAGGCAATAGTCCACTACTGATTCGCATCTTGTATTGCTGGTAAGATTGGTACGGATTGCATAACTCCCATCGTCTTTCTGGTGGCAGATATAAACATCATTGCCATTTGTTTCCAGTCCGTTATAAACCGACTGGACCACCTCTATCCCATCAACAAAGAAAGGTCTTATAGTGCCACTTATTCCCTTTTCATAATTATACGAAAACACTTCATCCAAGTTGTTATTCAATTCGATCATAGAATAAACCACTTGATCATTCTGATAAGGAAGGGCGCTTAGTAGCTTATAATTCCCGTTGGGAATAGTGCGAATTCCAATACCATAAGAAGATGGAAACTTTAATGTCCTGGTAGGTACCAAATCCATATCGGTTTTATAGACTGTTGTCCCCGTAGTGCCGACGAAGAGCCCAGATGGCACCATGTAGTCTCCAGCGGTACTCGTTCCGGCAAAAAGAAAACCTTCAGGGACGCCGTTTGCATCAAACAGTTGCTCCACGGAAGTTATGACGTCTTCATCTAAGTCGAACATAGCCGCTGGAAGTGCACCATCAAGGTCCAACTTGAAGGCAAAACCCTTGAATATGGCGGAGGTCGGAGATCCTAAATTATGAATCGTCTGCTCTACAAAAACCAGATATCCTCCTGGATAAACCTGTTGAGGGCTTATTACTTCTTCAAAGTAAATAAGCTCTACCACGGTACTATAGGATTCGTCCGTTTCGGCTTTTGGGTGCGCCTTTGGACTCAAAACTCTATGCCACAACAAGTTTCCAACCGGATCTATCTTGTACACCAAGGCGTCCCAATTAGCGGCATCGATACCTTGACCATGATCAGCCAGGTTCCTCCATTTGGCAATATTGATGGCCCCACCAATCACATAGCCGTCATAGCCTCCACTCTCATCCTTGGATTGATCAATACTAACGCTGGTATAGAAAGTTCTACCCCCTGGCGAACCAAACTCGAAATCTTCTGCTACATATCCTTTTTTCCAGACGATCTGATCGTTTTCGGCATCATATTTTAATACTATGGAACTGTATTGTTGATTACCGATTATAGTGCCATAATCGTACTCCACATTGCCGATTACAACCAGAGAGTTGTCATCGCGATCAACAATGAAATCACTTGGGTTGATCACCTGATCATCAACGTGTGTAAACTCCTTTACCTTGGTCACCGCCCCTTGTTCCGTTATCCAAGTGAGGTTGAATCCACCAGTAGAAACTTTGTTGAGGGTAATTGTACCTGTAAATGAAGCATCACTATATTTTCGCAGACACACAAATTCTTCCTCAACAGTGGGGTCTAAACTTAATTCGTACGTGCCATCCTGACTCAAGTAGCAACAGTTAATAGTTGAAACATAGACCTTGCTTTCAACCTTACAACCGTTAGGAGCCGTAACGGTCAACCGAATGGTCTTACCCGGAAAGTCCACCTCATCCAAATCTATGGTCTCCGTTGTTTCACCTGTTGACCACAAGAATTGCAACGTACTTGGTGCATATCCGGTGATGATGGTCGGCTCCAAGGTAATTGGGAACACACAGTCCTCAGGCTCCACGTTTGGTCCCAGATCAACCAATAGGTCTGTTATACGTTCTTTGACAATGTATGTTTCAATCTGAACACAGTTATTCACATCTGTATAGGTTACCGTATATTCGTCATATTCTGAAATGATAATAGACCCTGTGGTCTCACCTGTGCTCCACCTGTAATCGTTAGCTCCAAGATAGGAAGCCTGTAGGTTAACCGTTTCAACCTCTGGGCACTTTTCATACAAGTAGGTCGCATTGCTGAGGTTGCTCAAAAAAGAACTACTAATAAAGTTATTGGGAAGCCCCACATCGGCACGACCAAGTCCTGCACCCGACACTCCGACCAAAGAGCTCGTAGCTGCTGGATTATCAGGCTGTTGGATTTCGTTATAACGGTTGCCGTTGATACCCCCCGCCACTACAACGGTACCAAACGGGCTAAGTTCCATTTGCCAATAGGGTCTTTCACCACCTGTCAATTTTGTTGCGTTTGCCGGAGTAGCCGAGGCTAAGTCATGTTGAAACACAAAGGTGGGATTTGAGACGTACAGATATTGATTATTGGGGGAAAACGCTAATCCATATGCAGAATATGCATTCGACGGTGGAGGTGTAACCACCGTATTCACGTGTGGTCCCAAATCAATGTAATTCGACAAAGTCCCGGTGGTATTATCAAAGTCAAACACCTCAACATGACTTGACTCATGCAATGCTACCGCGATCTTGGAGCCATCCGGAGAGAAATCCAACTCCCCAATTCGTTGATAGGAAGAGTAACTGGGCGCATCCCCATGTATAGACCCAATGCTTGTTGTAACGGGCTGGCCGATATAAGCACGTGTTCCGCTTGGCACAAGTGGGTTGTTGGGGTTGTTGTTAACCGGATATACCACAAACTGATCTGACCGGAACTTGTGTGTAGCCACCCAAATACTGCCATCACACGCAAACGTAGCATCCAGCCGCTCCGTTACGTCTTCCAGCAATAAAACGTTTTTAAATGCTGGATCTATTCCACCCAGCCCATCATCAAGAGACATGTCGATTATGGAATAATATAAATCAATGGGGTCCGGGTTATAGGCAGGTAAGTCCTTTCTATTATTGATGTGAAACAAAATGTATCGCTCGTTACATGTATTGGGTATGGGTACAATCAACGCTCCGTTGGTGGCCGTGTACGACCCCTTAAGGTCATGACTATTCTGCATTTCCCTGTGGTGCCGATTGTTGATTTTTAATCGAACCATTTCAATGTTATTGTAACCCGGGTCCCAATCTTGGTGGTGTTCTCGAGTGTAGAACAAAAGATTCCCGTCCTGGTTGGATATAGTAGCACTCGGTTCGAACTTTTGGCCCTTACCAAAGGTGTTGTCATCATATTCGTTAACCACTCGGTGGTGTTGGTCGAACTCAACATGGAATTTGTTTCCACTTACCCAATGATTGTCTTCAAGGCCACTAAAAATAACGTAATCAGCAGGATTAACTACTTTGATATATTCGTCTTTTTCAATGGTCAGCGTATTGGTTCCATCGGAAACCTCCAACTTTATCGTATACTTACCAGTGGTACTGAAACTCATAGATGGATGCTCAGTTGTATAGATTTGTGAAACGCCATTACCTGTAACGGTCCACGTCCAACTAGTAGGGTCTTCGTTTCCGCCAGTCTGAAGGAACTGAAATTGGATAACCTGATCCGTGCAAACCGTTTGAAAATTAGACGAAAAGTCTCCAGCAAATACAGGAGCCGGCACACAGTTAAGGGCCGCCTCCATTTGAATAAGGCCATGACCAATTTGATGTAGTCCTGCAGGGGCATAAGTTGTAAGTGGCACTGCAGTGCTGTAGATACAGCTTTTTATTTCTTCAACTGTCAAAAACCGATTCTTACTCTTCAACAGAGCAGCCAAACCCGAAACCACCGGGGCTGCCATGGAAGTTCCATCCATAGAAACATAAGCTCCGCCTGGAACAGTACTTAACATAGAAACGCCTGGAGCCCATACATCAAGTGTTATGCGGTAATCCGAAAAGGAAGCCTTCGCGGTTCCATCAGGTGTGGTTGCCCCAACCTGTATTACCTCTCCAAACGCAGCTGGCCAAGACTCATTGGAAGTATTGAGATTTCCAGCAGCAGCCACTACAACAATGTTATTCGAGCTGGCATAATCGACCAATTCTCCGTACAAGGCTACTGGAAATCCGGTTGTATAATAGCTCCCGAAAGACATGTTAATGACATCAACCTTCATAACAATGGCATACTCAATGGCCTTAAATACATCACTGAGGTATAACCCGGTTGGATCGAGTGTTAGATCTTCAGTTGCCTTGATAGGTAGATATGACACATTATACCCGATCCCTGAGATTCCAGGGCCATTATTTGTGCTAGCACCCACAATTCCGGCAACATGAGTACCATGACGATAGTACGTAGAATTTGCCGTGGCTGGTGGCTTTGCATCGCCATCGTCGTCAGCAACGTCATATCCATGGTAATCATCATCATAGCCATTGCCATCATCATCAATACCGTTACCATCAATTTCTCCTGAGTTGATGTATACGTTTGCGGAAAGATCCGGATGCGTGTATTGCACTCCATTGTCAATAATGGCTACTACCACATCGCTCGAGCCAAGTTGATTCGACCAGGCATCAAAGGCATCTATCGCCGTTAAGTAAGTGTCCTGACTTCCACGAAGAGCGTCATTAGGTGGGCTGGTTGATGTATGTGCAATACCATCGAATGCTGCCCAGTCAACATATTCCAAAGAAGACAGATTCTCAATTAATACATTCGAATTGTCGGGCTGCTCGAGTTTTAAAAGAAAGTACCCCTCAAATCGTTCTTCTTTTTCCGAAATTCTGGTAAGCATAGGTGTCAACTCAAACAGCTTGCCCTGTTTACTAAGATAAGTACGAAGTTCATCACTGTGCTCGTGGATTTCTCGCTCCCTAGAGCTTCTTGATTTGTGGTAATCCACCTTGAGTCTTAACAGTACGCGATTCCTACTAAACTGTTCGGAGGAATCCGACGGCCCCGTATCTACACGGATGACCTGAGCGTAAACTCCAGCATGAAGTAAGACTGTCATGAGGAGCAAAAATGTTGTTAGTGTTTGTTTCATGATTTGTGATGTTTTTTATGTAACTATTGAAAGCATTGCACCAATGCTGCACCACATGACCTCCTGAAACAGGAAGAATTGGCTTCGTTTGGTTAAATGCAGTCACAAAACTGCACTTGTTATTTAACAACCCCAACCATGTGTAAGTAACCGTTGATATTTTAAAATCGAGTGGTTAACATGAACAGGTAAACGGTTAATTAGCGCTATAGAATAACCCGACAAGGTGATGTTAGATAAACAAAGAGGCCGTACAAAAGTACAGCCTCTAACAGGTTAAAGAATTGTGGTATTTAGCAGTTGTTCAAGGTCAGTACAAACTCGAATTCCTGTTCCACGGATTTCCCATTTTCAGATGTCGCTGGTGTCCATTCCGGCATTGTTTGTAGTGCTTCCATCAGGTAGTTATCAAATTCCTGATTCCCGGAAGATTTGGTTGTTCTAACCTGATTTAGCACCCCCTTATCAGAAATGAAAAATGAGATTCGGACTTCGCCCAGGTAGGCGTCGTATTTCTCCTTTACAGTAGACTCTGTAGTAGCTCTTAGATAGTTAATCAAACTATCATTACCGTAAGCAAATTGAGCCTGTTTTTGAGGCACAACGGTTGTCCAATAACGAAAGACATTCGATTCTACTTCCTTACTTATTGGGTTGGTAGATGTATAATCAACCTCTATTTCAATATCGGTATTGGGAGTAACTTCGGCAAATAACTCCTTAATACCCTGCGTAATTCGGCTGTCACTGGTTTTAATGACCGTCTTGTCTTCCCCCCTGGATGCTGTAACGGTAACGGACACATAGTTTTCAATCCAGTTTATTGGATAGAACTCAATCAGATCGGCAAGATCGGAAACCCCAATTAAGTCGTTTCGGGTACAGGAATTTGAGTTGATTCCTTTTATGTGATACCAATAATCCTGTTTGAATTGTATCGCATTTTCAGTCGACTCGGTTTCCGAACCGCCTCCACATTGGACAGGATGTTTTTCCTTGTCTTTTGATCCGTTAAGTGCATACGCGCCAAAGGCAATAACTCCGGTCACTAGTAATACGAGTAAGAATGGTGTTTTGAAATTCATAAGCTTCTTTTTTGAAATTCGAAGCTATTGGCGTCAAGTGTAAAGCCTTCTACAACAAACGTAAATTAAGCTTAACCTCAGGTAAATTAACTCAAAACCGGCGGTCTCCGTTATTCTTGTATCGCCATTTTGTACCCAACACCACGAACATTTATGATTTTGATTGCAGGATCAGCTTCCAGTCGTTTGCGAAGTTTTGAAATGTACACGTCCAGGGTTCGGCCGTCATAGCTACCCTCGTCTTCCCAAACCTGTTTGAGTATATCCTGGCGCTTAACGGTCGTATTTAGGTTATCCAATAATAACAAGAGAAGGTCGGCCTCCTTACTGGTTAGCCCAACCGATTGTCCATCCCGGATTAATAGCATGTGTCGTGTATCGAACCTGTATTGGCCAATCATCAATTCGTGTATTGTTTCTTCATCAATTTTGGTAAGACGCTTGTTGTTTCTTGTAAACAAGAACAGCAAAACAGCCATAACCAGGATCAATACAACCTGTGATCCGATCGATGAAAGAAAAGTACTCTTCTCAGACTGTGCATCATGACCACTGCTGGCTGATTCAGCACTTCGAATGGTCGTTTCGGGATCATAGAAACGAAGTCCAAGGGTGAAACACCCTTGATATTGCTCGCGTCCGAGACACGGCGTCCCCTCCCCGGAAGTCCTCACCTGGAAACCATACACTATGTTTCGCGAATCGCATTCGTATATACTTACGATGCAATTCCGTTCCATTCCAAGATTTCCAAAAACACTCTTTGCTACCTGAACTACGGAATCCGGAACGAAGGAAATGTGCTGACCAAGTTTGACTCTATATTCATTTTCGAATTGCTCTACTACGGGAACATGGGAAACGCTATCTCCTGCCTCTTGCAACAGTTTGTGCGCAATCATTCGTGTGACCACTTGTTCTCGTAGTTCAACCACAGGAGTTTGAGCACTAATGTTTCCAATTGCATACAATGTAATTAGGCAAAACACCCACAGCCATTTCCTGATAAAATCCATTACACAAAGCTATCCAATTTTAGTCGAGATGATATGCTACACTCCCCCTCTTACAGGCCTATATAGGGTGAATTTTACACTATTTTACAGTCGGTAACTGCTCCACACAAATAAAAGGGCCGCTTCGCAAGAAGCAGCCCCGACAGGTTTAAGGCTTACGCCTAGAAATGAACCTTATTTGAGAATCACTCTTCCACTATAAAGTTTATTCGCTGTTTGTACCTGGATAAAGTACACACCTGGTGCGTGGGCATCCAAGTCAACATTCACTGAGCCTGACGTTCCGTCAAGTTGCAGGGTTTTGATGAGTTTCCCATCTACTGACAGAACTCGTACCTGGTTAATCTTTTCACCACCCGAAAGCAGCACGTCCAGTTTTCCGTGGCTTGGGTTTGGATAAAGGCGTAACGCATTGTTTGCCACCCCGGTGAAGCCTTCTTCGCCTAAGGTAGCAGGTTCACCGTCCCAACAGTGAACTCGGAATGTACATTTGGTACAGTTTTCAGAATCGATATACTCGAGCTCATAGTAGCCACCGGCCAACAGGTCAGCGGTATTTGCATTGTTGGGATTTGGCTCTGGTCTAACGAATTGTCCATTAACGTCCATAAGGTTCCAGGGCCCTGTCAAATCGGCCTCTGGGCAGCAGTTTTGTGACAGAAATGCTGTAGGATCCGTTAAATCAACAAAGGTAACTTCATCACAATGCAAATAACGTTCGCAAAGTGTTTCAACCACCGGCAACACCACAACGGTTCGCGTTACCTCAAATGTTCCACATGGACCATTTATTGTGACTCTGGCTATATAAGTTCCTGGACCTGGGTAGGTATAACATTGAACGAGTGAAGGGAAAATCTGCACTTCGCCAGTTAGGTCAAAATAGATATCATCTGCAGTCGTAGCTTCATCAAAACTAAACGTTATGTCGTCGATCAAGAAGAATAAGTCAGAATCGAAGTTGCTCAGATTGATGCAGTATTGTTCATTCTCGCAAATGGTATCTCCATTGAACGCAAGGTCCGTTGTATCGTAATCCTGAACATTAACAACTATGTCAAACGAGCATTGACATCCGTACTCGTTTTCACGGATCATTGTATACGTTGTTGTAGATGTTGGGCACACAGGACTTCGTGGGGTATTAATTGCTACCAGGTCAACCCACCATCTCTGTTCTCCAGGTTCAATTGCTGGAAGGTTCGCCTCAGCATCCAGATCAACACAGCCTCCTTGGCAGATATACACAGTCTTATCTTCCGGACAAACCGGGTTCTCTCTAATGC
>JAEPQQ010000089.1 GCA_017640445.1 Bacteroidia bacterium | reverse complement strand
ATTAACTCCATCGAAAGGTTCTACCGAGTGTACAACTAATCGAAAAGTAACGGCAAACAAAAAAGGCGTTCGCATTGCGAACGCCTTTTTTAATATCAGATTGATAAAGCCTATCGAACTTTACTTAAGTCAATTCTTCGGGTTGAGTATTCAGTACCTTCTGGTGCTGCTCCATCCGTATCTAAGCTAAATCGGTCACGTGGAATATTGTAGTTAGCGTTTAGGTAGTCAATGATCGCATTGGCACGTTTGAAGGCCAATTGAGAACCCGACTTGCTTCGTACAGCGTAACCAGCTGCCATAACGTTCAAATCAGGACAAGCTTTCATCTTTTCAGCAACGTTATAAAGTGTACCGTAGAATTCTGGCTTAATGCGTGAGCTACCATTGTCAAATACAATAGAAGGTAGAATTACATCTTCACAATCACAACAAGCTCCACCGATGTTGATAGCGGTACCTGTACGTGGGTTAACAATAGCACCAGCTTGGGTCTTTGTATCTTCGTCTCGGTAATCAGGTACATCGTCGTTGTCGATGTCAACCATAATACCGTCTGCATCTACAATCGCACCTCTCTCAGAGTAAGGCTCAGCATCTTTATGATCAGGTACACCATCAAGGTCGATATCGGCAGTTTGACCACCGCCCCAAACCCAGGCATTCTTTTCTGTGTTTGGCTCTTTGTCGAACTTGTCAGCAACACCATCGTCGTCAGAATCAAGTAACAACAACTTAACCTGCTCTTTGATTCCTTCCAATGAGTCAAGCGTTGTATAGATTGATTCTACAGGGTTCAACCAGTCGTAGTGATCGTCGATACCGTCTTTACCACCAAGTTTAATACTTGCTTGTACACTTAACAGACCGTAGAAGTCAAATACACGGTTTCTCCATATAGGGAAAGAAAATGCATCGATGTTATCCGATCGGGTGTAGTGGTTCTTATACTCGATTCCAAGGTCAAGCATCTTACCAAGGTTTCGTTTTACACCTACCCCAAAAGGAACAGTGAAGTTGTTACCTTTATAGTTCGAGATGGCATTGGTAAAGTTGCCGTTTGCATCATACTCAGGGGTAAAGTAATCATCTCCCCAGAAATCGTATGCTTCTTCTGCATCGGCCGTTGTTTCATATTGCCCCTTTACGTCGCTCCAGATTACACCGAAACCAGTAAATAAGTACAATTGGAATTTTCTCAACGGACGCAAGAAAGAAATGTTACCCAAAGTGAAATGAGTAGTAACGTTCAAGTCTTTGAAGTTATTCTTGAAGAAGTATGAGTCTTCCGTTGGTGCCTGGTTACCCAGGTTAAATGTCTCTTCGTTGTCAGGGTTGTCTGCCCATCGTCCATTCTTACCGTTTCCACTAATATCCTGCTCAAGACGAGAACCATTTAGCGTACCAATGTTACCATTGATCTTGATTCCAAAGGACTGTCCAACCGAGTATTTTACGTGTGCACCAAATGCAAAACCAGGACGAAAATCATCCGCGTCACTCATGGTGTGCGTTGGGCTCAACTGAATACCTACTGACCATCGTTTGGCCGGTCGGAATTTTTCAAAGTAGTTAGTGATTTGTGCCGAAGCGACATGGCTGCCGAACATTGCCAGCAAAAGCAAAGTAGTTTTTAAACCTTTCATTTTCATTTCAATCTATAACCGATGTGTATGTAGTTATTACCGCAAAAGTACTTTAGATTAAGCCAAATCGCAAATTAATTACTTGATTAATAGGGAGATTTCTCGGCTGTTAGCAAATGTTGTGTAGTCATTTTTAAACATTTTTACAGCCAAATTAACTTCGGTTAACGATGAAATAATGTCTTTGTTACGTTCCTGAACATAACCCGAACTCCACACTTTATTTTTGATTTTCATCAAACGCGTAATGGCCGTATCGTCACGGGTATTGTTTGAAAAGGTACGTTCAATCTCATTTTTGAACAGCTCTTGCAACTTATTTGAAGCCTTTTTAAGCCGGTTTATAGGTTGTTTTTGACGTGTTTCCAACTCCGTAATCAAGTCGCCAATCTGGGTTCGAATTGAATCAACTTGGTTGTTAACAAGTTTGTAATCTTTGTTCATTCGGGAAACCTGAACATGGGTAAAACGTTCGTCATTAAAGAACAATGTGTCGAAAGAAACGTCATTATCCTCAAGAATCGAGGCATTTCGCTGCGACATAAAGAAGGCCGATTTTCGAATAATCAATCTTGGGTAAACCGCTCCGGCATGTTCCGTGGCATCCTTTAGTTCCAACCAATAGATAAACTCACTTCCACCGCAGACATATGCCCAGTTTGGTAAGATAAGTTGCTGATAAACAGGCCTTATTAGGGCATTCGGACTAAACGACTCCGGAGCTTTTTGAATCAGGTCACGTATTTCCTGTTCTGTGAAGTTTTGATCACTACCAACCAGATGAAACCCGTTTTCGGATTCTTCGATCCGGTTTCTGTTTGTGTCCGAAATCATAAAGTAATTGATCGGTCGGGTGTTGATCGGAGGTTTAATCTTGTTATTCTTCAGGGTGGAGTTCGTTTGCTTTATGGCGCTGCTGTTATCGTGATGAAACAGGTCTTGTTCAATGTTTTGGCGTAATTGCGACTTTAGGAAGTGCGAATCTGCGTCCAGGATAACAATTCCCGTTTCTTCAAAATACGTGTGCAGTATGCGGCGAGTAGCATCTGAAAAGGTGGAACAATGGGAATACGCCTCCTGACAGACTTCCAGAAAAGCAAGGTTTTCCTCCGTTTGGTCTATCCGTTCTTTGGCGGCTTCCACCAGTGGTAGAATCGATTTAGGGTCCAACCGGCCCACCGGCCCGTTCGAGTCGATGTCCCATGTGTAAAGCTCGTTATATAACCTGGCGCTTCGAATTTCGTTGAAGTCATGATCTTCAGAGGCCAGCCAGAAAACGGGAACAACCTGGTGCTTGGGAAGCCGAAGCTGAAGTTCCTGAGTTTCGGCGCAACAAGACAAAATCTTGTTGACAACAAAAAGAGGACCCAGGAAAATGTGTATTTGCTGCCCGGTGGTTACCGTAACCGTGTTTTCATCTTTGAGTCGTTCAATGTTTCGGAAGACTTCCGATTGTTTGTCAAGCTCAATGCCCGCTCTCGAATACTGCGACGCAATTTCGTTGGCAAGTTCAAGACGGTAGTTTTTTGAAAACCGAGGAAGTTCACATAAACGGTTGGCAAGTTCTTGATCGGAGTCGCTGCTGATCAATTCCTGAGGAAATGAATCGTTGTTAAAGTAGCGCTTTACCGTGTCGTTTAGGAAGTCGGTTGAGGTGGCTTGAACCGTTTCAAGTCGAACCTGCGCCATATCAGATGAGTGTGCCATATAGGTCAAACTCTTTTGCGTCGGAAATGTTCACTGTCACGAAGTCTCCAATGCGAAGAAAGTCCTCTTTGGCCGTAATTAATACTTCATTGTCAACCTCCGGGGAGTCGTGCTCCGTACGACCTACAAAGAATCCGTTCTCATATCGATCAACCAGTACTTTAAATTCTTTTCCAATTTTCTTTTGGTTGAGGTCGAACGATATCTGTTCCTGGATTTCCATCAAATGACTCGCACGAGCCTGTTTCTCCTCTTCGGGTATAGAATCTTCGAGGGTAAAGGCGTGTGTGCCGTCTTCGTGTGAATAAGTGAAGACACCCAATCGGTCGAAACGATTTGCCTCAACAAAATCGCACAGTTCCAGAAAGTCTTTCTCTGTTTCGCCAGGATGTCCTACCAACATGGTGGTACGGAACGCCAGGTCGGGGTTGTGTGTCTTTATTCGATCAACAAGTTCTTGTGTACGTCGCCTCGAAATGCCACGGCGCATCGACTTAAGAACGTTGTCGGTAATATGTTGCAGCGGCATATCGATGTAGTTACAGATCGAATTGCTGTCTTTAATTATGTCTAATACATCTTCAGGAAACTGTGACGGGTAGGCGTAATGTAATCGGATCCAGTCGATGCCGTTTACATCAGAAAGCGCTTTCATAAGCCCACCAAGCTTTCGTTCCTTGTAAAGATCGAGTCCGTAATAGGTGGAGTCTTGTGCAATAAGCATCAACTCTTTACAACCGTTTTTTGCAAGGTTTTGTGCTTCTTCCACCAACAGTTCAATCGGTTTTGAAACGTGTTTACCCCTCATTTGGGGTATCGCACAAAAGGAACATGGGCGATTGCACCCCTCTGATATTTTCAGATAAGCATAGTGAAAAGGCGTGGTGGTGATTCGTTCACCAAGTAAGTCCTTTTTGTAATCGGCGTTTAGCTTTTGTAGTAAGCCAGGGAGTTCCATCGTTCCAAAAAAGGCGTCTACTTCCGGCATTTCGGTTTGAAGGTCTTCTTTATAGCGATGCGAGAGGCAGCCTGTAACGTATAGTTTATCGATATTGCCCGACTCTTTCTCGTCGATGTAGTGTAATATGGTGTCGATTGACTCCTGTTTCGCGTTTTCAATAAAGCCACAGGTGTTCACCACAATGATGTTGGCCTCATTCGAATCGGATTGGTGAGAAGCCTCTATGTCATTTGCTTTGAGCTGAGTAAGAAGAACCTCAGAGTCAACAACGTTTTTGGAACACCCAAGTGTTACGATGTCAACCTTATTCTTGCGATAGTCTTTTGTACGCATAGGCGTTAGTTAGAGAACAATGAGTCTACAAACTCGGTAGGTTCGAAGTGTTGAATGTCGTCTATTCCTTCTCCGATACCAATGTACTTTACCGGAATCTTAAACTGGTCGGATATGCCCAATACTACACCGCCACGAGCTGTTCCGTCAAGTTTGGTAAGTGCGAGAGCAGAAACTTCGGTAGCAGCTGTAAATTGCTTCGCCTGCTCAAAGGCGTTCTGACCGGTACTGGCATCCAAAACAAGTAAGACTTCGTGTGGGGCATCGGGAATCACCTTTCCCATCACTCGTTTGATCTTACTCAGTTCGTTCATAAGGTTCACTTTGTTGTGAAGTCTACCCGCTGTGTCGAGTAAGATTAGGTCAACGTTATCTTCTACTCCTTTTTTTACGGTATCAAAGGCTACCGCTGCAGGGTCGGCGTTCATTCCTTTTGATACGATGGGTACGTTTACCCGGTCGCTCCAAATAGTTAGTTGATCGACGGCCGCGGCACGGAACGTATCGCCTGCACCCAAAAGAACTTTTTTACCAGCTTTATTATATAGGTTGGCAAGTTTGCCAATGGTAGTTGTTTTACCAACGCCGTTCACACCAACAACCATAATAACGTAAGGCTTGGCTTCGCTGTTGAGGTCTTCTTTTTTGTTTTCAGACATCAACTTGGTGATCTCATCCTTGAGCAAGTTGTTAAGCTCGGTGGCTCCGATGTACTTGTCGGAAGCTACCCGCTTTTCCAAACGTTGTATAATGGTGAGCGTGGTGTCTACGCCAACGTCGGAGGTAATGAGAATTTCCTCCAACTCATCCAGGAATTCATCGTCGACCGAATTTCGGCCAACCAATGCTTTGGAGATTTTGCCGAACAGCGACGACTTGGTTTTTTCTAACCCTTTATTCAGTTGTTCTTTTTCCTCAGAACTTTTTTCCTTTTTGAAAAAATCGAAAATACCCATGTCTATAAACAAAAAAAGCTTCCTAATGTAAACAAGGAAGCTCGTAAAAGTTTTATACTAAATTATTTAAAGTATTCCTTAACTGAATCAGTTGGAATAATTTCTTCTTTGAATGTATACGCTCCGGTCTTTGGAGATCGAACTGCCTTAATCACTTTGGCCCAGTCTCTTCCGGTACCTGTCTTAAGTGTTGCTACTACCTTCTTTGCCATCTTCTAGTTTATTTAATTTCCTTATGAACCGTAACACGCTTAAGAATTGGGTTGTATTTCTTCAACTCCATTCGCTCAGTAGTGTTCTTTTTATTCTTAGTAGTGATATATCGAGACGTACCCGGCATACCGCTATTCTTGTGCTCTGTGCACTCCAATATTACCTGAATTCGATTACCTTTCTTTGCCATGATCGATTAAATTGTGCCGTTTTTTTCAAATTCTTTCAAACAAGCAGAGATTCCTTTTTTGTTGATTGTTCTCAACGCAGAAGTAGATACCTTCAACGTAATCCATCGATCTTCTTCCGGAATATAAAACCGCTTCGTATGAAGATTTGGATAAAATCTTCGCTTCGTTTTAATATTTGAGTGGGAAACGTGATTGCCCTTAAGAGCTTTCTTCCCTGTTAAATCACAAACTTTAGACATCGTCTCGTTTTTTAAGGAGTGCAAAGTTGGCCTTTTTTCGGAGATTTAACAAGCGAAAAGCGAATATTTTTACGTTTTATTCACTCGCCTGTTAAACTGTACATGGCCGGTACCAGCGTACGTATTCCTTCTTCGGTTTGAATACGCACTTCATCAATCATAATATGATCGCCTGCCTGCCCTCTCAATAACAATTCACGCGCTGTTCCGGTTATTTGATTGCCTTCTACCCGGGTAAAAACCGACTCTCCATCCTGATAGTTTATCAAAAACCTAAAACTGGAAACAGGGTAAATCTTCGAGGAGGTAACTACCAGTGAGTCAGCTTCATTGATATAAGCAATGCTTAACTCAAGTTTCTTAATGTCGTTGATACATGCCCCACGATTGTGACGAACGATCCTTTCCGTTTCCGGTACATCTCCATTTGATGTGGGTAATGAACGAAATGCAAATCCGCTTAGCACGGATAAAAGGAGGCTTGCTGTTATGAAAGATCGTACATTCATTATTCGGTTTTTAACGTTAACGAATGTAGGCAATCGAATCGTATACTGTTTTGACGGAAGCTACACGTCTATATTGGCATATCGGGCATTTGCTTCGATAAACTCCCGGCGAGGTGGAACTTCATCTCCCATTAACATGGAGAAAATCCGATCTGCTTCCGCAGCACTTTCCAATGTTACTTGTTTCAATGTTCGGCGAGCTGGGTCCATAGTGGTTTCCCATAGTTGCTCGGCGTTCATCTCACCAAGACCTTTGTATCGTTGAACGTTTACACTCTCCGGTTTTTCTCCACCCAAGCGCAATACTTCACGATCGCGTTCGTCGTCGCTCCAAGTGTACACCGCTTCCTTGCCTTTCTTCACCTGATACAACGGTGGTGTTGCGATGTAGATATAGCCGTTATCAATGAGCTTGCGCATGTAACGGAAGAACAAGGTAAGAATAAGTGTTCGAATGTGGCTACCATCCACATCCGCATCCGTCATGATGATTACTTTGTGATATCGTAGCTTCTCAACGTTAAGTTCTTTTTCATCTTCTTCCGTCCCCATTTTTACACCCAGGGCGGTAAACATGTTTTTAATCTCTTCGTTGTCGTAGATCTTATGCTCAAGGGCTTTTTCCACGTTAAGGATTTTACCTCTTAATGGAAGAATTGCCTGAAAGCTTCGGTCTCGACCTTGCTTGGCAGTTCCACCGGCCGAGTCACCCTCAACCAGATAAATCTCGCAAATTTCAGGATCCTTTTCTGAACAATCCGATAGTTTACCCGGAAGACCAGCACCGCTCATAGCACCTTTTCGTTGTACCATTTCACGGGCTTTCCTTGCTGCATGACGAGCTTGAGCTGCCACAACAACCTTATTGATAATCGCCTTGGCTTGATTCGGGTTCTCTTCGAGGTAGTTGTTGAGCATTTCTCCAACCGCCTGATCTACTGCACCGCTTACTTCGCTGTTACCCAGCTTTGTTTTGGTCTGACCTTCGAATTGTGGTTCGGCTACTTTTACTGAAACCACACCGGTTAGTCCTTCACGGAAGTCTTCCCCACTTATTTCAAACTTAAGCTTGGCAAAGAACCCTTCTTTTTCACCGTACGACTTTAGCGTTCGGGTTAGGGCTCTTCTAAAACCAGCAATATGCGTCCCACCCTCTATGGTGTTAATGTTGTTTACGTATGAGTGCAGGTTCTCTGTATAACTGCCATTGTATTGAAATGCAATTTCAACCGGAACACCTGCTTTTTCACCTTCCGCATAAATCGGATGTGGGATCAGGGGTTCACGTGTACCATCGAGGTACTTTACAAACTCGCTTAGCCCTCCTTCGGAGTAGAATTCATCAAAAAGGAAATTACCTTCTTCGTCTTTGTGCCGTTTGTCGGTCAGGTTGAGTCGGATCCCTTTGTTCAGGAAAGACAATTCCCGAAGACGCGAAGCCAGGGTATCGTAGTTGTATACGGTGTTTTGGAAAATCGTACCATCGGGCCAGAAACTTACGGAAGTTCCTCGTTCTGTGGTCTCACCAATCACTTCAACGGCGGTTTGAGGCTTACCGATGGAATATTCCTGCTGATGGATTTTGCCATCGCGTTTTACGGTAGCCACCAATTTGGAGGAAAGTGCGTTCACACAACTCACACCAACACCATGCAGTCCACCCGAAACCTTATACGTGTCTTTGTCGAACTTTCCACCCGCATGGAGTACGGTCATTACTACTTCCAATGCCGATTTCTTTTCCTTGGCGTGCATGGCAACCGGGATTCCACGTCCGTTGTCTTCAACTGTAATACTGTTGTCTTCATTAATGAAAACGTCAATGGTATCACAGTGTCCGGCCAATGCCTCGTCAATACTGTTGTCGACTACCTCGTATACCAGATGATGGAGCCCTTTGAGTCCAACATCTCCAATGTACATGGCAGGACGTTTACGAACTGCTTCCAGGCCTTCGAGGACCTGAATATTATCGGCACCATAATTGGTTTTTTCTTGTGAATTTTCAGACATATTATCCCTTGGGTTTAAAAGGTAAAAATACGGCGAAACACCACGAAAAATGGGCGAAAATTGCCTTTGTTATCCACAATAAATGAACGAAATAGAGGGTTTTGGTGGATTAGTTTTTACCGGTACGTAACCTCACCGCGAAGGTCGGTTTGAAGCAGGTTCTCTTGCTGCGATTTGTTGAGTTTTTGTCCTAAAACCCAAATCATTTTGGCCAACGCCGCTTCGGTGGTCATATCGCCACCGGAAATAACGCCTAAAGGCTCAAAAACGTCACTCGCCGCATACTTCCCGAGGCTAACCCTACCTTGAAGACACTGGGTGATAAAGAGAATACTGGTTCCTCTCTTTTTGGCCGACTCCAGCACGGCTAAAAACTCAGGTGTACATGGAGCGTTGCCGCTTCCAAAGGTCTTGATAATTAAACCGTCGATCTCCTCATCGTCAATGAGTTTGCTCAGATGCCTGGGTTGGATTCCAGGAAAAAGCGTCAATACCATTACGTTAGGATTGAGGTTGGTGTTGACCCGAAACTTCCCTTCCGGTCTGGGCAACAGATCAGAGTGTTTTACCCGTATCGTTTCCTCAAGTTCAACCAGTGATGGGTAGTCGGGAGATACGAAGCCTTCGAAGTCGTTGGTACTTGCTTTGGTGCTCCGATTACCTCGAAAAACACGGTCGTTAAAACACACCATCACTTCGTTAATAGGAGTGAGGCCAAATGCCTTGGCTCCGGCTATATGAATGGCATTACTAAAATTGGTGATGGCGTCGGTACGGGTGTGTGAGATGGGCAGTTGCGCCCCGGTAACCACCACTGGTTTTGCCAGGTTTTCAAAAATAAAACTCAAACCGCTTGCCGTATAAGCCATGGTGTCGGTTCCGTGAATGATAATAAAACCATCAAAGGAGTCGTATCGCTTTTCTATTTCGTTGGCCATCATAACCCAATGACGAACGTCGAATTGCGATGAGTCCAAAAGTTCAGGGAATGAAAAATACTCAAATTCGATGTTTCGGATCGAGCTAAAGTATCCATCCGGATGGATCGAGGGCATGTACTGCTGGAGTTGTTCCCAGCTTTGTGTAACCAATGCACTGTTTACGTCTGTAGGGTCCTTAGGTCCCATTCCTATGGTGCCACCGGTATACAGAATGAAAATGCGCGTCTTCGTCATCTTAGCCCTCCTTTTGCCCAGCGAGTAAATACAAAACCGCCATTCGGATGGCAACCCCGTTTTCCACCTGATTGAGAATAATGCTTTGTTCTGAATCTGCCACTTCTGAACTAATCTCTACACCCCGATTAATGGGCCCCGGGTGCATAACCGTAATTTCTTTTGACAACTTATTAATGTGTTCCATGGTTAACCCATATTGCATGGAATACTCACGAAGACTTGGGAAGTACTTGGTCTCTTGCCGCTCCATTTGAATTCGGAGCATATTGGCCACGTCGCACCAATCCAGAGCGTCTTGAAGTTTATAAAAGACTTGTACGCCTAGTGCAGCAATGTGTTTAGGTATGAGGGTAGGAGGGCCGCAAACGGCTACGTGTGCCCCTAGTTTTTGCAGACAATAGATGTTCGAAAGTGCTACCCGACTGTGAAGAATATCACCCACAATCACCACTTTTTTCCCCTCCAAACTGCCGAGTTTTTCTCGTATGGAATAGGCATCGAGAAGGGCCTGAGTTGGGTGTTCGTGCGTGCCGTCTCCTGCATTGATAATCTGGGCATCCACGTTTTTCGAAAGGAATAAAGCCGCACCAGGTGCCGGATGTCGCATTACCACCATGTCAACCTTCATCGACAGGATGTTGTTTACCGTATCAATCAGAGTTTCGCCTTTGGATACGGAAGAAGATGAACTCGAAAAGTTGACAACGTCGGCTGATAGTCGTTTTTCGGCCAGCTCAAATGAAATCTTGGTTCGTGTTGAGTTTTCGAAGAAAACGTTAGCAATCGTGATATCGCGCAGTGACGGAACTTTTTTTATGGGTCGGTTTAAAACGGCTTTGAAGTTGTCGGCTGTTTCGAAGATGAGTTGAACATCTTCGGCAGTAAGATTTTTAAGTCCAAGAAGGTGGTTGGATGAAAGTCGTGTCATGCGTTATTCTGCTCCGTTAAGATCCACACTTTATTTTCTTTTTCCAGGTCCACGATTACACGATCATGCGCACGTGTATCTACATTGGTACCTACATAGTCGGGTTGTATGGGTAGTTCGCGTTTGAACCGTCTGTCAATCAAGGTCAGCAACTCAGTTTTTGCCGGCCTTCCAAAGTCGGCCAGGGCGTTCAGTGCCGATCGGACTGACCTGCCGGTATACAACACATCGTCTATGAGAACTATATCCATGCCTTCAATCGGAAAGTCGAGAGCAATTGAGTTCGGGATCAGTATTTTTTCGTTTCGCCTGAAATCGTCTCTGTAAAACGTGCTGTCAAGCTCTCCGTAGGTAACATGGTCCAGGTCAAATTCTTCGATGAGCAGAGCTTTAATCTTACGCGCCAGGGCAATTCCTCTGGGCTGAAGACCAATCAACGCACAATTGGAGAAGTTGCTATGATTTTCATAGAGCTCAATGGCCATGCGGTGTAGCATGATGTTGAGCTGGGGTGTATCTAAAATGATGCGTTTCGACATCCTATTTGCCAAGTCCTTTTATGTGTTCGAACTCTTCTTTGCTGACTTTGGATACCGACAGTCGGCTCAGGCGGATAATTTCCATGCTCGCTAAAGCCGGATCCGATTTGATATGAGCCAGCGTAATAGGTTCTGCGAACTTATGTACGGGCTTCATATCTACAGCTACCCAACGATCGTCATCAATTGTTGGGTCGGGGTAGTGCTCTTTGATGATTTCGGAAATTCCAACAATCTCTTTGCCTTCGTTGCTGTGGTAGTAGAGACACATGTCGCCAAGCTTCATGTCTTTCATGTTGTTACGGGCAGCGTAGTTTCGCACGCCATCCCAATAGGTCCATCCATCTTTTACCAGGTCGTCCCAGCTGTATTTGTACGGTTCAGATTTTACCAGCCAATAGTTCATTTTCGATGTATTAGGTCAAAAAAAAATCCCATTCAAAGATGGGATTTTTCGTTTATATATTGAATAAAAAGCTCAATTCTTAGTTCGCCATTAATTCTTTAAGTTGGTCAGCCCAGCCGTTCTTAGCAAAGGCGTCTGCCTTACCGATTGCAGTTTCCACTTCCGTGATCTGCTCAGCGTTAAGGTCGGCAAGCTGTGCATAGGTAGTATAACCTGCTTCGATGAATTTCTTCTCCAATGCAGGACCAACTCCATTCAGCTTCTTAAGATCATCTGCTTCTGAGGTAGTTTCAGCCTTTTCTTCTTTTTTAGTAGAAGCTTCTTCAGCTGCTTTTTCCTCTTCTTTCTTTGCAAGCTTTGCTTCAGCAGTTTTTCTGTTTTCTGCTTCCATCTTCGCTTTTAGCTGAGCAAGACCGTCAAGTTCTCCAAGGGTTGAAACCTCGTTTGACTTGTTGATTTTGGTAACAATCTTACTAGCTTGTTTTGCAGACCGGTTTTTGGCTTCCGTTTCAGAGTCGATTCGAGCTCGCTCTTCTTCTTTCCAAATGTCGGTATGAGAAACAATGATTCGCTTTTGATCTTTGTTAAATTCAATGATTCGGAAATCCAATTCTTCTTCCGATTTAACAGTCGACTTATCTTCTTTCTTGATGTGTTTGTTCGGTGCGAAACCTTCAACACCATAAGGAAGAGATACGGTACAACCTTTTTCTCCAACTTCAAGAATGGTTCCTTTGTGCTCAGAACCTTCTGTGAAGATGCTTTCGAAAGTATCCCATGGATTTTCGTCCAATTGTTTGTGTCCAAGACTCAAACGTCGGTTTTCTCTGTCGATTTCAAGAACGATTACCTCTAGCTCTTCACCTTTCTTAGTGAATTCTGCAGGGTGCTTGATCTTCTTGCTCCAGCTCAGGTCACTTACGTGAACAAGTCCGTCAACACCTTCTTCCAATTCTACGAACAAGCCGTAGTTGGTAAGGTTTCGAACAATGCCTTTGTGTTTGCTGTCAACTGGGTATTTAGATTCGATGTTCTCCCATGGATCTGGTGTCAATTGCTTGATACCAAGAGACATCTTATGTTCTTCTTTTTCAAGAGTAAGGATAACCGCTTCTACTTCGTCACCCACTTTCATAAAGTCTTGTGGGTTGCGTAGGTGTTGAGACCACGACATTTCAGAAACGTGGATAAGGCCTTCAATACCTGGAGCGATTTCAACGAAAGCACCGTAGTCAGCAACTGTAACCACTTTACCTTTAACCTTCGCTTCAACCTGAAGTTCTTCGCCAAGGCTTTCCCATGGGTGAGCACTCAATTGCTTCAGACCAAGAGAAATTCGTTTTTTATCGTCGTCGAAGTCAAGAACAACCACGTTGATTTTCTGATCGAGTTCAAGTACTTCTTCAGGGTGGTTAATTCTACCCCATGATACATCGGTAATGTGAAGAAGTCCGTCGAGTCCACCAAGGTCGATGAACACACCAAACGAAGTCATGTTTTTAACAACACCTTCAAGTACCTGACCTTTTTCAAGTCGTGAAAGGATTTCTCCTTTTTGTGCTTCGATATCGTCTTCGATCAGTGCCTTATGAGAGATAACTACGTTCTTAAAGGCGTCGTTGATTTTAACCACCTTGAATTCCATGGTTTGACCCACGTACTGATCGTAGTCTCGGATTGGTTTAACGTCGATTTGAGATCCTGGCAAGAATGCATCAAGTCCGTTCACGTCAACAACCAAACCACCTTTGGTTCTGGATTTAACATATCCTCGAACGATTTCACCCGTTTCCTGTGCTTTGGTAACGTGTTGCCATGCAGTTTCAGCAAGAGCTTTTCGTCTGGAAAGAACCAGTTGACCAAGAGAGTCTTCTGTTTCTACTACGTACACTTCAACGGCATCTCCAACAGCCAATTCAGGTTGATCCTTAAACTCTGTACGGTTTACAAGTCCATCCGATTTAAATCCGATGTCAACTACTACGTACTTCTTGCTAATGGATACAGCTTTACCTGTAACGATGGAACCTTCTTCAACGGTGTTAAAAGTTCCTTTGTACAATTCTTCCAATTCAGATCGGTTCGAATCGTCGTACTGACTAAATCCTTCCTTGTCCATCGACCAGTCAAATGCTGATTCGTCGTGAACCGGGTCAGGAACGTCGTTGTAATCGCGTTTTTTAGTAGCAACCACTTCTTCAGCCTTCTCTTCGGTTGAAGTTTCTGCGGCACTCTCTTGCGGTTCAGCTTCGGTTGAAGCTTCTTCTACGACTTCTTCGGATGTGTTTTCTGGATTGGTTTCTTGTGCTTGGTCTGCGGTCTGATCTGTAGAAACATCCTTGGTTTCTTCAGTGTTTTCGGAAACGTTTACGTTTTCCAATTCGTTGTTTTGTTCTGTCAAATCAAAATGTCCTCCTTTGAGCGGCGGCAAAGGTAGTATTTAGTTTTTGAAAATCCAACAGTATTTGGGTGCTTCTGTTAAAATTGAAAGGGTTGGTAGACTTATGTCTTAATTTCGTTAATAAAATATGACAGTCCTTTCGTCAAATACTATTGGATTTTTTTTTCGTTGGCTGTAACTTTCGCCACATAAAATCGATCATACATATGATTGAATTTAACAAGCAAGCTTTAACACAGAAAATATTATGAATTCGAACAAGGTTACTTTTACACTACTAGCCGTTATGGCGTTTGGATACGCGGCTGCACAGTCGCCAGCCAAGGCCATTAAATGGAATGAAAACAATCCTTCCGAGTTGAAGGTAATGGATGTGAATCCATCTGCAGACTTTAGCGAGTCTACATTGAACACGATTCGTTTAAATGCAAATCGTCGGTATGTTGCAAATACCATGCACCACGATATAAAGAATGACTTATTGTATTTCTTTACAGATGACGTAAACTCTGCTTCTCCAAAACTACCAATGGCCCGCCAACAAAAGATGGTGGTTGCCGATGCAAACACCGGAGAGCGTTTACGTGAACTACCTTTCTTTAACAGCGCAGTAATGGCGCCGTTTTTTATTGGAGAGCGAAACGAACTGGGTTTTATCTCAGTTCAACGTCAGTTCCATGGATATGGCAACAATGATGATGACATCTCTTTGGTATTCTTTAACCTCACCACAGGTGAAATTACAGCGAAAGTTGAATTGCCTTCATTGTCCTTTCAGGCAATGAGTGCTCCAGTTGTTGGAAAGAGCAAAACAACCGACTTCAACGGACAAACAATGACCGTTGAAATGTCGCTAAGTTCTCCTTGTTACATCTCTTCGATGGAAAAACTTCTATTCGTAGCAAAAGATGTATTGGGTAACAACCGACTGTTCAAGGTAAATACCCGAACAGGTAAGTTGGAAAGCCAGCTTCGCGTTGAGCAGGATGTAATCGATATGGTATACGACGAGGAAAACAATCTTGTACGTGCCCTATTTGTAGCAGAGGAAGACGGAAAGCGATCGCTTAAATTAGGTAACCTTGATATGAACACCAGCCGCATCACCGGAAGTGTTGAGGTACGTGAGTTACTATCAATCGAAGAATTGGTTACTGATGGGTATGTAGAACTTGATGAAGAGTCAGGAGACATCTTCGTTGGAAAGTCAATGGCTACTCGACATGACATGTACACCTTTGATAAGGATTTACAGTTGGTAGAGTTGAAGTCTCGAACTACTCCAAACGAAAAGATCGACTTTGAATTCCCAACTAAGTATACACCTTCTAGCTACGCGAACCTTGATAACGTTATTTCGATGTTCCCTAACCCAACCAGTGGAGATGTTACCATCTTATCTGAGTTGAGCAACGTTACCTACGTAAAGGTAATGAACAACGTTGGGGAAGTGGTTAAGACGGTAGACGTTCAGTCTGAGGAAATCGCAAACGAAATCAACGTGAGCAATCTCGCTCCAGGAATGTACTTCGTAGAAATTCAATCGGATGCTGCTGAGAAGCTTACTAAAAAGCTGATCGTAAAGTAATCGCTTGTATAACCACGAACAACATTAATGAAACATAAAATTTTCGAGAAGGCACTTGTTCCGTTGTGGTTCAAGTGCCTTTTGTTTATAGGCATAGCCTCAACGGCACTTACGAGTTGTGGTCCCGAACCACCACCTGAAGTAATTCCACCAGTTCCAGGCCCGGAAGACACCACATTGATTCGAGTTTCGGAACTGCCGGCATTGATTATTCCGGAAGACAACCCGCTTACCGTGGCAGGTGTTGATCTTGGAAGACACTTGTTCTACGACAAAATG